>NZ_JBFTOF010000020.1:0-129308 GCF_056397845.1 Rhizobium sp. 05L419
AAATGTTTCAGAAATACAACCGTCTCGGCCAAAGCGCCGGCAGCGCACGCTAAATCGTTCATCCAGATCGCCCTTTAAAGAATCAGACGATCTCGACAGATTCAGCTCGCAAGCCAATTGTCACCCGTTAACTCACCCGATTGCCCTGGAGCAATTCCGCCTAGACGTTTACAATACTGTCCGGATGTATAAGGAATCCCCTCGAACTCGGATTTGGGGGCAGGCATGGCGAAGGACGAGATCGCAGCAACAGGAACTCAGCTGCTCGACAGGGCTGTCGGTATCTTGAAATATCTCGGCGACGCCGGCCAGGGCGGTGCGTCTATGGCGACCATCGGCGAAGTCTTGGGCCTGAAGCAGCCGACGGTCCATCGTATCGTCACCGCTCTTGAGCGCCATGGCTTCGTTGATCGCGAGCGGGAAACGAAGCGCTACCGGCTGGGACTTGCGCTCTTTGCGATGGGTGCGTCGGCCGCCGACGGAACAGGACTTCGCCAGCTTGCCCGCCCCGCGCTGCTTCGGCTTGCGGCTTCGACAAGCGACTCGGTGTTCCTGATGGCGCGGGCCGGCTTCAACACCGTCTGCGTCGATCGTCAGCAGGGAACCTATGTCATCGACAGCCTGACCGGTCATATTGGCGGACAGATCCCGATGGGCATCGGGCCGGCAAGCCAGGCCATTCTCGCGTTTCTTCCGCCCGCCGAAGCCGACGTGATCCTCGATACGAATGCGCTGCTCTACAGGAAATTCGGCACCTTAACGTCGCGTAAGATCAAGGACCTGCTCGAGAGGATCCGCGAGCAGGGATATGCGATCGACCACGGGGAACTTGTCGCAGGCATCTCCTCCATCGCTGTGCCGATCCTGCCGCCCGGCCGCGATGCGATCGCCTCGATCGCAATCAATCTCACCAGCCCCAGGCTGACGGCCGAGCGGATCCCTGAACTTTTCAGCCTGCTGACAAAGGAGGTTCGCGCGATCGAGGAGCAGCTCAATCCGCTCGCGGAACCATAACGGTCTGGTTTAGCTCCATGAAAGCCTGCGCAAGAGGAAGTCTGGCACGGCTTGGTACTGCTCGTAGAGCGCAGCCAGGGCTTCTAAATTGGGCTCGCCGTTCGAATAGGCCTCGGCGTGATGAATCCCAGTCAGGACCAGTGCGGACCGGATGCCGGCCCGACTGGCGCCGAATATGTCGGTTGCAAGACTATCGCCGATCGCAATCACTTGCGTTGCCGGCAGGTCGAGAACCCGCAGTGCTTTGACATAGGAAAACGGTTCCGGCTTGCCGAAGCGAATGACCCTGCCGCCGATCGCTTCGTAGCGGGCGGCAAGCGATCCGGCGCAGCGGATCCTTTCACCCGCGATGATCACCTCAAGGTCGGGGTTGGCACAGATCATGGGCAAACGCATGAGTTGCGCCCGTTGCAGCAAAAGATCGCCCTCCTCTACATCGCCGGTCGCCAGGACAAAATCGGCGTCTGCCGCCTCCGCGACCTGGTGGCGCGCCAGGCCATCCAAAAGCCCGGCCAGTTCGGGTGGTCCGACATGCAGATAGCGGCTGCCATCAGGCACACCGCCAGTCCGCACGGTGCCGCTAAGCGCCGCATGGACCATTTCGCCCGAGGTGATCAAGCCGTGATAGAGGTCGGGTCCGAGGCCCATTTCGGAGAGGCTGGATGCGACCGCCGCTGCGCGCCGCGGCGAATTGGATAACAAGCAGACACGCATGCCAGCCGCACACATTCTGCTGAGCGCCTCTTGAACCGGTTCGTTAAGAGCCGCCCCGTCATGGATGACACCGTAGATGTCGAGTACGACACCCCGAAAAGGCACCGCTATGTCCTTCAGCGTCTGCTCTTTCGGCAATCGGTCAGTCTGCATCGGATCGCTCCCTCAAATTGCGGCTGCGCTGCTGGAGCGGCGCTGCCAGGTAAGCAAGAACGGCGGTCAGAATGATTGCCGCTCCGGCAATGGTTTCGGCTGCTGGCACCTGGGAAAAGGTGAGCCAAACCCACAGGGCCGACAGCGGCACTTCGGCGAGCGAGATCAGCGCTGTTTCGGCAGGCGAAAGTGCGCGTGATCCTGTCGCAAAGCAAAAAAGTCCGAGCGTCATCTGCACAAAGGCAAAACAAGCAAGAACAGCGCCCTCGCCGGCGGAGACCTCAAGTGATGGGGCAAGCGTTGCGCCCGCAAGCGCGGTGAAGCCGTTGGAAAGGGCCACCAGAAGGAGGCTCGATGAGTGCGATTGACGGAAAGCGATCGTCACCAGTGCCATGAGGGCGGTCATCAGAAGCGCGAGACCGTCACCCGCAAGACGCGGCCCTGATGATGCCGAGCCAAAAAAAGATGACGGCAGCACCGAACCCTGCCACCCCGCTTTGGCACGCAATGGCCACGGAAATACGCTCTTTGATCGTGAACCGCGCAAGCAGTGCCGTCAGCAAGGGCAAGGAGCCGTGTATCACCGCTACGTTGGCGACGGAGGTTAGGCGCAGCGCCGGAATAAAGGCGAGCATCGCGGCCGCCGACAGCATGGACGCGGCAAGGCCGGCTCGATCGAGCTTCACAAAGCCGCGGTGGGGCGTGAAGAGCATGAGTGCGCCGGTAAAGACGAGGGCAAAGAGACTGCGCCAGAAGACGATCGCCCAGACGCCGACCTCGATCAGACCCATGAACAGCCCTGCCGTGCTGAAAAACACCGCCGACATGAGCAAATAGACCTGGGCCCGCTGTCGCATGCTCATTCGCGTTCTCCGGAAGTCGTGACGCGGTATCGGCGGGTGCATGACGCGCCCGTGCGGATGAGGATTTCCTGAGCGACGGTCGCTGCCGACCGCGCCAGGCCTTCTGCAGGCGCCGTCGTGCTGAGAAAATCCACCCAGGTGCCGATACGAGCGAGCTCGGCCGGTACGTCGGTCAGGTCTATTGCGCAATATTCCATCGACACTCGCCCGATCACCGGCACACAACAGCCGGCAAACTCAGCCGACAGGCGGTTGGCAACCTGCCAAGGGAGACCGTGCCCATAGCCGATAGCGACAATGCCGAGAGAAGTCGGTCGATCTGCGCTGAAGGTGCCCATATAGCCTACGGGCTCGCCACGAAGGATTTTTCGGATGTCAATCAGCCGGGCGCTGAGCCGGATAACCGGTGTGAACGGGTTTGGATCGAGGCCGGCATTGTTGAGGCCATATAGTGCCGAGCCAATGCGCACCCTGTCGAAATGATAGTCGGCACCAAGCGAGACACCTGCCGAGGCCGCCAGACTGCGGGCTGTGGAAGGCGCCAGCATGGCGCACATACCGACAAAGCGGTCCTTCTGCAGCCGGTTGCGCGGGTTTGCAGCATCATCGGCACAGGCAAGATGGCTCATGACCAATTCCGGCGGCTGCAGCTCGGAGTGAACGAGCGCGCGAACCTCTTCATACTGCAGGCCAAGACGCCCAAAGCCCGTTTCGAGATTGAGCGCATAGGGCATCGCGTCTGAGGATGCCGCGGCAACCTCAGCCAATGAGTTGCAGACCGGTTTGAGACGGTTTCGCCGGTAAGCCTCGATGCTGCCCGCGCGCAGGCCCCCAAGAACATGGACCTCCGCTTGCGCCAGATGTCGGCGCGCTCGCATTGCCTCCTCAAGACCCGCGACAAAGAAGCTTTCGCAACCGGCATCCCACAGAGGTCCGACAATATGATCAAGACCCAGTCCATAGGCGTCGCTCTTGACGACCGCGCTGACAACCACAGCCGGCCCTACTAGCGACCGGATGACCGCGAAATTGGTTTGAATCGCCGTCAAGTCGACGGAAAGGACGGGTTTGAGCGCGCGCATCGATAACTACCCATGATAGCGGATAAATCGAGGTGTATCTTTCAGTTGCAATCTACAACGAGTTTATGCATGATGCAATCACTGGATGCGTACTTCGCCACATATCCGCTATGCGAGCAAAAGGAGATTGACTGATGGCAAGGACGGAGCACCGAAAGAAGATCTTTATTCTCGGCCAAGGCGTTCTCGGAGGGGACGTTCTCGACTTCCTGCTGCAGAGCGGCGCGGATATCGACATTACCGTCGGTGCCCGCAATGCTGACAAGGCCCTACATCGCGTTAATCTGGCGCGTTACACCGCAATGAATCTCGGCTTCTCGCCGCCCGTCGACATCGTGCCAATTGACCTCATGAACGTCGAAGCAACGGCCGAGCGGCTCTTACAGGTCAAACCCGACATTGTCTTCAACGCCACGACGATGCACAGCTGGTGGGTGATCACGAAGCTTCCACCGGACGCATTCAAGCGCCTCGATGAAGCGCGCGGCGGCATCTGGACGCCGATGCACCAGGTACTCATCCGTAGACTGATGAAGGCTATCCGGCTGGCGAATTTGAGCGCGGTCGTCGTCAATGCGTCCTATCCCGATGTGGTCAATGCTTCGCTTGCCGCCGAAGGACTGGCGCCCGCCGTTGGCATCGGCAACATTGCCAATGCGGTCCCGGGCATCCGGCTTGCTGCCGCCCACATGCTGGCGCTGCCGCCGGCATCGATCGAGATCCGGTTCTTCGCGCATCACTATCTCAGCTACCGGATGCCGAGCACTGGGGGAACGGATGGCGCGCCCTATCATCTGACGGTCTATGCGAACGGGCTGGAAGTGCCGCGCGAGGAGATCGATCACGGCGCGCTCTTCTCTCTAATTGCGGGACGGTTTCGCCGGGTGAAAGGTCTCGCGGGGCAGTCGGTGACGGCCTCGTCGGCCACTGCCATGCTTTTGGCGCTTGCACGACGTTCGGGAGACGTCGTCCACGCCCCCGGCCCGCTCGGCCTGGTTGGTGGATATCCGGTGAGAATTTCTCCTGACGGCCTGCTGGTCGACCTTCCAGCCAAACTCAGTCTCGACGATGCGATTGCCATCAACCGTGATTGCCAGCGCTACGACGGGATCGAGAGCGTTGACGACGACGGCACGGTGCGCTTTACCGACGCGGCTGCCGGCGTTTTGCGCGAGGTGCTTGGCTACAACCTCCAGGCCTACCGGCCTCAGGAATGCGAGGCGCGTGCCGAGGAACTGGCGGCACACTTTGCGCAGTTTGCCCGCGACAATGGAATGCCGGATGCAAGGGCGAGCTGAACGCGTTCTAGGCACCTGCCGGGTGCAGCATTCTGATACGCCGGTAGCCGGCCTGGTCCGGCCGGCCGATCGCGACCCTGGCCTCTCGCCGGCGACAGTCGAAAATGACCGAGAAGGCAGTCCCCGTCGCCTCGCGGGCCGAGGGCGATTTGCAGATAGCATCAGGTGCGCCGGAACGATCTTGAAGCAATGCTGCGACGTCGTCGATATCAGCCAAGGAGAACCGGCGCGCAGCCCGCAAACGAGAGCGGCTCGAGGGGTAGACGCGGGCAACTGCCTCGATGTCCTCCCACATGGCAGGCTTTGGAAAGAGCGGATGGTTTGTATGTACGACGGTACGGACAGCGCGATCGGTAACGCCGGCAGAAGGCCCCACTTCGGCCATCCTCAAACAACCTGTTGCGTCACCAACCAGAAAGCAGCGGCCGCACATATGGGGATGGGCGCGCAGAACGGCGATCGCGCCGTCGACGCTAGTCTGCTCCAGCATCATTCGCCGGATCACGAGGCTCGGCAGACCGTCCTGCGACGTGTCAAGCATGAGGTCGTTGTTGACGAAGGCAAGGCCATGCCCATTCATGCCAACCCAGCCCAGGGTGCCTGCCGAGGCGACGATAACAAGATGCCGGTCCAGAACTTCGTGGACGAAAACCGCAAGGTGGCGTTCAGTGCCGGCCGGGGCATCCCAGTTCTGGGCAACGATCGCACCGTCACGGCGCGCCAGTCCGGCCGACGTGCATCCGGTCCTGCCCTCGGCAAAAAATTCGAAAGCCGAGAGCAGACAAACGTCAAGCGTGGACAGCTCTGTCGCGTCGGCGATGCCATCAAGCTCCGCGACGAGATCCGCAGCAACGACAGAGAGTCTATCGAGGCAGGCAACCGCGCGAGAACGAGCACGATTCCAACTTGCACCATCGTTCGATCGACGCAAGTCGGCAAACGCCGCCAGGATCAACGCGCGCAGCTGCCTACCATGTTGGCGTCCGCGCTCTTTTGGCGAGCCCCGGAGTGTGATGATCGGTATCTGGTCTAGGCTCATAGGGCGTCCGGAGAGATTTAAGCTACAAATATCCATATTGTGGATATTCTTATTGATCTAGTGATTGCTCGTGTGGATTGTGCCAAACTTCAATGCAGCGTGGCGTCGCCTTGGCGTAAGGTCCAGCTGTAAGGCTGCCAAGGCCGCCGGGGATGAATGGATGGAATGACAGAAATGGATGGTCTCGAACACCTGCCACCACGCAAGCAGGAAGAACTGGCGGAAGTCGCACGGATCCTTTTTGAGGAATTCGAGGCGGCACGAAAGTCCAAGCCCAAAGATGAACTGAAGAGCGCCCGCATCCTGAAGATCGTCCTCTTCGGCTCGCATGCCCGCGGGGGATGGGTCGAGGACCGCAAGAGCGGCTACCGCTCCGACTATGACCTGCTGATCGTCGTCAATTCTCACTCGGCAGCCGAGACCTCCGACTATTGGGAGAGTGCCTCAGAGCGTTTCGTGCGCGAGCTGACGATTACCAAGCATTTGCAGACGCCGGTCAATTTCATCGTCCATTCTCTTCATGACGTGAACGACCAGCTTGCGAAAGGCCGTCCGTTTTTCGTCGACATTGCTCGCGACGGCATCGCGATTTACGATTCGCCGGGACATCCGCTTGCATCGCCGCGGCAACTCTCTCCTGAAGAAGCCCGCGGGGAGGCCCAGCGCAACTTCGATCAATGGTATCCCAGTGCGAATCGATTTCTGAAGCTGGCCAAGGTGGCGATCAACGATGGTTTTCGCAACGAGGCCGCGTTCCTCCTCCATCAGACTATAGAGCGACTTTACCATTGCGTCCTTCAGGTCGTGACGCTCTACAGCCCGAAGTCGCACCGGCTGTCGGTTCTACGCTCCCACGCCGAGCGCACAGATTCCCGTTTGATCGATGCGTGGCCACGCGACACCAAATTTGCTCGTCGCTGCTTCAACAGCATTGACCGCGCCTACGTCGAAGCGCGCTACTCCGCGCAATACTCCATAACCGATGACGAGCTCTCCTGGGTGGTTCAGCAGGTGACTGCGCTGCAGGCAATTGTTGCCAGCGTATGCGGTGCGCGGCTCACGGGATCATCTTGAACCTGGCGCCTTGATCAGATTGTGGCGCCCAACCAAATTCAAGCGAATGTTGAAGAAGGGCTAGCAAGCCAAGTACGTTCGCCAGGGTGGCAAGTCCCCTCAAGATGACCATGTCGATCCCCGGCTTTCATCGCTGCGCCACACCACGAGAATCCCACGCCCGTAACAAATTTCGGTTGCAAATCAGCAGCGTCTTGATAGGTTCGATGCTGAGACGGACCACCGTCTTGGGGCGTCGAAACCCCATTCGACATTTGCTTTTATAAGCGACTTCTTCGTGACCTTTACGGGTCGGGGAGCCCGTGGAGTATGCAAGAGGCGTTCGCGCTAAAGTCCACGGGGGCTGCCAGTCGACGGCTTTTCGAACTCCCCGGCTTTCAATGACCAGCCTAGCTGGCATGCGGGAGCGCTTCATGCAAAACAACGACACGATTGAAGGAAGTGAACTGAACGCGGGACCCGCGACCAAAGACGCGGCCGGCCAGCAGCACCGCATTGACGTTGAAGTCGGTAAAAGCATCAAAAGGCGCAGGCAGCTTTTAAGGATGTCACAGACCGCGTTGGGCGCTGCGGTAGGCGTCTCGTTTCAGCAAATTCAAAAATACGAGCGCGGCTCGAACAGGGTCAGCTCATCAATACTGTACGAAATTGCGAATGCCCTGGGTGTGCCGATTTCTTCTTTTTTCGAAAAACTAAGCAAGGCCCGCGCCTTCGACACAAGCGAGTTGGACAGAAAGGCATCCATCAGAGACGAGTTTGTGGCAACTGAGGAAGGCCAACGACTTGTCGATGCGTTCATGGCCGTACCCAGGAAAATGAGGCCAAAGTTCATCTCAATGATGGTTACGTTTGGAAACGAAAACTGACCTCGCTCCTTGCGCCGGATCGCCGCCACGGGGTTTGCGTGAGCCCTCACGGTTCTTCCTACTTTCCAGGCAGTTCGATGCCACCGGCTATGAAAATGACCATGGACCGATCTTACGATTTAGGAATCCCGGCCCGAACGAGCGTGCTAAAGTGGCTAAACGTGGGTCAGTTGTAACGCCAAGCAGGGGTCCACCCGCGCTCTGCAGGCTTATGTTGCCCACCCGGTCAACAAAATCGACTACGCCGCGTTTCCGATTCTGAAGCAGGATCGAGAGTGGCTCGCGCGACATTGCGATAACACCGTTTCCCCAGGCGCACGGCCGTTCGTCACGAATAAGGTCGCGCAGCAAGGCGAGATCCCCTCCCTCTTTCGTTAGCGCGATGCAAAGTGCGTATCGCATCAAGGCCAAACAGACAGCGTAACGTAAGTCGCCGAGCAAACGGACTCCTGGCAACATCGCAAGCACAAGGAAGTTGGTCACGGGACCCGGGATTAGTATCCCGTTAAGCAATCCATCAGCGATGGCAAAGGGAGTAAAGGGCAGATGAATCGCGCCCTCGCTGCCAGAAGTAAGGTTGCCGCCTTCAAGATGCAACGGATATATTTGGCCATCAATGAAGCCCCAAAAGAAGTAGGTGTCGTTGGCCAGGAAGCCACGCCAAGGGGTGTTCTCGAGCCGCTCGACGGACGTTTGGATCTCTGATGCCAAGGCGGCGTTTGCAAAGAGCTCATTGCACAACCACGAGCGCTTATCACTGAGGTGCATGGTGACAAGGTCACCGACATCACTGTCGTCGAGCTGCAACAAATCCGTTCCCGGGGCCATCAGCCGCCAAAGACCTGCATTCGCGTGCCGAATGGCGCGGGCGGGCGACGGGAACTCACCTGAGGGAAGCTCGCTGGCAAGGCGCACGAGAGACGTCCGGTCAACTCCAGATTGGCCAGCATTCTTCAACTGAAACCGATAGCCGCCCGCTTCTCGTGTCAACATACGAGACGACATTTCATTGCTTCTCAAGCCGAACAAGTTGACGGCATGCCCGCTTACCGTCAGAAACCCCGGACCGTGGCGGGACGGGTCAACAAGACGAGCCGCCGAACGGGAATAATGGATGTAGGAATGACTGTCGCGAGCCTTGAGCCCGAGGAGGCTGAACACATGATCATAAAAGATCTGTGGCTCCAGCAATAGTCGGAGTTGGCCCGCCGTCTGCAGGACGGAATTTCCGACAATCTCTGTCGCAAAGCGATCGGAACGATCTGCGTCAAATCCTTGCCTGTTCGCACATTGCTGGATCCATGAAGCAAGCAACGATTTAGCATGCTCTCGAACTCCGCTTGACGAAGCGGGGCTTGCAGCATCAAACACACAGGCCGCATATTCCCGCACTGGAGCAGATCGAAATTCCCTGGCCCAAGGGAAGAGATCGAGGACCAAGGTCAGCGCCTCATCTCCATTGAGCAACGATGTCGATGGCCGTTTCATCGGCTTGGGCGCGGTCGCCATGGCGCCGCCGCTCTCCGCAAGGAATTTCTGTAGATGGTCAAAATCGCCGCCGCCATCATAACGATACCGAACGACCCGAAGACTGTAGACGGCTGGAGGGTAGAGCCGATGAGCGCCACAAGGCCGTAAACCGCCAAGCCGCCACACGTGCACAACGTCTGGATCTGACTGCGGGCTCGACCAAGTTTATCGGAACCAACAGCCTTCTGAGCTTGGACGTCTATGACAATCCTCGCGACATTGTATGTGATTCCCAGAATGGTCATCTGTATGATGCTCGCCGTTAAGTCCTGCACCATGAAAAAGCTGAGCAGGACAAAACCTGAGAGCAACAACGGAAGCGTCAGCCGTCTGCGCGGCGCGAAGAAGATCAGTAGCACGCATCCACCCACCGAACCCGCTGCCCAACCTGCTTCGAGATATGAAAATTGAAGTGCGGTGCCGTCTAGCTGCTGGATTGCAAGTGCTGCCGCTAGAACATTGGCTAGCATTCCCATCGCGTAAATCAGTGCGTAGACCGCAACACTCTCCATCAACCGTCCCGAAGGCAAGGTTGTGGGCAGGACATCCACCATTCGAACGCGAGAGTGGCCAAGTGTCTCCGAGCTCCGCGCGGGCCTATGATGATTTGCCGCCATCGCCAGAAACGACAGTGCGAAGCACAAGAGCGAGACGGTGAGGCCATATTGTTGTGGTGTAGCGACGATGACGGCACCAGTTGCCAGCACGGCAAGCAGGTTGCCTGCCTGCATGGCGATATAGGAAATCGAGTTGAAAGCCATCAGACCTTTCCCGCCCTCGATCATGCAGGGGAGCATCGCTTGCATTGAGGTCTGGTGGGTGCGGTCTATGACGCAGAACGTCACCCATGAAAGAGCGACCACGTAAATGGGATTGGCATGAGCCATGCCGAAAATTGTTGCGGCAATGATTGCCGATCTCAGCGCATCGCATATCAAACATATCAGGCGGCGATCGAACCGATCCGCGATAGAGCCACCGAAATTCGTGGTTAGAATCTCAGCAGCACTGCCGGCTGCAAGCAAGAGCGCCAAGAGACCGGGGTTCCGACTGGCGTCAACGACGATCCAAGCGACCGTTACGAAATACGCGTTTCGCCCGGCAGCCGCTGCGCCCAAGCAACAAAGGTAAGAAAGGGAACGTTGTACCCGATAGAAAGCCATGAAGTCGCGCCTATGAGAGGATGCTGAACTTCGCATGCTACTTGCGTGGCAGTTCGTCGGCTTTCAGGAAATTGATGTTAATTTTGGAGCTGCATCTATTTTGACCAGGCGGAACGATACACCGCTGGCGGAACGCCGAGTTCACGGAGGAAATTTGTGGAAAGATGGCTCCCGCTGGAATAGCCGCACATCAGGGCAATCTGCGTTATTGAATAGGACGTCGTTCGCAAGAGATTGCTGGCGCACTCGATCCGCCGGCTGTTTAAAAAAGCGTGCGGCGACACGCCCGTCGACTGCTTGAAGGCACGGCAGAGATGGGCAGTGCTCATTCCGAACTCTTGCGAAAGATCTGTGAGCGTCAGTTTCTCGGTTGGTTCTTCCTCGATGCGGCGGATGATCTTCTTCAGGACCATGGGTGACAAGCCGCCTTTCAAAGTCTTTTGAGGTAGCTGTGAACGGCGAAGCATCAGCCCGAATATTGTGGTGAGGTAGCCTTCAACCAGCAGGCCGCTCGCCCGGTCGCTTTGAGCCAGTTCCGAAGCGATCTTTCGCGCGGCAAACTGGATTGCAAGATCGCGAAACCCGAGCTCCGGCTGAAGCGTGGAAGCTTCGGTAAATTCTTCAAAGAGGTTTCGCGCAAAGTGTCGCTGCACGGAGACAAAGAGATATGAAGCGGTCGAATCACCATCGTCCCAACCACTCCAGGTACGGCCGGGCGGGACGTAAGTCAGCGATCCTTCGGGACGCCTGACGAAAACCGTGCGGTTGCCGTCAATGTAGTTTTCTCCAGAAGTTGCTGAGCCCTCGATGTTCAAAAAAATGGAATGTTGGTCTGCCGACACGTCAATCTCTTGTCGTTTCAGACCGACCCGCCGGACCAGGTCTGCTCGGATACCGGGCCACTGACCATATCTGTGAAGGACAGTCTCCGATTCCGACGACTTTATGTGATCGGGTTTGACACAACCACGCATCGTCTCAGCCTCCGGTCCGACAACACCTTATCCTCATCCTTTATCACCTCAAGTTGCTTCTGGCAAAACAGCTACCCCCGCGCGAACTTTTCGTCAAGATCCTGAAACGTCATCAAAATCCTGAATGAGCGGTCCGCGAGGATTCGCAATTGTGCGTCCGGGAACGCATCGAGGACGATCACACATGCACAATCTTCGTGCCTTTATTGATGAATGTGAAAGCGCTCCGCGCTTGAATGCTCTGTCGAGCTTTTTTGCCTCGACAGCAGCCGGCCTATCGGGCGCGCCCTCGCGACGTCCCAAAGTTGATCGGCGAATGTTGCCAGATCATGCGACCTTCAGACAGTTTCTGAATTTGCACCAGCAGCGTCAAGGGCCATTCGACCAGCACTACCTCTGCAGCATTCCTTACCGTTTCGAGGAAGAGTGCAGACTAGGCTGCGCGATCTTGCGGTACGCGCAAGTCGAACGCAATCAGCTCGCTTTCTACTCGCTCGGTACAGCGGAAGGCACGATGGCGAGGACAATATCCGAGCTTGGCGGCGGGTGCCTCTCGTCTTTATCATGCAGCCCAAACATAGAAAACCTGCGTGCTTTCCACGCATATGGCGTCCCGCCCCATGCTACCTTTTTTCATGGACCATTTCACCACCTGACACCAAACCTTATCCGCACCACAAAACATCTGAGACCCTTTGCAGATGGCTTTGATATCATCCTCGAGGATACGACCTTTCAGATGTACTCGCCAAATCGGGAGCAACAGGTCAAGTTCGTTTGTCAACACCTGAAGCCAGACGGAATTTTCTTGTTCGTTGAAAAATTCAAACAGACAGACGAACAAGAATATCGACGTCGAGAGCATCAGAAAGATTTCGGATTCAAGGCCCGCTTCTTTGCCTACGACGACATCCGCGCCAAACACGATCGTGTGCTCACGCGCATGAACGAAAACGAAGTTACGCTCAGCGAGATGGCCAGGGTCCTCAATGCTCAGTTCCAGCACAGCAACGTCGTTTGGAACAGCGGTAATTTCTACACCATTGCGGCCAGCAACTCCGCCGATAGCATGAACTGTTTTATGGACAAGCTTTGCAAACCCGCCCTGCCAGATGAATACATATACGAGGATCTGCCCCGCAGGCTTTAGGCAACCGGCCTTTCGACCTCGGGTCAGCAGTCGCCTCTTTCGTTACCAAACCACAGGAAGGCAAACCGGCGAACTGGTCACATGTCGCTTCGCAACGATGTCACGTTGTCTCGTCGCCCGCCTCGTTTGTTTGATCCGCGGGTTGCAGGGCCGCAAACGCTTTAGCGATTTCGGACATCAACTTCACTTTTTCCAAAGGGAGTTCTTCAATGTATTTCATTAGGCGATGGCGCGTGTTTGCCTCTTCCTCCGACCCTCCCCACAGGTGCGGAGCGGCTGCATAGAGCAGATCGAGTGGCGAAAACCTGAGGAGTTCACTCAAGTGAACGAGCCGGGTCACATGCATCTTGGCTTCCCCACGCTCATAGCGACCATAAACCTGGGGAGTGAGGCCAAGTAGAGGCACAAAGTCGGGCCGAGTAAGGTCACGGGCCTCGCGCGCTAGCCGCAACGCTTCGCCGATTTTTTCATCCATTTTTCCGAATTCTGTGATGCCCTGGTAAGCGGGGCTCCGACAAATCGGGTTTTCAATCTCGGGATCGCGCACCTCAACGAGGCCGGCGGTTTTCAGGTAGTTTTCTGTTTTTGAGGTCATGTCAATTGCTCTGGCGCTTCATTTTGAAACGTATATCACCCGAAGCGCCGATGAAGGCAAATCCCCTCTTAGGAGAATTGGAAGACGGCACGGGGCCTGAGGCGCTTGGCTCGACGACATCCAGTTGCCAAGGCGCGCAAATCGGGTTCAGACAGGGCAGAATAAGTGACTGAACGCCATGACAAAAGCACGGAACGCTTCGAGTTGCTTCTTGCGCAATTCCTCGCAGTCGGAAAGGAAGCAACCGCTCCGCAAGTCGCAGGCTTGGCAGTGATCGAACGCCGGCGAGCCGTCGAAAAGGCAAAGCGAATTGTCGATGAACTCGTGCAGTGCTGCCACGAAATGGAATCCAACGACGAAAGGCGCCGGTTCTTCGCAATGACGCTCATCGTTTCGTCCGCTCTAGGAAGCGATCTGTTAGGCTTCAACTTGTTGGAGTCATTGGAGGACATTCTGCTCACCTGACATCTTCGGGGGGCCGGCCTTTCTTGTCGCGATGAACACAACAGAGCAATTCCAATTTCTATGGAATTGCCAGTTATTTAATTCGGTACTTGGCAGATGACCATTCGTGATTTGCTGGCCTGGAACGCGCGTAAACTAAGAGCCTTGCGTGGGATTTCACAGAAAGGCGCTTGAAGCAGGTCTCGAGCCGGTACGATTCCCAGCTTGAACGCAAGCAGATCAATCTCGGCATCGGCCCGCTGGAGCGTATCGCACAGACCACGCGAATTCCCGTCACCCAGTTGTTCCCTGACCCGACACAGCCGATCCCCTACCGACGACGTTGAAACGCGGCCTTCGCCCTTCCAGCCAACGGTCCTGCGAAGAGCTATCTGTTGAGACTGAAGTAGTAGCGCTGTGATATCGTCTTCGCATCGTCACGAATGTCGAAATAGTAGGGTTCGTCGCGAAGTGGCCGGGCCATCAATTCGGTAGAGCGGCAAGAATTGTGGTCGCTAAAGAATCGCGTGAGACGATCGCCGGAATTGGGTCCGACCTGCCAGCGACCCCGGCGTCCCTGCCCGCACTCGTCGACAACGCGGCGGCATCGCGACAGATCCGCAGATCCGCCGCCGTTGCGGTTGTCTGTACCAGATGATGCCGTCCAGCCAGCCGGGCATTCGGCGTATCTCTCGTAGCTCGGCTTTCCAGCTCCGCCTTCAGGGCATGTCGGCCATGAGAAGCCAGGCCGCTTCATGGCGCCAATTAGTTTCTCCATGGGTCGGCGGCAACTGGCAATCGAATGCCAGGATGGATTGTCTGACGCTGCGCACAACAGCACCTCGCAACCCCACTCGCTCGCTCGCGCCTCCTCTTGAGCGTGCCAGGCGAGGCAACAAATGGCACAAAGTACGATGACAAAGCGTCTCATCGAAGGCTCCTGACAAAGCTTGATTACCGATCCGTTCTGGCCGGCGTGCGCCGTGCGTCGGCAAAAGGCGGCGTGATTTCGGCCTTGCGCGTTTTCAGCAGGTTGATGTCGGCGATCGGCCGGCGATCAAGAGTCCGATCGACTGCGTTCGCCCGCCACTCTCTCATGTCGAGCACATAGGTGCCCCAGATCCCATAGCGGGCCACGATCGCATTTCGCTCAACGTTGAGGTAGTCGATGCGAGAGAAGCCAGGAGCCAGACGTGCCCAACCAACACGCAGTATTTCAAGACCCAAATCCCGGCTACCCGCCGAGCATCGGCCAACGAGCGTTGCACCGAACGATCGGCTGATGTCACACAACACCGTCCGTGATCCTATTGCACGCTTCAGCCAGGCTTTGGCCATGGCACCGCATGGCACAGGTGCGAAGGCAAGAGTCGAGACATTCCTCGGTTTTTTCGGATCGAAAGCCCACTGTGGCATGTCGCAACTATCCACGCCGTCCAGTTGCACGGATTTCCCATGGGTCGGGAACCAGAGCGTTCGTCCATCAATCGGCGTGGCAACGCCAATTATCGTCCGATAAAATCCGGCGTCCGCTGGAACAGTGGAAAAAGAACCATCCACGGGATCTGCAGCCTTTGCCACTCCAGGGGTTAAAGTCAGCGAAAGGCTCAAGACGAATTTTGACAGCATTACCGGCCCTCCAGGCTTCTGGCGGCCTGGCTAAGAAGCAGTGCCGCATGCGGAACATCCGAGAATTGCCAAAGCCCAGTCTTCCGAGCTCTCGCTTGCTGTTCCGCAACGGCGTAGGGTGGATGTATCGGAAGTCCGCTCGAATTCAGGGCCGCAAAGGCGTAGCCCTCGGTAATGAGTGCAGTGGCAAGATCCAGCCGATCCTTTCCCACCCGCCCAAAACACATCACGAACCGTGTGTTGTCGACTACGGCAACCGGTGCGCATTGCGGTTCGGTATCCCTGATGAAGGCCGCCAAAACGGCCATCGAGGCCTCACCGCAGTCTCTCCTTTCGCCGGATCGATTGGTGAAGAAGGTACCGCGCAGGCAAGACTGGACGCCATAGAGGCGATTGCGCTTTCCGCGATCAATCCAACTGTCCCCTGTCTCCAATGTGATGCCAGTCGTCAAAGGCTCGTAGTCGGCCGCCATCGCCGTCATTTGGCAGGTGATGAACGCGACCGGAACAAGCAATTTTAGAAATCTCATTTCACCTGCCCCATCACACGAGAATCCGCCCACATTCCAAATCCCTCTCGCCCGATCTCTTCCGCTTCCGCCAGATCGTTTCGAAGAGGGCTGCCGTCCGTGTTGCGGGCAAGTCTGAGTGCGCCGACGGAAACGAGCTGCTCCTCTATGTTGTCGACGGTGTCGAGCGTCCCCGGATAATTGTAGTAGCCGAAACACGTCACATCCCGCGTCGCAGCCCTTTCCTCCGTCACGAAAGCGCGGCAGAAGATCACCTTGGCGGCCTTGAGCTTGATGGAGAGCTGCTCACGCGCGTAGTCCTGGCAGGTTCCTGCAAAACCTTCCAGCCGATTGACCATGTCACCGCGGCAAGGTTCGAGGCCGTAAAGGTGTAGCGACACCTTGCCATTGACCGTGAAGTTCGTCGGCGAGACCGCCTTAAAGCCCTCGGCAGACGAATAGCCTTTGCGAGATACCGCGGTTCGGCTTCCGTCATAATACTCGATGACGAGCACCGTCTTTCCGGGCGCCGCCAGTGACCGGACATAGTCCTTATTCACAGAGCCAGCGCCGCACGCCGAGCCTGCGATCAGCATCGCAGACAAACACCATCCAGCAATTCTTAAAAAACGTCGCATACCCATGCTTAGTATCTCATCATTCTCAACGTCGATGACGATTCCCTCTTTTCGACTCAAATTCTTTGATGTACGAGTTATCGCAATAGGTAACTTTCTGCAACCGCAAATCGACTGCTTATGTCGACTGCGAAACGCGGTTAAGAGGCGGATCAGCGATGTATCACCGGTTCAGAACTCCGTTGCTTGCCGCCTGCGTGATCGTGCCGATTTATGATCAGGCTTCGGCATATAGTAATGATTTATCTTATTTTATTCGATTTCATCACGACCCCGGTAGCGCGCGCATCGAAGTCAAAAGCCCGATGCTCGCAGAGATCTCCCGAACACCTGCATCATTCCATCACGATCCAAACGGCGTTGCGGTGTCTATCGCACAAGCGAACATGCAGAACAATATTAGTGACCTTTCAAGCCTAAGCATCGAGAACGCGGCTCCACCTTTCATGTCGCTTGTGGCAAGCGGAACAGATATCAAAACAAGGAACATGCCCTACGGCGAGGCATGCCTGCTTTCTCCGCTGGCTCCAGATCAAATCGCCCGCCTCGTTGAGGACGCAGCGACCCGTCATGGCGTGGTGCCTGAATTCGCATCTGCCGTGGCCTGGGCCGAAAGCCGTTTCGACCGCGTCCGTAACAGTCCAAAGGGCGCGCGTGGACCGATGCAGCTGATGCCCGACGCGGCAAGCGATCTCGGGGTCACTGATGTCTGCGATCCCGCGTCCAACATCGATGGCGGGGTACGCTACTTACGAGCGCTTCTCGATGAGTTCGGCAATCCACTGCTGGCCGCTGCCGCATACAATGCCGGCCCCCAGGCCGTCCGTGATCATGCCGGCGTCCCCCCTTATGCGGAGACCATCAACTACCTCGCCGAAATCCTGAATTTTCAGCTCGGGTTGCGGCCAGCCGGCGACCAAACGACGCAACGCAAATCCAGACAACTGTCGGAAAGCAGCGGCGTCGTCGGCGCCGCCTCAGCCGGCCGCTTCGTCGGCGGCGTCATGAAGTTTTGACATGAAGGAGACAAGGACATGACAAATTCGTCCCGATTATCTGGTCACAATCACCGCCGCTTGCTTCTTACCGTCGCCACGCTTGTTGTCTTGCAAGTAGCCCTCGCAGAGGTCGCTTTCGCACAAGAGCTGGGCCAGGCATTCGCTCCTCTCCAAGCGATTTTTCAGGCAGTCGTCGATTTCATAACCGGGCCGTTTGGCAGGCTTTGCGCCATCATCGCCGTCATGTCTCTCGGCTTTCTTGCATGGGTCGGCCGTTTGAGCTGGTTTCTCGCCGGAGGTGTCGCGGTCGGCATCGGCTTCGTTTTCGGCGGGCCGGGCATCGTCGACGCTTTGATCTCGATCGTGGGGTCCTGACATGACCATCGAGAACCCCGAACAACCCTCTCTTACACCGCTCATCATCGGCTTGACCCGCTCGCCGACGCTTTGGGGGGTCCCCTATATGGCGGGCGTGATCATCGTCGGTGCCACGATCATTGTCTGGCTCGCCTCAAACACGATCTGGTCATTTCTGACCGCCCCGGTCACCTATATGACGCTTTTCACTCTCTGCGCCTGGGATTCCCGGATTCTCGACGTCCTGCAGGTCGCAACACGGCTTACACCGCGGACGCCGAACAAGACCTTCTGGGGCGCCAACTCCTACGGGCCGTGACGATGTTGAAGGTAATCCGCGAGGAGCTCGGCTTTGGATCCGCCGGTCGTAGCGAGCGGCCAATGGCAAGTCATGTCCCGTATCGACGGCATGTCGCCGATGCCGTCATCCGTCTCGAAAACGGCGCGCTGATGACTGTCTTGAAACTAGACGGTCTATTCTTCCAGACGGAGGACCAGGCCGAACTCAATATGCGTTCTGTCGTCCAGAACACCATGATCCGGGCGCTCGGATCCAGCCGGTTTTCATTGTGGTCGACAGTGATACGTCGGCAGGTCGACAGCATCTTGGACGGAGAATTCGCCGATCCCTTTTGCGAGGTCCTTGACCGACGCTACATGGAAGCGCTCGGCAAAAAGCGCCTCTTCAGCAACGACATTTACCTCACGATCCTCCGGTCGGGAATGCGCGGCGCGCTCGGAGCGGGTGACAGCGTTCGTCGGCTTCTCGACAGAGTTGCCGGGCGTGGTGCGGAAGACGAACAGCTTCGCGAGGCAACGACAGAGCTCGAGGAACTGACCGACAACCTTGTCCGGGACCTCGCAAAATATGGCGCCAGGACGCTCGGGATCGCCTATCGGAAGAAGGAGCCCTATTCCGAGCCGTGTGGGTTTCTCAACATGATCCTCACATGCGGCGTGCCGCGCAATATGCGCCTGCCGCGAATGGGAATTTCCAACTATATCGGTACCTCCCGGTTGCATTTTTCGCGGAGAACCTTGCAGGCCCAGGGCGCGGTTCCAGACGACAATCGTTACGGGGCATTGCTCTCGATCAAGGAGTACCCGCCGTTCACCGGTCCCGGCATGCTCGACGGCTTGCTGCAGGTCAATCACGAGTTCATTTTAACCCAGTCGTTCACGATCGCCGACAAGCCGATCGCTCAGGAGCGCATCAGTCGCCTGAAACGCCAGATCGGCGCCTCGGACGAGGCCGGCAGCGATGTCGAAAACGACATTGACTACGCACTCAACAGCCTTCTGAACCAGGAAGCAAACTTCGGCTTCCACCACCTCTCCCTACTCTGCCTGTCGCGAGATCTTGACGGCGTCAATAAGGCTGTCTCCGAGCTGGGCGCCTGCCTGACAGACATGAATATCAACTGGCTGCGCGAAGACCTCAACATGGAGGCGTCCTTCTGGGCGCAATTGCCAGGAAATCACGCCTACATTGCCCGCAAAGCGATGCTGTCGAGCGCCAATTTCTCCGGCCTGTCGTCGATGCACAATTTCGCGTCTGGGCAACGCGAGCGTCTCCACTGGGATAGCCCGATCACCATTCTCGAAACGACAAGCCAGACGCCATACTGGTTCAATTTTCACCAGCGCGATATCGGCCATTTCCTCGTCACAGGTCCGACGGGTTCCGGAAAAACAGTGGCCCTGACCTTCCTGCTTGCGCAGGCGTTTCGTGTGCGGCCGAGCCCGCGCGCTATTTTCTTCGACAAGGACAGGGGTGGTGAAATCTTTATCCGGGCGATAAACGGCGCATACGAGGTTCTGACGCCGGGCACGCCGACTGGCTTCAACCCCCTTCAGCTCGATAATAGCGGCGAAAATCGTGATTTTCTGCTGAGACTCCTAAAAGCCATGCTTCGTCGCGGCGATGGCAGCGCGTTCGACAGGCACGAGGAAGACACTCTCGAACGGGCAATCGTGAGACTGATGCAGGAGCCGGTTGCCGAGCGCAATCTTGTCAATCTCGCCGGCCTGCTGGCCGGCCGATCGCGCGCCGATCCCAACGACCTTCATGCCAGGCTTCGGCCGTGGATCGAAGGCGAGAAGGCGTGGTTGTTCAATGCGCCTCACGACGTGCTCTCGTTCTCAGGACGCTCGGCCTTCGGCTTCGATATGACCAGCATCCTCGACAATGACGAGGTGCGCACGCCGGCACTGATGTACATCTACCATCGTCTGGACGAGGTGTTCGACGGCACGCCGGCGATGATTTTCATGGATGAGGGCTGGCGTCTCCTGCGTGATCCGCTCTTCAGCGACTTTATCATCGACAAGATGAAGACGATCCGAAAACTCAATGGCATCGTCGGCTTTGGAACGCAATCTGCTGCCGATATCGCCAGCTCGCCGGCCGCCCATACGCTCATCGAGCAGTCGGCGACGAACATCCATTTCCCCAATCCGCGAGCCGACGAGGAAAGCTACATCCACCGTTTCGGCTTGACGGTGAAGGAATTCAACTTCATCCGCAATGCGCCGCCTGAGAAGCGAGCCTTCCTGATCAAGCATGGCAATGACAGCGTGATCGCACGCCTCGATCTCTCGTCGATGCCCGATCTGATCAAGGTGCTCTCGGGCCGGAAGGAAACAATTGAGGAGTGCGAACGGCTGCGCGAGACACTCGGCGATGATCCKACAGCCTGGCTAGCAAAATTCTGCGGATGGGAGGACGGCTCATGAAAACCGCCGCCTTCCCCGTCCTTGTGGCCCCACTCCTGCTCGCCGGTATGGATGCCGGGTCCGCGCGAGCCGACGTGCCGGTCGTCGACAATACCAATCTCGATGAGGCCCAGAAAAGGGACAAGGCTACGAGCGATATCGAGAAGCTGGATCACGACCGCCATACGATTGACACATCAGTGACCTGCTCGATGTACCGGGCAGGCAGAAGAAGTGATCCAGTCGGTGCTGCGCGAACCAATTCGGAGATCGCCGGCCTCGTCCGGCGTGTTGCGCGGGAGGACGGCGTCGACGAAAACCAGTTTCTTGCTCTTGTCTACCAGGAAAGCCGTTTCAACCCCTGCGCCAAATCTCCCGCCGGTGCGACCGGTCTCGCCCAGCTTATGCCCGCTACGGCAGCTCAGCTCGGCGTCAACGAGAACAACATCGAGCAGAATCTTCGTGGCGGCGCCCGCTACTACAAAAGGCAGTTGGTACGCTACGGCGGGAACGTGTCTCTGGCGCTCGCCGCCTACAACTCCGGCCCCGGCAATGTGAATAAATATGGCGGCATTCCGCCCTTCAAGGAAACACAAGGGTACGTCGCCTCGATCACTCAGCAATGGCTCCCTGCCTTCGGAGGGTCGGACAAATCGGGTATACCGCTAAACTTCGGAGGTGGCGAGACTGCCTATACAGGCATGCGGTCGTCCACCCTCAACGCTATGGGCACAACGGCAGCGACGAGCGAGAGCTTCTCGAACGTGGCGAGCTGGTATCAGCAGCTTGGACAGATGCAGACAGGGACAATCCAGGAGAGCTGGGATCATAATTCCACCGCGCGCAACGCCAATCTCGAGATGATGAACAATGTCATCAAGCTCGGCACCGCAATGGCCGATCTCATCAACGCTCGTAACGCTGTCTCGTCCGCCAATCTTTCCGCTTCGTCGCGAACTGCAAAGCCAACAGGCGCTGACGAGGAACCGCAGGACATGACGCGCCTGTGCGATCCGCTTCAGAACCTCGTGTGGAGCGAGGAGGAAAACGCCTGTGTGGAGAAACGGGAAACCGATGATCAGGTGCGGCTGCTGCTGCGTCCTCAATGAAGGGAGATGGAACATGAATGCCATGCTTCGAGTTGCCACTGCACTCATCGCTCTGCCGGCTTCGGCTCTCGCCGACGTGCCCGTCATCGATCGAGCAAACTACGAAGTCGCGAAGAAAACGGCGGACACCACCGATAAGATTCTCGACACGAACAGGAACATACTAGCCACGGTGGAAGACACGTTGAAGGCCGTGACCGGCGATCGCGCAAGCATGGTGGGTCCGCTGAAGAACCTGGCTGTCGGAAACGGCTTCAGCGTCTCGGCGATCCCATCGTTCGACACCATTCTCAAGGACGGCATACCGAACTTCGGGGGCATGAGCGGCGACATATCGAAGGCAGCGACCGTCTTCATCAATGGTCTGCAACTGGTGAAATCTCTATCCGGAAAAGAAAACAGCACGTTCTCCGGCGACAGATCCTATGAGCAACTGGTCAACACGGTGCTTGGTGTTTCCGCCCTCATCAACGGTTCGCAGCAGGCAATCCAGACGCGACGGAGCGCCTTCGAACAGGCCGGCAGTCAGATCGGCAGTTCGCAGGATATCAAGGGCTCGATCGATCAGAACACCCAGCTTCAGGTGCAATCCGGGCTCACCCTCAACGAAATGATCGGTGTGATGAATGGCGCGGTCACCTCGCTACAGGCCGAGAACCAGCGCCGCCTCACCGACATCTCCAACAGCAAGAAGACGCTGACCTACGGGAACTGACGATGCAACGAATTGCCGCTTTCATCCTCGCGACCGTCTTGCCCTTTGCTTTGTCGGGCTGCGGGACCGTCAAGGAGAAGACCGCACCCTGCAAACGGCCTTGGAACCTGACCTCGTTTGCCGAGGACCCACGGCATGAATGCGGGCTGATGCGGGCCATCAACGATCCGGTGTCGGCATTCGCCGCGATCGGGATGCCCGATGCAGAACAGCGGTAGGGCCATTCAATGCAGGACTTTCTCGGCGATCTTCTCAACCGCATCGAAAATTCCGGCGCCAGCTTTTCTGAGCAGGCCTATACCATCGTCGGCAACGAGATCCTGCCGCTTCTCCGGCTGATGCTCGTCGTCTATGTCACCTGGTATGGACTGCAGCTCGTCATGGGAACAGCCCGCATCGGCGTCGGGGAGATCGTCCTACGTATCGTCCGCATCGTGATGGTCCTGATCCTTGTCGGTTCCTGGGGCAACTTCAACAACTTCGTCTACCGTTGGGTCAACGATACGCCTGAGGATGTCGGCCGGGCGATCCTTGCTGCCTCCGGGACCGGCATTAGAGAGCCCACGAACGGCATGTCGATGATCTGGGAAACTGCCAATCAGGCGGCGTCCGCCTTGGCCGAGCAATCCGGTTATTTTTCTATCCTTCCCAGCATGGTCGGGATCCTGATCATGGTCGGCGCCGGCGTGTTCATTGCAGTGGCGCTCGCCATCCTGATCCTGGCGAAAGTGATGCTCTGGGTCCTGATCGGAACCGCGCCGATTTTTATCTCGTGTTTTCTGTTCGAACGGAGCCGCGGCTATGGCGTCGGCTGGTTCAACCAGGTCCTGACCTATGCACTCATCCCGCTCTTCATCTACGTCATCGCGGCGTTTCTAATCGCCGCGATGAATCCGGAACTCTCCAAGATCGACGCGGCAAGCGGATCACGCACGCTGGCGCTCGGTGATATCGCAGGCTTCCTGTTGCTGTGCATCGCTGGCGGTTTCGTGATGCTGTACATCCAGTCGATCGGCCAGGGCATCGCCGGCGGTATTGCGTCCGGCGTCGGAGGTGCGGCAACGCGCATTTCCCATACCATCGGTGTGCGGATGCCGGTTGCAGCAGGAAATACGGCCGTTCAAGGCGGCCAGTATGCCTATCAGAAAGCGCGAAGTTTGCGGAGCCGGTTTCGCGGCGGTGGAGACGACGACAGTACCGGCGTCAAGTCCGCCATGCAAAGCCGCATCGCGCAGCAAGGCAATCCCACCTGAGCACTGACCTTCTGGAAGATGAAAGAATATGTCTGAACCCAAAGATCTGGATTTACGAACTTATTATCAAAGCGGCGATATTTGGGAACAGGAAATCGTCAAGAGGGCCAGGAGGTCGACAGCGATCGCATGGTTCGTGACGATGATCTTTGGCGCCGTTACGCTGCTCAGCCTCATTGCGCTCGTCATGCTGGTGCCGCTCAAGAGTTTTGAACCCTACATCGTCGAGGTCGACAAGAACACGGGCTATGTCGAAGTCAAGACCGGGCTCACGCGGCCATCGACGCTCACCGAGCAGCAGGCGATCACGCAGGCCAACATCGTCCGCTATATCCGCGCCCGCGAAGGCTACGATCCTTATTCAATCGAGCAGAATTTCGGAATAGCGGCGCTGCTGTCGACAGGCAACGCCGCGCGTGAATTGCAAGATCTCTACAGCACCACCAATCCGAAGAACCCGTCCAAGACTTATGGCCGCAACAAACGGCTTATGACCGACATCGCATCCGTGACTTTCCCCAACAGTTCGACCGGCATCGTCCGCTTCTCGACGACGGAAGTTTCCGACACCGATTCGATCGTCCGTCACTGGATTGCCGTGGTGCGATACCGCTACACCGACACGCCAGCGACCAATGAATGGCGTTTTGAGAATCCCCTCGGCTTTCAGGTGTACGACTATCGGCGCGACCAGGAGACAGTAACAGGGAGCGGCCAGTGACCCGGTATTTGCTCCCCTTTATTCTCGCAGTAGTATCGATCTCCATGGCGCGGGCTGCCGAAACGCCTTCCGCCGGCCGGCTCGACCCCCGCATAACGAGTGTCGTCTATCAGCCCAACAATGTCGTGCGCGTCTTTGCCACCTACGGTATCTCGACGATGGTCATCTTCGACGAAGATGAGAAATTCGAGACGATCGCGGTTGGTGACAGTGACAGCTGGGATGTTGTGCCGACTGACAAGGGCAACATCCTCTTCGTCAAGCCGAAGGCGAAGAACGCCGCGACCAATATGAACGTGGTCACGACAAAGCGCATCTACTACCTCGAACTCAGCGATTTTGCGCCAGAGGACAACAAAAAGATCTTCGGTATTCGCTTCATCTATCCCGACAAGGATCTGAACGCCTCGTTGCGGAAGGAGGCGGAGGCGCGCGCCGCCTATCCCAATATTTCCGGCATCGACAAGGCAAACGTCAACATCGATTATTCGTTCTCGGGCGACAGCGGCCTGAAACCGTCGGTGGTCTTCGACGACGGCAACAAGACGTTCTTCAAATTTGGCGCAAATGTGCCGGCGATCTTTGCCGTGAATGCCGACTTCACTGAAACGCTGCGCAACTTCCGCCGCGAGGGAGAGTACATCGTCGTCGATGGCACGGCCACGCAGTACACGCTCCGTGAGGGCAACCAATGGACCTGCATTTTCAATCTCCGCAAACCCGACTTTGGTGCACCGGATCCGGCAATCATGGGACCAGTCTTCGACGAGAAGGCTAGCAAGAGACGACGGAGCGGAAACTGATGAAACGGTCCCCCGAACTCGAGGCCATGCTGGAAGCGGATCAGAGCGAGGTACGCGACCAGCGCGCACAGCGCAAGCGGCTCGCCGGGGGAGCGCTGATCCTGCTTATCGGCACGGTCCTGGCTTATCTCTTTGTCCTTGCACCGAAGAAGCCGGCACAGGATGTTCTGCAGGGCGACGAGGAGTTCTCGACAACGACGTTTCGGCCGCCCTCCTTTCTTCGTAACGAGAGCCCAGAGGAAAAGCCAGCCGACAACGTGATCCAGCTCCCTGAGCCCCCAGAGGAAAAAAAAGATGAACCCAGCGATACGACAGAGTTCGATGTTCCTGCTCCGCCGGTAGCGGTCGAAACGGTCGACGGGCAACCCGAGCGACCTGCCGACGCGTTTCCCAAACGCTACCTCTCCAAGCAGATCATCGTCGATTCCACGAAAGCCGACAGTTCCCAGAGCTCGTTGAATGGTGGAAGCACGGACGGCGCTCCCACGGTAGCGGGTGAAGATCGCAGCAGTAAGTTCCTCGCCACGGCGTCCGCCATTGGAGATCGATCCGCAAAAGCACACCGGATCGATCGCATCGACGCCATGATCCCGGAGGGCACACTCATTCCCGGCACTTTGGAAACGGCGATCAATAGCGACCTGCCCGGCCAGATCCGCGCCATCACTTCTCAGGATGTCTACTCCTTCGACGGCCGCCGTATCCTGATCCCAACTGGCACGCGGCTGATCGGCGAATATCAATCCGAGGTCACGCGCGGACAAAAGCGCATCTTCGTGATTTGGACACGGCTGCTGCGCAACGACGGTGTCTCCGTCCGGCTGAATAGTATTGGCACCGACAGTCTCGGCCGCTCTGGATTAACCGGTAACGTCGACAACAAATGGCGAGAGCGTTTCGGGTCCGCGATCCTGTTGTCGATCGTTGGAGCAGGCTCCTCTTTCCTGACCGGCTACGGCAACGGGCAGTACAGCTCCTCAGGCAACGGCGACAGCGATTCCGACCGGGCTGCCGAACTCGCCCGTGAGACGATCGCCCAAACCTTCTCCGACATGGCCAATCAGGCGCTCGGGGAAAGCCTCCGCATTGCGCCGACGATCAGCGTCCATCAGGGCGAACGCATTTTTGTTTACGTTCGCCAGGACCTCGACTTCTCCGCGATGTATCCGGACCCCGTTGAGGAAGCCTTGAAGGAGATCAAGCATGAGCGAGGCCTCAATACCCGCCGCAACAGCCGGCAATGACCCGCATTACTTTCTGAAACGGGCGCTTGCACCATTGGCTACGTTTCTTGGCGATCCAGGGGTCGTGGAGATTTCGGTCAACCGTCCAGGGGCAGTTTTTGTCGAACGCCTGGGCGCCGACCACATGGAATTCCACGCGGTTCCCGCTCTCACGGCTCATGAGATCGAGCATATTGGCGAGCGCGTGGCCGCCGCGAGCGACCAGTTCATCAGCCGCATTAATCCCCTGCTCAGCGCCGCCTTGCCGTCCGGGGAGCGCATCCAGATTATTCTCCCTCCTGCGGCGCCCGATGGTGGCGCAATTTCGATCCGTAAGCAGGTGATCAGCGAGTTCACGTTGGCCCAATACAGGGACAGTGGGGCGCTGGACAAAGTCTCGGTGACGGTCGACGGCCTCAGCGCCACGGAGGAGACACTTTTGGGCCTGCTGGAAGCAGACCGTATCCACGACTTCATCGAAGCTGCGGTTCGCGAGCGTGTCTCCATTCTGATCAGTGGCGGAACCTCGACCGGCAAGACGACCTTCCTCAACGCTTGCCTGAAGAGCATCGATGAGCAGGAACGGATCTTGACGTTGGAGGACACGAGGGAGCTCTTTCCACCACATCGCAACAGTGTGCATTTGGTCGCCTCGCGTGGTAATCAGGGAGCTGCGCAGGTGACGATTCAGTCGCTGCTGGAAGCTTCGCTGCGCATGCGGCCGGATCGCCTTTTCGTCGGCGAGATCCGCGGCGCCGAGGCCTTCGCCTTTCTGCGCGCCATCAATACCGGCCATCCCGGCAGCATGTCTACCGTGCATGCTGATACGCCGATGGGTGCCTACGAGCAGCTTGCCATGATGATGATGCAGGCCGGCATGTCATCGGGATACTCGAAGCGGGACCTCATGTCATATATCCGGATGGTCATCCCGGTGGTGATCCAGCTTCGACGCGACGGCGGCCGTCGCGGCGTCTCTGAGATTTATTTCGCGCGGCGAGCACCATGAGCAGATCCTATCAGGCGATCTACCTGTTTTTCTGTCTGCTGATCGCCATCGCCGTCTGGACGCTGAGCTACAGCCTGATCCTTCAGCTCATCTGGAAAGACGGCCGGATCCTGAAGCTGGTGACGACCACCAATCCGCTGGCGCCCTTCCAGCAGTTGATCGCCTATTCCAATAGCCGCCCCTTGCAGTTGGTCGCTAGCGGCGCCCTTGTGCCCTCCTTGATCATCGGCTCCATTGTCGCGATTGTCGGGCTTCGCCGCTCATCGAGCCCGCTCGGCGACGCGGCGTTTCAGGATGTGCCGTCGCTGCGCCGTGGCGGATGGTTCCGCAAGGACGGGCATGTTTTTGGACAGGTCGGCCGCAGCCTCCTTCGCCGCCACGACGATCGCCACCACCTGATCATCGGCCCGACCCGTTCAGGCAAGGGCGTCGGATATGTCATCCCCAACGCGCTGATGTTTCCCGGGTCGATGATCGTCACGGACCTCAAGGGCGAAATCTTCGAGCTTACGGGACGCTACCGGAAAGCTAAGGGTCACCAGGTCTTCCTGTTCTCGCCCGGCGCCGCGAAGACGCATCGCTGGAATCCGCTCGATTTCGTACGCAGCGACCGGGGCAGCCGCACGATCGATATTCAGAACATGGCAAGCATCCTGATCCCGGAGACCGTCGGATCCGAAAATGCCGTATGGCAGGGAACGGCGCAGCAGGTGATCGCCGGCGTCATCAGTTACGTTTTGGAGAGTCCGCACTACAGGAACCGTCGCAACTTGGGGGAGGTCAACCGCTTCTTCAACGCGGGCGTCGACCTGCAGGTGCTGATGAAACTGATCAGAGAGAAGGAACCAGGGCTGTCACGTTTCACGATAGAGAGTTTCAACGCCTACATCGCGTTGAACGAAAGGTCAGCACGCTCGGCCCTACTCGACATCCAGAAGGCGCTTGCGCCTTTGCGCAATGAGCGCGTGATTGCTGCAACCGGCGTGACGGACATCGACTTTGCATCCCTCCAGCGTCGACCAGTGACGATCTACCTCGCACCGAACATCAACGACATGACGATCTTGCGGCCGCTGCTCACGCTCTTCGTTCAGCAGGCTATGGATCTACTTACTCGGGAGCATAATCCGAAGGCCCTGCCCGTCTATTTCCTCCTCGATGAATTCCGGCAGTTGAAGAAGATGGACGAGATCATGAACAAGCTACCCTATGTCGCGGGCTATAACGTCAAGATCGCCTTCGTCATCCAGGACCTCAAAAATCTCGACGAGATCTACGGTGAAACGGCTCGGCACTCGCTTCTCGCCAATTGCGGTCTGCAACTCATTCTGGGGGCCAATGACCAGGCCACCGCAGAGTATGCCTCGCGGGCGCTTGGAAAGCGGACCGTTCGCTATCACTCGGAATCGCGCACACTGGAACTGATGGGCTTGCCGCGGCGCACAAAGGTGGAGCAGATCCGCGAGCGCGATTTAATGATGCCACAGGAGATCCGCCAGATGCCGGAGGATCGTATGATCGTGCTCGTCGAAGGCCAGTTGCCGATCTTCGGCGGGAAGTTGCGCTACCATGCCGTCGAGCCATTCAGGGCAGCCGCTGCCTATGCGCGACAGCAGCCCTTGCACGTTCCCGACCTTGAATTTGAAGCAATTCTGCCCGTTCCCGCGCTCGC
The DNA here is from genome assembly GCF_056397845.1 of Rhizobium sp. 05L419. Classification (NCBI taxonomy): domain Bacteria; kingdom Pseudomonadati; phylum Pseudomonadota; class Alphaproteobacteria; order Hyphomicrobiales; family Rhizobiaceae; genus Rhizobium; species Rhizobium sp. 05L419. The sequence continues at coordinate 29,311 of NZ_JBFTOF010000020.1, forward strand.
TCCGGGCTACGGTTCTCATCCCCAAACTCCCCCCGATAAAGGCCCGCAGCCCGAGATGCAGCCGTTGCGACCCGCCGAGAAGGCCGCACCGCCTATTCCGGTCGCGCGAAGTGTTAGGAAGTCGGCGACGAGATCAAAAAGCCGATTGACCAAGGCAGCGACCGACACCGCCCAGAATTCAGAAAGACATGACCTTGTCGCGGAAATGGAAGAGCGAATTCTGCGCACGGCAGTCGAACTGAAAACGGCCGTCACCGCAACGTTGGAGCAATCACCCGATATGCACCAGACCCAGCGCAAAGGCATACAGGATATCCTGGCTAAAGCGGTTCCAGACCCGGTGGAAATAGGATTGGGGTAGCCGGGTCGGCGGTCAAGTTCGTTCAACGTTGCGTGCGACCTTGGTGAACATGCACAGGAAAATCGCCCAATTGGGTTGCTCGGTCTTAGGAAGCATGCAAGCCCGGATCCGGCAACGCGGATGATCGCGCCACCGCCACCCCCTTTCCCGCCGCGAATTCCCACAAGATCAAGGCGGGCAAGAGGTTTCACGGTATCCATGACCAGCGCCTCGACAGCTGCGCCTTCAACCAGGAAGGGGACGCCGCCCGAGCCGCTTCGCGCCTCTCGTCCCAAACGGCAAGCCGATCCCAACGCAGTATCTTACGACCGATACACGCGCAACTTGATCTCAACCTGTAGCGGGGACAAGGCTCCGAAAACGAAAAAGCCCGCCGCGGGAGGTGTGGCAGGCTTCCGAAAAGAACCGAACAGCGACTGGGAGGAGGAGTGCCGCTGTTCCGGCAGAGGCCCCTTGGGAGGAGTCGGCCGTCTGAAATTTGAAGCTCTGCGGGAGGAGGTGCATTGCTTCGATAGGTCGGCTCATACACCGACATGGACCTGGCAAATGTCTCATGCCGCTCTGCAGCTATGCAAGAAATACAAGCCGGAGGGCTTGCGTTAGAACGAGGACCAAACCGACCTTAGACTTGGGAGTTCGACGCAAAAACGCCCGCGTCATCAGCGGGCGTCGAGCAATCCAAAAGGACAAATGGTGTGCGGCTAGCGCGCAATCGATGCGCGAGCAACGCTGCGGATGTCGGCTCGGTCGATACCGAGGTCCTGCAGTTCACGGCTGGACATGCGGCCGAGTTCGGTGACGGTCTGACGGAACTTGCGCCAGTTGTTGAAAGAGCGTGCTACGTTCATGATAATCCCCTTTCCTGAGGGCTGTCTGACGTCAGCAACCTTGCTCGGTTCCGGCGTCGTTTCGATCATTTGAATATAGGGGCTTCAATCGGTTTAAAACAGCGACAATCCCTCACCCCACCTATGCGCAACACGCATAGGATCTTCCTTTTCCGCGGGGAAATGCTCGTTAATACGACATATTTCGGACGTCCGATGTGAATGCATGGGAGATGGGATTCGAACTGCGAACACGGAGATTGTCGACAGATCGATGACCTCCGCCTCGCGCAAAAAGGAAACCCAAACCTCAAACCACTCAGCCATCGTGATATTTACTACATGCATCTACCGCCGCTATTATCAGCCTGAATTTAGAAATGGGATTGATGAATGAGAAAAGGCGACTTTAGCGACCTGGCGGTGTTCATAGCCGTCGCCGAGGAAGGTAGCTTTACCCGTGCCGCCGCGAAGCTGGGATTGTCCCAGTCGGCCTTGAGTTACGCGGTCCGAATGCTGGAGGAGCGCCTCAAAGTCCGATTGCTTTCGCGAACGACGCGAAGCCTGTCGCTGACCGATGCCGGGGAAAGATTGTTGAATGGCCTCAGGCCTGCCTTCGATCACATCGACAGTGAACTCGCAGCACTTACGGCGCTTCACGACAAACCCGCCGGAACGATCCGCATCACAACCTTTCGGCACGCGGCAAAAACCGTGCTCTGGCCCGTCCTGGCGAAGCTCCTTCCAGACTACCCCGACATCTCCGTCGAGATCAATCTGGAGGAAGGACTGACCGACATCGTGGCTGGTCGGTTCGATGCCGGCATCCGCCTTGGGGAGCAAGTCCAGAAAGACATGGTCGCAGTCAAGGTCAGCCCGGATTTGCGCATGGCTGTGGTGGGTTCACCATCCTACTTCGCCAAGCATAAGGCCCCGGAAACGCCTCGCGACCTTGGCGACCATCGATGCGCCAGCTATCGCCAGACCACGGCCGGCGGCCTCTTTGCTTGGGAGTTCGAGCGGGACGGTGTCGAGCTTGAGGTCAGGGTGAACGGACCGCTCATCCTCAACGACGGGGAAATGCTGGAAGCCGCTGCTCTCAACGGGCTCGCGTTGGCCTGCACATTCGAGAGCCAGGTGTCCCACCATATCGCAGAGGGACGACTAGTGCGGGTTCTGGACGATTGGTGCCCTCCTTTCGCTGGCTACCATCTCTATTATCCGAGCAGACGCCAACACACGCCCGCATTCGCTGTCCTGCTCGAAGCGCTTCGCCACAAGGGATAGTGACTTCGCGCCATTTTTGCCGTCCGTTCCAGGATGAGCTCTTCTCGCGGCGAACACTTGGGGCGATGATGGCCGTTTATCTCTCTCATTTCTAGCTTCATGCGGATTATGCAGTCTAATCGCACGGATCGATCTCAGCTATATTCCTCTTCATGAAATCCGGACGGAGAAGCCGTCAGTTTTCACATCACACCATCGGTTTTTCCCAGGAGCCGCGATCCATTCGATCGTAGCAACGGAGAAACCTGGCCAATCGACAGAAGAGGACAACTACTGTGGGTTTTAGTTTGTCGTTTCAAACCGGAAAATGTCATACGCCCGTTAGGTTTAGCCGATAGATGCTACACGATTTTCCGCTAACGATTTCAATGAAGTTCCGACTTTGCCCAAGCGATTGCACGATCGAACATCAATGGCGGCTAGCGCGATTTCGGACGAGCAGTGGTCGACAGCGCGCCGCGTAGCGCGTGAGCTGGATAGGATCCTCGACGAGGGCGGCCTAAGACAGCCAGCCATTGTTCGGACGGCGGCCGAGCTGCGCCTCTCCACGCGCCAGGTTTACAATCTGCTCGCCCGCTATCGCACGGCGCGGACGGTGACAGTCTTGCTTCCACGCGCTACCGAAACACGACGTAAGCGGCTTCCGGCGGAAGTCGAGGAAATCATAAACACGACACTGCGTGAGCAATGGCTGAAACTGGAGGCGCCGCCACGTCGTCGCCGAGATCCGCGCCCGCTGTGAGGAAGCCGGCCTTGCCCAGCCCTCCTATGTCACGATCGCCCGCCGCATTCCGGCGTTGTTCGCGCCTGAAGAGATTGCCAAAAAACGCTCGGCCAATCCGAAGCACCTGCTGCGACTGAAGCCGCGACCGGGCTATATTCATGCGCCTCACCCGCTCGATGTCTGCCAAATCGACCACACACCAACCGACATCAATTTCGTGGAGGTCGTCGACGGAGGTGGTGTGTTCGTCGGCCGTCCCTACCTGACGATTATCACCGATGTCGCGACACGCTCCATTCTTGGTTTCTGCCTCACCTTGGAAAAGCCCTCGGTCCTGTCTGTCGCTCTTTGTCTCGCCCAGGCAATGGGCCCGAAAGACGCATGGCTCGCGGTCCGCAATCTCGATCATTTGTGGCCGATGTTCGGGCGGCCACGGTTGCTGGTCACGGACTCGGCGAAGGAGTTCAAGGGGCATGCGTTCCAACGCGGCTGTGAAGACTATGGCATCCGGATCCGCTATCGCGATCGCGGCCGAGTCCACCAGGGCGGCGTGGTCGAACGACTGCTGGGCAAGCTCAACACGGTTCTCGCCGCCTACCCGGGGTCTGCCGGACGCTCGGTAGCCGACCGCGACGGATACCCGTCCGAGCGGCGCGCCTGCCTGAGTTTCGCAGACTTGGAGCGCTGCGTAGCGCTCGCCGTCATCGATCACAATCTTCAGGAAAACCCGAAGACGCTGAAGGTGCCGTTCACGGAATGGCACCGCAACAGCGCGGCTCTGCCTCGTTTCGACGACGATCCGCAACGCGTGCTGCTGTCATTTCTGCCGGGCGCGGAAAGACAATTGTCGCTGCAAGGGGTCAGCATGTTCGCTTTGCATTATTACTCGCCGTGGCTGGGCGTTCTGGTTCCACAGCGAGATCGCCTGTCAAAGCTGGAGGTACGATATGATCCGCGCGACATCAGCCATGTCTATATCCGCGACCCGCAGACCCGACAGTTTCGGTCCGTCGAGCGGCGCGACGGTCATCTGGCGCCTTTGACGTTGTTGGAGCACGAGGCCGACCGGGCCTTCCGGCACGCGACAAATCACCGCTCGAGCGTCGAGAAGGCGGCGTTTCGCCGTGAGATCGCAACTATTGTCGATGCCGCCAAACCCTCCAAAAGACAAATGCGCGATGCCGTACGCGGTGCGCATGCGGCTGCAGCGGCAAAGCCCTATGAAGCCATGCAATTGCAAGCGCCGGCTCTCGCCGAACACCCTCCGCGCCAGAAGCGCAGGTTGCCGGTGGAGGATTGGTAGCAGGGCATGCCGGATCATCTGCTCGAACATGTCCGACGGCATCTCGATCGTGGTCACGAGGAACGGATCGCTTATGTCCGCGCTCCGCGGTGGATCGGGCACCATGTTGCGAAGGATGCTCACCGGCGGCTGGCGGAGCTGGTGTCACGACCATCGTCGTTGCGGACACAGGGCCTGATGCTGGTTGGCCCCTATGCCAATGCCAAGACGATGATCGCCGAGCGGTTCGCCGTCGAACACCTGAAGACCTCGCCCGAACAAAGAGTGTGGATAGCCCAGACGCGTGAGGGCGCGGGACTTGGCCACTTCTATGCAAGCATTCTCCAGGCGCTTCGGGCACCTGGCGGCGATATGCGGGATGTCGGCCGCAAAGCCAAGCAACTAGATCATTTGCTGGCCAGCCTCAGACCGAGAGTGCTGATTTTCGACGAGTTCCACAATGCGCTGCGCGGCCGAGCCCGCGATATCGAGGCCATCTTCGCTTCCCTGCGGCGGATTGGCCGACAATACGATGTCTCACCGGTGCTGGTCGGCGAGGTCGCCGTCTATGACTTCGTCAATGCCACCAGCGAGATGGCGAGCCGCTTCGATCCGGTTGTGGTCCCGCGGTGGCAATACGACGAGGATTATCTCGTGCTCCTCGACAGTCTCGAAGCAGCGTTGCCGCTCGCTCGAAGCTCGGATCTGTCCGACGAACCATTGGCGCGCCGGATATTCAGCCTTTCGGAGGGATTGATCGGCGAGATCGTCGCCATCGTCACGAAGGCGGCGATCAACGCCATACGATCGGGCACGGAGCGCATCAGCAAGGCCGGCGTCGACGAACTGCGCCACGTGCCGATCTCGCAGCGACGCAACTCGGCTCTACGCCAGAGCCTTCTATGATGGCCATCGATGGTCTTGGTCTGGCAATCGGCATCCGCGAGCGATACCATGACGTTGTTTCGGACCGATGGCCGGTGATCGTCGCCCCGCAGCCCGATGAGTTGCTGTCGAGCTGGCTGCACCGGCTTGCATTTGCGAACGGCATTGCGCCTCGACCGTTCGCCCGCGTACTCGGGCTCACTGCAGGAATGTGGTCGGCCTCTCTGGACCTCAAGCTCCCGGCCGACGTCGCGACCCTGCTCCACACCCACACCGGCATTTCGCAACACCAGCTCTCGGCGATGTCGCTGACCGGATCGCCGCTGAAGCCGCTTTTGCTGCCGTTGCGCAACAACGGACGTCGCGACGGTTCGACCTGGCTGCAGTTCTGTTCTCGATGCCTGGCCGAGGATGCACAGCCATATTTTCGGCGGCGATGGCGGTTGGCGACCCGGACCTCATGCGCAAAGCATAGTTACAGATTGCGCGATCGATGCCCATCCTGCCGCAGCCGTATCGCGGCTTTCGATCAGACTGAACTCGTTCCGCAACATCATTGTGCCCGCTGCGGCTACGACCTGCGCCGGGCGTCGATTATCGCTGTCAGTCCGGCGGCAGGGCGGCTTGATCGGTGTATCGACGATATCTGCCGACTGGAATTGATGGCCGGCTCTCCGTCCAGCGGTACCCTCGTTGGGCGTCTACTGAGCGTGCCCAACATTTCCGGCATCCATCCGACGACGATACTGACCAGCCTGTCCACATCGGTGCGCCTTCGATGCTTCGAACGGCTGACAAACCGACCAAATGACTGGTTGACGGTCGACGATGATGTTGTCGTCGCCCATTGGCGACGGCTGATCCTGTTGGCAGGTGGGCACAACACGTTGATCGCGCAGCTTGCTCTCGAACAAAAAAGACAACGGCGCACCCCGAGGAAACGCAGCGTGCCGACGGCGGAGCTCTCTGCTCTGCTGGGAGCCCTATGCACGGGTGATAGAAGGCCCTCGTCGCCGAAGCACCACCATGCGGGTGAACATCTGATCAGACGTTTTCAGCTGCCGCCTTTGATCTTGCAGGCGGAGCCTCAAGCGTGAGCTGCGGGGTCTAGCGGACAATGCTAGTCAGGGCAACCGAGAGCTCTGAATATAAAACGGATTTGGTCACGCAGGCCTGCCTCGGTATGTTCACCGCTTTGGACTCCCTGCTCGACCAGAATGGGGTGGTAGAACGGCATGAAGGCGTTCATTATACTTCGGGCGGATTGCGCGGCATCTTCAACACCAAACTCGTGTGCGTCCATCCCTTCGCGAACAATCGTCTCGATGATCACCACGATCTGGTCACTATGGGCTCTGATGATTGCCCAGTTCTCCTCCGTTGCTGCGACGATCAGATCGTGGACCGGCTTCTCTTTGATGAACGTCGTTTTCCTTTTCTGGTGGAGGAAATTCAAAAGATCTACGAGCTTCTCTTGAGCCGGCGCCTGCATCCGTGCGATCGCATCTGCGGACTGAGCAGTTTCCGCGAAGAAGCGGCCACAGATCGACCTGTTGATCGCCGCCCTCGAGGGAAAAAAACGGTAGATATTGGCGCTGCTCATTCCGAGGCAGGATGCAATGTCGGCCACCGATGTCTTTTGGTAACCGATGCGGCGAAAGTGCTCTTCCGCCACATCCAGAATCCGCTCCCGAAAGAGGCCGACGTCAATTGCTCTGGGCGTAGCTCGGCTCATGAGGTCTCCATTCCGACGTTTCTAACCAACCGGCGTTCCTAGACGCCTCCGATTTTTGCCGGTGGTCCGCTTCTCTGACGCGCATCGGTAGGCTTGGGAAATAGCCCGTGAAAAACCTGCGCGACGTCTTGAACACGGAACGCTACTCAGCGGCCATTGCCCTCGGTGGCTCCAGCTCTTCCATCGTTTCTCCGTGGCTCTCCTCTCTCGTTGGCTTAATCCGAAACCACACAGCGTAAAGTGCTGGCAGAAAGAGCAGGATCATTACTGTGCCTGCCGCCGTTCCGCCAATCAGTGTGTATGCCATCGACCCCCAGAACACCGAATGCGTTAAGGGTATGAAGGCGAGAATGGCTGCCAGCGCAGTCAGGATCACAGGTCGTGTCCGCTGCACCGTCGCTTCAATGACGGCATGATAGTCGTCGAGGCCAGCCGCCTGGTTTTCCTTGATTTGCTCAGTCAGGATCAGCGTGTTGCGCATGAGGATACCTGCCAACCCTATCAATCCGAGAATGGCGTTGAAGCCGAACGGTTGATTGAACAGGAGCAGGGTCGGGACCACTCCGGCAAGACCAAGCGGTGCAGTCAGCATCACCATCGTCATCGTTGACAGGCTGCGAACCTGGAGGACGATCACGATCAACATGGCCGCGATCATAACCGGAAAAACCTGGACGAGTGCGACATTGGCCTTGAGCGACTCCTCGATATTGCCACCCATCTCGATGCGATATCCAACCGGAAGCGATGCGATGAGCGGCTGAAGTGCCTTCATCACCTGCTGGGAAACTTCCGGGGGTTGCGTCGCCTCGTTGATATCGGAGCGTATCGTGATCACCGGCGTGCGGTCGCGACGCTTCAGGATCGGTTCCTCGAACCGGATCTCCGAATGTCCGATTTGATCGAGGGGCACCTGACGGCCATCCCTGCTCATGAGCGAGAAATCGCCCAGCCTGGATGGATCAAGCCGGTTGTCACCTGCGCTACGTGCGACAACGGGCACGTTGCGGATGTTGTCGCGCACCTGCGTGACCGGAATGCCACTCAGCAGCAACTGCATCTGTTGGGCTGCCTCAGAAGGTGAAAGACCAATGAGATTGAGACGGTCCTGATCCGGAACAAAGCGCAACACGGGCGTGCGGTTACCCCAATCCCGGTTAGCCTGGCGGACATCAGGAACACTCTTCATTATAGCCAGGGCCTGTTCGGAAATCTTGTACAACTCATCCTGATCCGGTCCCATGATCCGAAACTCGACCGGAAACGGCGTGTAGGGGCCGAATACAAGCTGGGTCACGCGCACGGAGGCCTCGGGAACAAGACCCTCCGATATGGCGGCACGAAGGCGGTGCTTCAGTTCTTCGCGTGCATCTGCATCGGGCGTCAATACAACGACCTTGGCGAAGGCAGGGTCAGGTAATTCAGGCGCCATGGCGAAGAAGAAGCGAGGTGCACCCTGCCCCACATAGCTGGTGACGATTTTCGCTTCCGGCTGAGTTTGCAGCCAGGCTTCGACTTTCTCTACTGCGGCTGTCGTGGTTTCGATGCTCGTACCTTCGGGCATACGAACTTCGACCAGCACCTCGGGCCGATCCGATGTCGGGAAGAACTGTTGTTTTACGCTTCCCATCCCGACGACCGAAACAGCCATCGTGATGCCGACCACAGCGCAAGTCACGAACTTGTGGCGAACCGCAAACTTGATGATGGAGCGCAGGCGCCGGTAGTTCGGCGTATCATAGATGGCGTGGTGTCCGCCTTCGACCGGCTTGATGTCAGGCAGCATTTTCACGCCAAGATAGGGCGTAAAGGTCACCGCGACGATCCATGAGACGATCAGGGCGAAGCCCACGACCCAGAAGATGTTGCCAGCATATTCGCCTGCGGTCGACTTGGCGAAACCAACGGGCATCAGCCCGATGATTGTGACGAGTGTGCCGGACAGCATCGGCGCCGCCGTATGGCTCCAGGCATAGGCGGCCGCCTTGATGCGGTCCATGCCCTCTTCCATTTTCACTACCATGACCTCGATTGCAATGATGGCGTCGTCGACGAGAAGGCCGAGCGCAAGGATCAGCGCGCCGAGCGTGATGCGGTCGAAGAACCGGCCGGTTTCCAGCATGATCAGGAAGACGACGGCCAGCGTCAGCGGCACAGCAAGCGCAACCACAATGCCGACGCGCCAACCGAGTGCGACCAGGCTGACGAACAGCACGACACCGAGCGCCATGGCAAACTTGAGCATGAATTCACCGACCGCTTCGTCGATGTTGACGGCTTGATCGCTGACTTTGGTGAGCGTCATCCCCAGCGGCAGTGTCTGCGCGATCGCGGCGGACCGCGCCTCAAGCGCCTTGCCGAGCTCAAGGCCATTCCAACCCGATTGCATCACTGCACCCAGCATGATTGTCGGCTCGCCCTGATGGCGGATGATGTAGGTTGCGGGATCCTGATAACCGCGCCGCACCTCCGCCAGATCGGAGAGCTTTAGCGTCCGTCCGCCCGCCACGATCGGCGTATCGGCGATTGCCTGCACGCTGTTATAAGCGCCATTGAAACGGATGAAGACCTGTGGCCCACGCGTGTCGATCGAACCTGCCGGCGTGACCGTGTTCTGTCTTTGCAAGGCTGCGGCGATATCCTGGGCCGATATTCCGAGCGTTGCCAGCTTGGCATAGGAAAATTCGACGAAGATCTGTTCGGGGCGTTCTCCAAGAATGTTGATTTTCTTGACCCCCGGCACATGCAGGAGATCCTGACGGATGACCTCCGCCTGCCGCACGAGGTCCCGCATCGGCATMCCCTTCGCCTTCAGTGCGTAAAGGCCGAAGCTCACATCGGAATACTCATCGTTGACAAAGGGACCAATAACGCCTGGGGGGAGATTTCGGGCTTCGTCGCCGAGCTTTTTGCGAGCCTGATAGAACTCTTCTGCGACGGCGCTCGCCGGAGTATTATCCTTGAGTGTAACGGTGAGGAAGGCGTAGCCAGGCCGCGTCGTGGTTTCGACACGGTCGTACCAGGTGAGTTCCTGGATACGCTTCTCAAGTGGCTCAGCGACAAGGTCCTGCATTTCTCGCGCCGTAGCACCCGGCCAAACCGAGGTGACCGTAAGGGTTTTGATGGTGAAGGAGGGATCCTCAGCCCGGCCCAGCTTGACGAAGGCGTAGGCTCCTGCGGCGGCCAAGAGGACGATGAAGAATAACGTGACGGCGCGTTCGCGGACAGCGATGGCGGAAAGATTGAAGCTCATTATTTCGTCACCTCTTGCTGCGAGGCAATCCTGACGGCCGCACCATCGTCGAGGAGATGCGCGCCCAGAGCGACAACCTGCTCGCCAATTCCAATTCCCGTGACAAATGCCGTTTCTTCGCCGATCTGCTGAACTTTGACCGGGGTGAACTTCACGGTGGATGTGCCGCCGTCAACAACCCACACACCCGTGCGGTTACCGTCGTCCAGGATGGAGCCTACGGGAACAGCGACCTCCAACTGCCTTTCCGCGTCCAGAATTTTAATCGTAACAGTCGAGCCGAGCGGAGCAGAGGCGGCGGAGCCTTCAAGAACATAACGCGCGTCGTAAGTGCGGGTCTGGGGATCGGCAGCGTCGGAGATCTGTCGCAAACGAGCTTTTCCGCTGAGACCGTMGCCTCCGTAGACACTGGCCTCCGCCACGGACCCTACCCGGGGTCGTAAAGTCTCAGGTAGCCAGACAACAGCTTCCCGCGGTCCAGCCTGCGCGAGTTGAACCACCGTCTGGCCTGCTGTCACGACTTGTCCGGGATCTCCAAGCGTATTGACGACCGTTCCATCCGAATCTGCAAGAAGAACGGAATAGGTGGCCGCATTTTCCGCAACCTTGGCGTCGGCTTCAGCCGCGGCGAGCTGTGCGGAGGCCGTATCGAGAGCCGCCTTTGCCTGTTCATAACGCTGTTGAGTGGCAGCCAATCCATTTTTCACCAGCGTCGCATACCGTTTTTCATCTGCCTGTGCCTGGGTCAGGACGGCACGCGCTGCGGTAACCGTATTGCGCTTCGCTGTCAGCGCGAGCTGGAGATCGGTCTCATCAGTGCGCATCAGGGCCTGGCCTTGTCTCACTTGCTGGCCCACATCGACCATCCGCTGAACGATCTTGCCCGGGACCCGAAAACCGAGGTTGCTCTGTACCCGCGAAGCGACCGTGCCGGTAAACGAGCGTTCCGCCGTTTCAGTCTTTGTCGCCTCTGCCACCCTTACCAGTGGTGAAGCAGTCCTTGGGTCTGCAGCCTCGGCTTCCCGTTTAGGCGTTTCGAAAACCAGGAAAAAGGCAGCCGCTCCCGCCGCCGCCACGAGACCCACGAAAGTCAGGACATGTTTGCGTTTCATTTTGAGTTCTCTTCTTGACCAGCGACCTGGATGATTTAGATTGCGATCTAACTCTATTTACGCTATAGATGTCAAATGAAATCTAATCGGAGATCGATATGAGAGTGAGCCGCGCACAGGCCGAGGAAAATCGGGAAACGGTGATCAATGTCGCCAGCCGTCTGTTTCGAGAGCACGGCTTCGATGGTATTGGCCTCAAGGATCTGATGAAGGGTGCCGGCCTTACACAAGGTGGGTTCTACAAGCAGTTCTCATCCAAGGACGATCTCGCAGCCCAGGCGTCCAGGCGTGCACTGGAAAGCGCTACGCGGAGATGGTCGACGGCGGCTGCGACCAGTTCCGATCCCCTTGAAGCAGTCATGGAATTCTATCTCTCACCTGGCCATCTCGGGGAAAAGGCCGACGGTTGCCCTTTGGTGGCGTTGGGGTCGGACGCAGCCCGGCAGAATGCAGAAGTTAGACGCCCATTCGAGGATGGGATCCGGGCTCACTTTGAGGTTCTGGATGAACTGATGGGCGACGCCCGGAGCTCCAATCCCAGCGGCAAGGCGATGGCGATACTGTCTCTCATGGTGGGCGCCGTCACACTGTCGCGGATTATGGAAGACGAGAGTTTGTCGCGAGGCATCCTCGACGCAGCTGCTGGCGAAGTCAGGCGCATTGCGCATGGTAATGATGTCGCCTGAAGTGGGTTCGGTGACCTGGTGCGGATAAGGACCCGCGTTGAGCTGCCGCGTTAATATGCGGGCAACAGCACTTTGGTCCCTGCGTAAATTGAATGTTTTGACAATGGGCACTGGCCGTATCGTCGGCCGGCACGCTTGAGGTGTGCCTATTTTTAATGTGAAGACAGGTGGAAAACAGATGCGTCGTATCGTTGTAACAGGAATGGGAGCTGTCAGCCCCCTTGGAGCCAATGTCGGTATCTCATGGGCACGTCTCCTGGCGGGACAGAGTGGTATTCGGCGACTGGGAGACGACATCGTCGGAGACCTCCCGTCGAAAATAGGGGGAGTGGTCCCCTCATTCACTGAGGATCCTGAAGGCGGCTTCGATCCGGATACCGTCCTGGCTCCGAAGGATCAACGCAAGGTCGACCGGTTCATCGTCTTTGCACTGGCGGCCGCTGAAGAAGCGCTCGCTCAAGCGAAGTGGAAGCCGATTTCGAATGATGATCGGCTACGAACCGCGACGATCATCGCTTCGGGTATCGGGGGCTTTCCCGCAATCACCGAGGCGGTTCGCACAGTTGATCAACGCGGTGTCCGTCGTCTTTCGCCTTTCACCATACCGTCATTTCTCGTCAACCTCGCAGCGGGACAAGTCTCGATCCGCCATGGCTTCAAGGGTCCCCTCGGCGCACCGGTGACAGCGTGCGCTGCTGGTGTTCAGGCGATCGGCGATGCTGCCAGGCTAATCCGATCCAATGAAGCCGACATTGCCATATGCGGCGGAACAGAAGCCTGCATGAATATCGTCAGTCTCGGCGGTTTTGCCGCCGCCAGATCGCTGTCAACCAGCTTCAACGAAACGCCAAGCCAGGCATCGCGTCCCTTCGATATGTCGCGAGACGGGTTCGTCATGGGCGAGGGAGCGGGCATGCTGGTCATCGAAGCGTTGAGCCATGCGCTTGCTCGTGGCGCCACGCCGCTCGCCGAACTGGTCGGATACGGTACGACGGCTGACGCCCATCACATCACCTCCGGTCCCGAAGACGGGAACGGGGCGCGCAGAGCCATGGCGATCGCCATTGCGCAAGCTGGGATAGCCCCGCATGAGATCGGTCATCTGAACGCGCACGCCACCTCGACACCGGTCGGAGATCTCGGTGAAATCAGGGCCGTCAAAAGCGTGTTTGGTTCCGACAAGACCGTCGCTGTCAGCGGGACGAAATCAGCCACGGGACACTTGCTCGGCGCGGCCGGAGGGCTGGAGGCTATCTTCACGATATTGGCGCTCAGCAATCAGATCGCACCGCCGACCTTGAACCTGAATGCTCCGGATCCGGAAGCCGACGGTATCGATTTCGTCACAAACCAAGCGCGCCAATTAGACGCTGAATACGCAATATCCAACGGTTTCGGCTTTGGCGGGGTCAATGCCAGCGCACTCTTCAGACGGTGGACATAAAGGGATCAGTGGTAGCAATCCACCGTTGGCTGACTCTGATCGCCGCGGCCGCCCCGTCTTGAAACTAGCCATGCTTGGGAGCTGACGTTCTATGAACCAAACGATGGTTAGTGCACCGAATATACGCCCCTCCAGCCAAGGATTGCCGTCATTGGCGTGGGTGAGCTCGGCAACGTTCCTGGGGGAAGAAGACAGGCATGAAGGCGGGCGCGTGTTACTCAAAGGCATGCTTCTGCCAGACTGCTGAGAGCCTGACAGAGGCCACGTAGATCGGTATTTCCGTCACACTCTACTGCCAGGCCGCCTTCGTATTCCTGGAGCTGCTTGATCCCCCTCTCAAGCCGTTCGCTCCCAGCCACGGTCAGAAAAAGCCGCCGCGCTCTGCGGTCGGTGATATCGACCGGCGCAAAAACCAATTCTTGCCTCATCAGAGGCTTGAGGTTCGCCGCAATCGTCGAAGCATCGATGCCGAGGCTGCGGGAGAGATCGGCGGCTCTAGGGGATCCCGCCTCGGCGATTGCCGCAAGCAGCAATGTCTGCTCGGCAGTCAGTCCTGTCGCTCGCAATGCAGAGTCAGCGCCGCGCGAAATAATGCGATTGGCCCGCTGAAGTACAAAGCATAGATCGTTGGCGATAGGGATTTCCGGGATGTCGGTGGCGATCGGTTCCCTATCAAAGAATATCGTTTTCGTCATTCCTGTATGGCCCCGGACGGCGCGTTCGCTCACCATCAAAATTAGATTGCGTCTAAACTCTATATGTTATTTAGATTTTAAACGTAATCTATTGTCAAGCAGCATGATTCTCTGCCTGCCACTCAGGATGAAGCGTCTATGTGAAGCGTTTCCTGAGTGTGACGAGCTTCATGTCGGCTGCACGCCGATACCCGGAACATCGAGGCCGTAATGCGCGAAAAGGATCAGCCATGACCGACGTCTCCTCTTCAAAGGGTTCACCTGCCATGAAAATCCCGCCGCGGGCTCCAATGGGAGTTCTGGCCCAATCACACCAACCCTCCTCCGATTGGCGCTTCCGACCGTTGTCGTTCTCGTGGTTCAAACACTTGTCGGGGTTGCCGAAACCTACTTCATCAGTTTTCTTGGCACTGAAGCGCTGGCAGGCGTCACTCTCGTCTTCCCAGTTCTCATGTTGATGCAGATGATGTCGAATGGTGGGATCGGCGGTGGTGTCTCTTCTGCGATTGCTCGGGCACTCGGGGCCAATCGTCACTCCGATGCCGACGGACTTGTCTGGCATTCAGTCACCCTTGCCACCGCTTTCGGCGCTGTCTTCTCGCTCGCCGCCATCCTGTTCGGGTCATATCTGTACCGCTCAATGGGCGGATCCGGAGCGACACTCTCAGCCGCTCTCACCTACTCAGGGATTGTGTTTGCGGGCTCCATTCCTATCTGGATCACAGCACTGCTGTCAGCGGCACTTCGCGGCGCCGGCAACGTCAAGGTTCCCGCACTGGTGATCGTCTCGGGCGCTGTTATTCTGTTGGCACTATCGCCTCCCCTGATTTTTGGCTGGGGTCCGTTCCCACGGCCCGGCGTTGCCGGCGGCGGTGCTGCAGTCTTCATTTATTACCTCTTGGCGGCTGTTGCGCTGTCGATTTACCTGCGGTCGTCACGTAGCCCGCTGAAACTCAGAATTGTTCCGCTACAGGGTCGGTTGTTCAGGTACATATTGGGCGTCGGACTCCCTTCCGCTGTCGGTACGGTTCAAGTCAATCTCACGGTCACCTTCGTCACCGCTGCCGTTGGCCACTTCGGCGCTGATGCCATCGCGGGATTTGGAATTGCGTCGCGCCTCGACTACCTTCAGATCCCCATCATTTTCGGCCTTGGGACAGCAATCGTGACGATGGTCGGCATCAATATGGGAGCAGACCAGGTCGAGCGTGCGCGCAGGGTCGCCTGGATTGGCGCAGGCATGGCGTTTGGAGTCACACAGATCATCGGCCTCCTCGCTGCGCTGTTCCCGCATGTTTGGATGAAGCTGTTCACCAGCGACCCGAACGTACAGGAAATGGGATCCCTTTATCTGCGAACGGTGGCACCTGCATACGGGGCGATTGGATTGGGTCTGGCACTTTACTTCGCGGGCCAGGGAACCAAGCGTGTGCTTCTTCCCGTACTGGCCGGAACCGTGAGGATGATTGTCGCTGCGGGTCTGGGATGGGCCGCGGTGATCTGGTATGGAGCTAGCGTCGGCGTCCTGTTCCAAACCGTCGCCGTGGCGGCGCTCGCTTACGGAATGCTCACGGCCGCAGCCGTTCTTCCGCGCCGAATGTTCTTCCAGGAACGAGAACCTACCGGTCACGCCACTCGATAAATAGATCGGCGTCCAGATCTGCGGACTTCAATCCTTCGCCATTTCAGTCACCATGCATGCCAGCGCGTCGCAGGAGTGCCCAGTCGATCAACGCTTCCATCGCCGGACCCAGTGCGACACCAAGCTTGCTTAAACTGTACTCTACCCGTGGGGGCACCTCCGGATAGACGGTTCGTACGATTATTCCGTCCTTCTCCAGTTCTTTCAGTTGTTGGATGAGCATTTTCTGGTTCACGCCGTCGACACGCCGCTCCAACTCAGAAAAGCGGAGGGGACCATGCGCTGCAAAGAGCTGGCAGATGATGACAGTCTTCCACTTGCCCTCGAGAACCCGCAGCGCCTCACTGGTCGCCGCAGCCCATGCCTTTCGCTGCTCGGGATCCTGGCAGTTCCAGTCGTGCTCAGTCCGCACACATACCTCCATCGGCAGTAACACACCAAAAGGTGGGTTCTTGCCTGTCTAGCTATCTACTCCTATTTTCATTAGTACAGAAATATGGGAGGAATAGCATATGAAAATCGGCATCTTTGGCACCGGCAATATCGGCGGTACCCTCGCCCGCAAGCTCACCGCCGCAGGGCATGATGTCAGGGTCACCAATTCAAAACCCTCCGAAAAGCTCAACGCATTCGCTGCTGACATCGGCGCGACCCCGGTTGATGCACAGGGCGTGGTGGATGGCGCTGATATGATCATCTTGTCGATCCCGTTCCCGGCCGTTGCAGAGCTTCCGCAGGATCTATTCGCAAATCTTCCCGCCAACGTCCCGGTCGTAGATACGGGCAACTACTATCCTGGCATGCGCGATCCGCACATTGCCGAGATTGACGACGGATTGCCGGAAAGCGTCTGGGTTTCGAACCAGATTGGCCGCCGCGTTATCAAAGGCTTCAACAACATTCTGGCTGCGACCCTTGCCGATGGCGGGCGTCCGGTTGGTGCACCCGATCGCATTGCAGCGGCCGTTGCGGGCGACGACGAGGCTCAGAAAAAAATCGTAATGGGCATCATAGACGAGGTCGGTTTCGATCCCATCGATTCAGGGTCTCTCGATGACTCCTGGCGCCAGCAGCCGTCGACGCCCGTCTATTGCTGCGACTGGAACGTCGAGGAGACTCGCAAGGCCCTTGCTCAGGCCGTCAAGGGAAAGGCCGCTGCAAAGCGGGGTAGATTGCCCGAACAATTCGCCGCACTCGGCCCCAATCCAACTCACGCCGATGTCGTTGCGTCCAATCGGAAGAACAATGCGCTAGCGTAAAAGAAATGAACCAGCGACACCGCTCATCAGCCGCCCAGCGGCCCTAATTTAGCGACTTACGCGTTAAAGCGCTGACTTTCTCGAGATATTTGATTGAACGATGTAGTTTTCCGCCTGGAGGATTTTGCCCGAATCCGTTTTGGTCTATCCTAATGCTTGATCAATCAGGCTGAATCTCTCACCACAAGCGTGCCTTGGAAGTTAACTGTCTCCCTCGGTGCTCTTTCCAAAATCATGTCTATTGCCGCTTTGACCATCTGGTCGGTCGGCTGCTCATAGGTTGTCAGGCCGTATGCTGGTGACGCAGCTGGGGCAGCGTTATCGAAGCCCACAATGGCGAGATCGTTGGGGACGCGTAAGCCGAACTCGCTGCGGGCAACATCCATCGCTCCGAACGCGAGGGCATCGTTTTCGCACATGAGGACATCGATCCGGTCTTCCGGCGCAACTTGGGACAGATAGTCTCGGGCAGCCAGCGCGCCGGCTTCTGCGCTGTAACGCTCGGCAGACATCTCCACGAGTTCGACCCCGAGAGCGGTTCGCCAAAACTCCTTAAAGTTCCTCCGCCTTCCAAGCGCTGTAGACAGAGTGCGCGCCCCAGCCATAAATCCCGGTCGCCGATACCCCTTTTCCAATAGGTATTTGCCGATCTCGGCAATCGCCACGACCGCATCGCAGGAAATAGCAGGAACACCTTCGATCTGGCTATCTCGAGCGAGAACAAACATTGGGGGCCCACCGCGTCCCAGCTTATGGTCTGTCAACATCTCGTTGCGAAACGCTGTACCAAACAGCACGATCGCATCAACCTGCCGCTGGTCTGCATTCAATATGGCATGCACGTGGCTGTAGTGCTGATTGATATTGATCAACATAGTCACGAGCCCCTCCGCCTGCAGGCTGGCGGTCAGCTTTTCAAGAAACGGAAGCTTATGCGGGTTTGCAAAGTCATCAACGAGAACCGCGACCTGATGTGTAGAATTGGTGGCAAGGCTCCTGGCCAACAGGTTCGGCCGATAATTAAGTCGCTCCGCCGCCTCCAGCACTTTGGCTTTGCTTGCTTCCGTGATCGAGGCACCCGGGGTAAATGCCCGGATGACCGTCCACTTTGAAACGCCAGCCTCCATCGCCACGTTCTGCGCCGTCGCTCGCTTCATAATCGAAATTCTCCGTTTCGAAACGTTTATTCCATTTCTGCCTAATGACGAAATGAATGGTTGATTTCTTCTAGCAAGAATCCTATAGCTATGCACGTTTGCTACCGGTAGCAAGAAATATGCACCCGGTAGCAAGTTGGAGGACGCGCCGTCTGAGGCGTTTTGGTGGTTCTCGCGCTGGGAGGTGTGGGACGCCCTTTGGGAGGAGTTTTTATGAAATCGCTTATTAAGAAGCTTGCGCTCGGCGTTTCGATCGTTGCAGCCGTTGCGGGGGCTGGAAGCCTGGCATTCGCAAAAGACATCAAGATCATCGCCGTCACACACGGCCAAGCAAATGACCCCTTCTGGTCTGTGGTCAAGAATGGCGTGACAGCCGGCGCAAAGGATGCCGGCGTCCAGGTTGATTATCGCGCGCCCGAAACATTCGATATGGTGGCCATGAGCCAGCTGATCGACGCCGCGGTCAACCAGAAGCCCGATGGTCTCATCGTATCGATCCCGGACGCTTCGGCTCTCGGACCGTCGATCGAAAAGGCTGTTGCCGCCGGCATCCCGGTGATCTCGATCAACTCCGGCTCCGATGTATCGAAGCAACTCGGCGCTCTGCTGCATGTCGGCCAGGACGAATACAGCGCCGGCAAAGCTGCTGGCGCAAAACTGAACCAAATGGGCGGCAAGACCGGTATCTGCATCAACCAGGAAGTGGGCAACGTCTCGCTCGACCTGCGCTGCAAGGGCTTCTCGGATGGGTTTGGCGGCACTGTCACTGTCCTTCCCGTGTCCAACGATCCGGCGGAAGTCGAAGCCAAGGTCAAGGCGGCTCTGAGCGCGGACGATGCGATCGACACCGTCATGGCGCTGGGTGCAAGCACGGCGGGCGAGCCCGCTCTTGCGGCCGTGAAGGACGTTGGCAAGACTGGTAAGGTCAATGTGGCGACCTTCGACCTTTCTGCCGATTTCCTGAAAGCGGTCGCTGCGGGCGAAGCCGCCTTTGCCATCGACCAGCAGCAGTTCCTGCAGGGCTATCTGCCGACGGTCTTCCTGGCCAACAACGCGAAGTACGGCCTGATCCCGGGTGGTAACGTTCCCTCAGGCCCGAACCTGATCACCAAGGACAAGGCGGCCCAGGTCGTCGAATTGTCGGCTCAGGGCATCCGCTGATCTAACCCCGGTCGCATAGCGTGCGTCGGTAGTCCTTCTAAGGAGGGGCTGCCGACCGACCCTACGCGCCATCCTGCATGGCTGTGGCGTGTGACGCCCACGGGAGTGAACCATGACTGAAACTATCAAAATTCCAGCCACATCGACCAAATCCGACGAGCGCATCAAGAAGGTCAATGTCCTGACAAGCCTGATGCGCCGGCCCGAGCTCGGAGCCGTTGCGGGTCTTGTCATGGTTGTCGTCTTTTTCTTCTTCACGGCCGACACATCGATGTTCTCCTTGTCGGGCATGATGACGATCTTGGCGCCGGCGTCGCAGCTCGGCATTCTGGCCATTGCAGCGTCGATGCTGATGATCGGTGGAGAATTCGATCTCTCCATCGGATCGATGGTCGCGTTCGCAGGTCTCATTTTCGGTGGCCTGTTGGTCAACTTCGGCCAGCCACTCTGGATCGCGATCCTGTTCACCTTGCTCTTTGCCGCTGTGCTCGGTGCGGTCAACGGGCAGATCGTCATCCGAACGCGGCTTCCCTCGTTCATCGTCACCCTGGCTTTCCTGTTCATCCTGCGGGGACTGACGCTTGTCGGCCTTAAATGGGCGACCGGCGGATCGACGCAGCTGCGCGGTATCGGCGAAGCCGTTGGCGACACCTCCATCGCGAGCCTGTTCTCCGGCCTGGCTTTCCAAGGCTTCTTTGCCTGGCTTGCGGAAAACGACCTGATTGAGAAGTTCGACAACGGTGTGCCGAAGGTCGCAGGCGTGCCGGTCTCCGTCGTCTGGTTCATCGGTCTTGCCGGCGTTGCGACATGGGTCTTGCTGCGCACCCGGGTCGGAAACTGGATTTTTGCCGTCGGCGGTGATGCCAATGCTGCGAGAAACTCCGGCGTACCGGTCGATCGCGTCAAGACCGGGTTGTTTGCCTTGACCGCATGCGCTGCCGCCCTCGTCGCCATCATCACGGTGCTCGATGCCGGTTCGACGGACGCCCGGCGCGGTTTCCAGAAGGAGTTCGAAGCCATTATCGCAGCGGTCATCGGCGGAAGCCTCCTGACCGGTGGTTACGGATCGGCCATCGGCGCCTTCTTCGGAGCCATCATCTTCGGCCTGGTCTCCATCGGTCTCACCTATACCAAGTTCGACTCCGACTGGTTTCAGGTTTTCCTCGGCACCATGTTGCTGCTTGCCGTCCTCTTCAACAACTTCATCCGTCGCAAGGTCACAGGGGAGCGCTGAGCATGGCTGACATGAAATCCCATTCCGCTGCCCCGATCATCGAGGCCAGGGACATCGTGAAGCACTATGGCTCGGTCATTGCGCTTTCGGGCATCTCGATGACGGTGCGTCAAGGCGAGGTCCTGTGCCTGCTCGGTGACAATGGCGCCGGCAAGTCGACGCTGATCAAGACGCTGTCCGGCGTGGTAAAGCCGTCAGGCGGCGAACTGCTCGTCGATGGAAAGCCCGTGACGTTTTCCAGCCCGCGCGACGCACTCGATGCCGGCATTGCCACTGTCTATCAGGACCTGGCCATGATCCCGCTGATGTCGGTGACGCGCAACTTCTTCATGGGTCGCGAACCGCGCAAAGGGATACCGCCCTTCCGCTATATCGACTTCAAGTATTGCGATGCCGTGACCCGGGAGGAGATGCACAAGATCGGGATCGATGTGCGGGATCCGAACCAGGCGGTCGGAACCCTGTCCGGCGGCGAACGGCAATGCGTGGCGATCGCGCGTGCGGTCTATTTCGGGGCGAAAGTTCTCATCCTCGACGAGCCGACATCGGCGCTGGGCGTAGCACAGACGTCCATGGTTCTCAAATACATCAACCACGTGCAGCAGAAGGGCCTGGGGGTTATTTTCATCACGCACAATGTGCGCCACGCCTTCGCCGTCGGCAATCGCTTCACCATCCTCAATCGCGGCAAGACGCTGGGCACCTATGCCAAGAGCGAGATTTCCATCGATGAGCTTCAAAACATGATGGCCGGCGGCAAGGAGTTGCAGGCGCTCTCCAACGAGCTCGGCGGCACCATCTAAATCACAAAACAGGATTGTAATAATGACGGAAGAACTCGCACGTCCAGCCCCTTTCACGCTGGCAGTCTGCGCGGAAATGGTTTTCCGCTGCCTGCCGGTCACGGAGCGGCTGAAGCGGATTACCGAGCTTGGGTTTGTCGCCGAGATCTGGGACTGGACCAAGCATGATATTCCCGCGCTTGCCCGGTCCGGCGCGACGTTCTCGTCGATGACCGGATACATCACCGGCACGCTCGCGGACGATGAGGGCGCCGATGAGCTCATCAGGACGGCGCGCCTGTCCATTCCCGTTGCTAAGGAACTCGGTTGCCCGCGGCTCAACCTGCACGGGACGGGTCTCGACGGTCAGGGGCTGCCGGTGGTCAAGTCGGAATTCGTCTCCGGCGCCATGTGGCTGAAGGCGCGCGACACGCTCAGCCGCATTGCCGATCTCGGCGAGGAAGAGGGCGTCACCTTCGTCCTCGAAAACCTCAACGAAGACGTCGATCATCCAAAGACGCCCTTTGCCAAGGCCGCCGATACGATCGCCCTGGTCTCGGCGATCGATCGTCCGTCGCTAAAACTCAATCTCGATCTCTATCACGCGCAGATCGGAGAGGGGAACCTCATCGAGCTCTGCCGTCAGGCGCTTCCGTTCATCGGCGAGATCCAGGTGGCGGACGTGCCCGGCCGCAAGGAGCCAGGCACCGGAGAGATCAACTATCCGGCCATCGCTCGCGCGCTCAATGACATGGGTTACACCGGCGTCATCGGTTTAGAAGCCTGGCCGTCCGAAGACGACGAGCTGGCGCTGGGCCGTTTCCGCAAGGCGTTTACACTCTAACGATCCCTCTCTGCGCGGCCGTTCGTCAGGCCCGCGCGCTCACACGTCAAAAGGAATGAACATGCTGAAAGTCGGTCTTCTCGGTGCGGGACGGATTGGAAACGTCCACGCGAAAGCGATCACGTCTAACCTCGGAAGCGCGCTTGTCGCAGCCTCGGATGTCAATACGGACGCCGCTGCAAAACTTGCGGCGCAATATGGCGCCGAGGCCCGTTCCAGTTCCGACATCATCAACGATCCCGCCATCGACGCAGTGCTCATCGCGACATCGACCGACACCCACTCGGATCTGATCGAGGCGGCGACGAAGGCTGGCAAGGCGGTGTTGTGCGAGAAGCCCGTCGATCTCAGCCTCGAGCGCGCACGGGCATGCCAGGTCGTGGCGGCTGCCACTGGCAAACCCGTCATGATCGGCTTCAACCGCCGCTTCGATCCGAACTTCGCGGCGCTCAAGGGTGCCGCCGACCGGGGCGATATTGGCAAGACAGAACTGCTGTCGATCACCTCGTTCGATCCCGCACCGCCTCCGGTGTCCTACATTAAGGTATCGGGTGGTCTGTTTCGGGACATGATGATCCACGACTTCGATATGGCGTGCTGGATTTTCGGCGGCGCGCCCGAGACGGTGACAGCCATCGGAAGCTCGATCGTCGATCCGGAGATCGGCGCAGCAGGCGATGTCGACACCGCTGCAGTCACACTCAAGTTCTCCGACGGCCGCATCGCCGTCATCAAGAACAGCCGGCGAGCCGTCTACGGCTACGATCAGCGTATCGAGTTGTTGGGCTCGGAGGGTCTGCTATCAGCCGGCAACATCCTAGAGAATACCGTGACCAAGGCCACCAGAGATGGAGTGACAGGCGCCAAGCCGGAATTCTTCTTCCTCGAACGCTACATGCGCGCATACTCCATCGAATGGAACGCATTCGTCGAAGCCATAACGTCCGGATCGGCGCTGCCAGTTTCGCTTGATGACGGCGTCAAAGCGCTCGCTGTCGCGGAGGCAGCGACACGCTCCCTGGCAACCGGACAAACCGTCCGGCTTGCCGACATACTCTGAAGGCCGGTGGCGAGCCATGCCTGCGCGCGAAACGGCCATGGCTCCGGATCCCACTTTCCGGAGCCCCAAAGACCGGATCGCTAAACGAGAGTTGCTCTTCCCCGCTCGGGTCGAGGAAGTTGCAAGATTGTGCTTGGATTGTCCCGAAGTGTTTGCCTTTAGCTCTACCAATAGCATTGCAAAACGTGCCGAGGTCTCAAGCTCGACGGTGTTGAGGTTTGTCAGTATGATCGGCTTCTCAAGCCACGGGACGCCCTCGGCGAAACCCGTGCTGACCTGCGCCGGCGTGCAGGTGACGGTGACCTCCAGCAGATCGCGTCGATCGAGGCGCAGTAGGCCATCATGCGAAGTGCCCTTTCCCAGACTGCCGCGTTCGATTGGACGTCCGCTTCCCCTGGAAATGCCGCGGTTGCGAGCAACAGCGCCGCCGGAGCGATGCGCCTAAGATTTGCGGATCACATCTCCTTTTTAGATTGCGTTCGAGCTCTATATCGTGCATAGATTTCTAACGACATCTAAAATGGAGGTGACGGTGCGCGTAGGTCGCAGACAGCCCGCCCGACATTTTCAAATCGCGATTCAGTACACAGAAAGAAGTGATTCCATGAACAAGACCAATCTTGGCGTCGCCCTGGTGACTGGGGCATCCACCGGCATTGGGTATGTAACGGCCGCGGCCCTGCAGAACGCGGGCTTTCGCGTGTTCGGAACCAGCCGCCGTCTCGCAGCCCAGAGGAGCGACGGCGTTTCCATGCTGACTTGCGACGTGACCGATGATGCGTCCGTGGCGAAACTGGTTGGTGACGTGCTGGCGGAGGCCGGGCGCATCGATCTTCTGGTCAATAATGCTGGCATGGGCTTGCTGGGTGGCGCGGAAGAGTCCTCAGTGAGCCAAGCTAAGTCGCTGTTCGACGTGAACGTCTTCGGCGTTTTCCGCATGACCAACGCGGTGGTGCCGGCAATGCGACGCCAAGGGAAGGGCAGAATCGTTAATTTGAGTTCGGTACAGGGGTTCATCCCCGCTCCCTATTTCGCGCTCTACTCGTCGACCAAACATGCCATCGAGGGTTATTCCGAATCGCTCGATCACGAATTGCGCGCCTTCGGCATTCGCGTTTCGCTGGTGGAGCCCGCCTATACCCGGACGTCATTCGAAGACAATCTCGTCAAGCCGGATCAGTTGCTTGGTATCTATGACTCTGCGCGCGCTGGCATGAATGTAGTCGTGCGGAAAGCGATGGAAAAAGGCGACGCGCCCGACGTGGTGGCCAAGGCCATTTTGGCGGCTGCGACCGATCCCACTCCGAAGAGGCGCTATGCGGCCGGAAAAATGGCACGCCAGGTCAGTTTTTTGCGCCGTTTCGTCCCCGCATTCGCATTCGACAAGAGCCTGCGAAAGCAGGTCGGGCTGCCGGTCTGACATCGGCGACATCTTATTCCGCTCGACGAGGCAGGCGTTTTGCGCAGCGCGGGAAATATGGGCCTGTCAACAGCGGAGCCCAGCAGCTCAACCAAATCCTCCAGGACTTTGCTGTTGATCGTCCGCCTCTTGCCCGCCAGCCTTTTGAAGGTCAAATATACGCGTCCCGCCGGCCCCGGGTCGTCGCCGGGCGCGGTGAGCAGAATGGCGTCGCGAAGAGCCGTTCCTTCTCATTGTGGCCGACGAAACGCCCTGCGGATTGCGCATATTTGAGCGCCTGGCGCGCGCCAACGGTCGGCGCAAACAGGTTCGACACGGACGAGATCTTCCAAGGATTTCAGTGCGGTGCTAGGCGTTGGATTCGACAAGATCGCGCCCGCGCGACAAGGCTCAGTCCGGCGGGGCGCCCAGATTGATGACTTCGAAGTTAGAGTCAGAAACGAATCCATGGCGCGGAGCATAATTCAAACGTGCGGTTTAACTAAGAATAACTGCCTATAACAGCACACTCTGTCGCCAATAAATAATGTCCGATCACGCCGAGGAGAGCTCTGCGCCGTCTGACAGCACGGCGGTTTTGCAGGATGTTTCCGCGCCGGCGGTGTCAGCCGACGCCTCCCCTCGCCTACCGGCGCATCTGCAGGATCTCACTGATCGTGCCCGCGGCTATGTCGAAGCCGCCAGTTCAACCAACACCCGCCGCGCCTATGCCGCGGACTGGAAACATTTTGCCGCATGGTGCCGGCGTTCGAACCTCTCTCCCCTGCCCCCGGATCCGCAGACGGTGGGCCTCTACATCACGGCCTGCGCTTCCGGCACGGCCGAGCGCGGAGCCAAGCCGAACACCGTGTCGACGATCGAGCGGCGGCTCTCGGCCCTCAGCTGGAATTATGCCCAACGCGGCGGCGAAAAACTTGATCGCAAGGACCGGGCCATCGCCACGGTGATGGCCGGCATCCGCAACACCCACGCCGCCCCGCCCCGGCAAAAGGAAGCCATCCTGCCGGAAAACTTGATCGCCATGCTGGAGACGCTGGACAGGGGAAGCCTGCGCGGCTTTGCGCGACCGGGCGATGCTGCTGATCGGCTTTGCCGGCGGCCTGCGCCGCTCGGAAATCGTCGGCCTCGACCTTGGTCGTGACCAGACTGAGGATGCCTCGGGCTGGATCGAAAGCCTCGACAAGGGCATGCTCGTCACCCTTCGGGGCAAGACCGGCTGGCGCGAGGTCGAGATCGGCCGCGGCTCGTCGGATGCGACCTGCCCCATCGTGGCCGTCGAGACTTGGATCCGCTTCGCAAAGCTTGCCAAAGGCCCCCTCTTCCGCCGCGTCACCGGCAAAGGCAAAGACGTTGGACCAGATCGTCTCAATGACAAGGAGGTCGCCCGCCTGGTCAAGTCGGCGGCGCTTGCCGCCGGTGTTCGCGGCGATCTTTCCGAGAGCGAACGCGGGGAGAAATTCTCCGGCCATTCGCTGCGCGCCGGCCTTGCCTCCTCGGCCGAGGTCGACGAACGCTACGTCCAGAAGCAGCTCGGCCACGCGTCCGCCGAGATGACCCGAAAATATCAGCGGCGCCGGGACCGGTTCCGTGTGAATCTCACCAAGGCATCCGGGCTTTGACGGGCCCCTCCCCTGCTCGATGTGAAGCCGGGGGCGGAACAAGCTCTGTTCCCCAGACACGCTAAGCTCGAACGATCGAAGAACCTATTTGCCGGTACGGTAGTAGACCGTCTCCAGCGGCGTGGTCGGCGCTTGTTCAGGAGACGTGGTTGTCCATTTGACGGGAAAGGCACCAAAACGTAGCTCATTCCCTTTGATCCAGACGGTGTCAAAGAGGCGGATGCCCTCGGCGGCGAAGGTAAAGGGACCGCACCTTTTGCCAGCAACAGAGAGCGGAACGTTTTCCTCCCAGCCTTTCAACCCGCACCCTGCCTGATCGGCAGTCTCTCTATTATAGTGGTCGACAACGTCGCTGATATTGGGCGTAGTGGTAATGGAGCGCACGACATATTCAATCCGGGCGTGATTGCCATCGGCATCCTCGGTGAGAAGCTCTCCCTTGAAGTTGACCTGCACCGTAGGCCTCTGGCACGTATTCTTGGCGTAGACCTGCGAAGTGGCGGTCACATCCTTGCCGCTGACGACGATGCGCGTGACGTAGCCGTGCCTGTCGTTTTTCCCGATCGAAAGGCAGTCGGACGTCCACTCACCATTCAGATTTGAAGGCTTATCCTGAGCAAATGCAGCAGCCGGAGCGGCCAAAGCGAGCAAACATGTTCCGGCAACAAGATAGCGAACGACAGTCATAACAACCTCTCCGATATCGGTTGGAAGTTCTATGGAATAAAAAATACAGGCCCAATTATGATCGGTTGCCCCTTCCTACGCTGCTCTGAGGAGGTTGCCGGGAAGTGGCAGGGGCGTGAAGCCATCCGGTATCTGCTGCGCGGTATCCCAGGAATAGCTGCCGATGAGATTTAGATGCCCCAACTCGGTGGCGAGCCGTGTTTCGGCAACTCATTCGGAATGTTGCGCCCTCGCTGACGCAGGTGCGCCGTAGCCCGTCCGAGAGCGCGCAGGAACACGATGCGTTCCGCCAACCAGATCAGGTTGAAGCCGCTAGGTCAAAATTGGGGTCGAATTTCTAGCTTACCGCTTCAATTGAAATCGGGAAATAAAAGCCACAACTACGATGAAGAAATTCGTCATTGGCGCAGCCAGTGTTATCGCCATTGCCGTCGGCTCGACCGGCCATGCGCAGGATGCGCGGGCACCAGGCTTCATGATTGCGAACTACACGATCAAGGATCAGGCCGGCTTCCAGAAATACATGGAAGAAGCAGGCCCGCTTGCTCCGAAATTCGGCGGAAAGATCATCGTCTTCAACCTGAACGCGACGGCAGTCGAAGGTAAGCCACAGTCCGTCATGGCCATCGCCGAATTCCCGAGCGTTGCGGACGCCCGACGGTTCTACGACTCCCCGGAATACCCGGCGGCGCGCAAGTTCCGCGTCGCCTCGACCGAAGGTTCGGTCGTGATCACCGAAGGCTTTGTCCCGACCAAGCAATGACGGGCAAACGAAGCGGGGCCTGATCCCCGAGCGCTACCTCCGTTCTCGTCGAACATCAAACTCATGAAAGAAGGAGCCTCAAATGGGCAACCGTAATGACACCTCACATCAACATGATGGTGCAGCGTCCACAAGTCGACGGCAGCTTTTGAAAGCCAGTGCGGCGCTTGCCACCCTTCCCCTCATGGCCGCCACCACTGCAAGTGCGCAGGCCGCAGACGCAAAAGTGACAACAACCACGACCGACACGAAATCTGAAGAGTTCATCAATGGCATGGCCGACTTGATGGCGCACTCGACCCGCACCCCCATTCTGCGCTGGCCGCATGAATACGGAATGGAGTTCGAGGAAATCTTCTTCCCGGCGATGGATGGTGTCACGATCGAAGGCTGGTTCATTCCCGCCGATTCAGATCGCCTGATCATCTGCAATCATCCGATGCCCTGCAATCGCTATGGATATCCGGGCCACCTTGAGCCGTGGACCAATTTCGGCGGCTTCGAGGTGAACTTCCTGCCGGAATATAAGGTCCTGCATGATGCGGGCTACAACATTATTGCCTATGACATGCGCAATCACGGCCGCAGCGGCACCGGCAGCGGCGGCGTCAACGGCCACGGCGTCCTCGAATATCGTGATGTGGTCGGCTCGATACGCTACGCCAAATCCGGACCCTACACCAAGGACATGAAAACGGTTCTCTACAGCCGCTGCCTCGGAGCCAACGCGACCATCGTCGGCATGCAGAAGCACCCAGCGGAGTTCGAACACGTCAAAGCGTTGATCGCGCTGCAGCCGGTCTCGCCGAGCGTATTCGTCCAGACAGCGGTGGAAAACCAGAAGATCGAGAACGGTCTCGAACGCTTCGACATAGCATTTCATAAGCGGACCGGCTTCCATCTCGCCGACGTTTGGCCGATGGAATATGCCAAGGCGGTCAGCATGCCGACCATCGTCGCCCAGGTTCGTGACGACTTCCTAACCAAGCCATCGAATGTCCAGGAAATCTACGACACCATCTCGTCGAAGGATAAGAAGCTGTTCTGGATTGAAGGGACTGATCAACGCTTCCAGGGATACAATTACTTCGGCCGGAATCCGCAACTCGTTCTGGATTGGTTTGGCACTCACATTAGCGCGGTTTGACAGTCGGATTGATCGTCTGGGCTTCCGAAAGAGACACATCCGGCAGCCAAGGAATCGCTGTCGGGTGTTGTCGCCAAAAGCGCCTATTTAGAAACGCGCTTTCTAAGTACATGCAGATAACACCATCTAATCAGCACTCTCCGCATGACCTATCTTGCCTTCAGACAACGAAGGAATGTGGCTATGAGCAACGTATGGATGATCACAGGTGCCGGGCGTGGCATGGGGTTGGACTTCGCAAAGGCCGCTCTGGCGGCGGGTCACAAGGTGGTTGCGACTGGTCGTGATTCCGAGAAGGTGGCCAGGGCCATTGGACAGTCCGCAAACTTGTTCGTCGCCAAACTCGACGTGAATAAGTCCGTGGATGCCGAGCAGGCGGTGAAGTCGGCGGTCGAACGCTTTGGCCACATCGATGTGCTCGTCAACAACGCCGCGAGCTTCTTCGCTGGATATTTCGAGGAGTTGGCACCCGCCCAGATGGACATGCAGCTGATGACGAGTGTCATCGGCCCGATGAACGTTACGCGCGCCGTCCTTCCTGTCATGCGCAAACAGCGCGCCGGAAAAATCATCTCGATATCATCGAGCGCGGGTCTCAGCGGCTTCGAGTTCGGCAGCGCCTATGCCGCTTCCAAGTTCGCTCTTGAAGGATGGATGGAGTCGGTCCAAGGCGAGGTCGCGCCATTCGGCATTCAGACCATGATCGTCAATCCGGGTTTCTTCCGCACCGGGCTTCTGACAGAGGAGTCGACCAACTACGCGGTCACCTCGATCGAGGACTATGCCGAGCGGCGGGCACAACAGTTGGAGTTCTGGAAGTCCTACAATGGCAAGCAATCCGGTGACCCCGCCAAGCTTGCCCAGGCTTTGCTGACACTCACCAATTTGGACGAACCGCCAGCCCGCTTCATCGCAGGTGCAGATGCCATCGGCACCGCAGAACAAAAGATCATCAGCCTCCGGAAGCAGATCGATGCCCATCGGCAGCTCTCGACCTCTCTGGGTTTCGACGAAGTTGGCGCCCCAGGCAACTGATCGCCCCTCGCCAGACCGTGAGAACCAGGAGAAGATCATGCACAAAACAAACGAACCAACCGGATCGAATGCAGAAAGCCGTTCGGCACTGAGCCGCCGAGACGTCCTGACGACTGCCGCGCTCGTCGGCGCAGCATTGCACCTTCGGTCAATGGCATGGGCCGCGACGTCCGAGCAGGCCAAGGAAACCAGTATGAAGACCCGCAAACTCGGAACGCTAGAAGTCTCGGAAATCGGCGCGGGAGCTATGAGCATTAGTGCCAACTATGGCGCTCCGGCGGACGTCGCCCAGGGCATCAAGACACTGCGCATGGCCCACGACAATGGCGTCACCTTCTTCGACACCGCCGAAGTCTATGGCCCGTACATAAATGAGGAACTCGTCGGGGAAGCCCTCGCCCCCATCCGCGGCCAGGTGAGGATCGCGACGAAATTCGGTTTTGCCATCGACGGCACGATCGGGCTTAACTGCCGGCCGGAACGCATCAAGCGGGTCGCCGAGGCTTCGCTGAAGCGTCTCAAGACCGATCGTATCGATCTTTTCTACCAGCACCGCGTCGATCCGAATGTGCCGATCGAAGACGTAGCGGGTGCGGTCAAGGACCTGATCCAGGAAGGCAAGGTCCTGCATTTCGGACTTTCCGAACCAAGCGCGAAGACGATCCGGCTGGCGCACGCTGTCCAGGTCGTCACCGCCGTCCAGACCGAGTATTCGATGATGGAAAGGAGCCCGGAAACCAATGGCGTGCTCGCTGCCTGCGAGGAACTCGGCATCGGCTTCGTTCCGTGGGGCCCGGTGGGAATGGGATATCTTACCGGGAAGATGGACGGCAACACGAAGCTTGATCCCAAGACCGACCTCCGCACGACCTTCGAGCGGTTCAGCCGCGAAAACCTTGCAGCGAACATGCCGATCATCGATTTCGTGAAGAAGTACGCCGGGACAAAGGGCGCGACGCCTTCGCAGATTGCACTTGCGTGGCTGCTTGCCCGGAAGCCGTTCATCGTTCCGATCCCCGGCACGCGCAACGTCGATCACCTCAACGAGAACCTCGGCGCGCTCCGCGTGGAACTAGCGCCTGCAGACCTCATCGAGATCGATGCGGCCCTTTCCACGATCACGGTACATGGCGGGCGCATGAACGAGATGCAGATGGAACTGGTCGACGTCTCTGCCTAGCGGACGTTTGTCATGCCGGGCACCCACGCGGTACCCAGCCAAGCCTTGCCGGCCCGGGACCTGACCGAAAACCAATGCACCGAAAAAGGCACCTCATGCTCTCTACGCGCATAATTTCCCTCATCGCCGTCACCGTCGCGATCCTTCTTCTGCTTGGGCTGGGAGCGAGGGCGGACACCAATCGCGCCACGTTTCCCCCGGACTTCGACAAATTCGTCCTCTATGCGACTTACGACCGAGGTTCCTCGAAGGAAGAAGCCTTTGCTCTTCCCGAAACGATCGAACTCTCGAAATCCGGAAAACCGCTGCCCGCCGGCACCCGCTTGGTTCTCGGCATCTGGATGGACTACAAACTCACGGGCTATTTCGTGATGCAAAAGGGCGTGGACTGGGGCCTTGACGTCGAAGAAGACCGTCGTACGGGCGACTGGCATTTCCAACAGTTCGAGCTCGACAAGCAGGTGAACCGGACTGCGATCGCTGACCGATGCGAGCCCTGTCATCAATCGGCAGAGAGCAACGACTTCATGTTCACGATCGACCGGATGCGGGACTATCTTCCGTGACCCCTCGCCTCCGGTTCGGTTGTGGATGAATTTCCTCGCCGGCGGCGTGCTGATGGTCGCGAGGGCCTATGATTGGCTCGGCAACGTGGCGCACGAGATCATCGGAACGGTCATGTCTGCGCTGCTGATCGCCCACAGCACTTTCAATCGACATTGGTTTTCAAGGGCTTCGAAGGGCGGCCGTAACCTGCGAGGATGGGTCAAAATGCTCGTCATCGTCGCGCTGCTCTCGACTATGCTGGCGCTCCTGGTGACGAGCCTGTTGATATCGCGCAGTGTGTTCGGCTTCCTGCAGTTGAGCGGAGGCTATATCGCCCGTCAAATTCATGGGTTGGCAGCGTACTGGGCGCTCATCATCGTTTCCGTCCATGTCGGCATAGGATGGTCAATGATCATGCCGTKGCGAGTGGGTGGCTCCGGATCAGTAACCAGAGCAATGTCAGGACCGTTGTCCTTCGTACACTGGTCGCCGCCGTTGCCTCCTACGGCATCCGTAGTTCATTCGTGATCGGTATCGGATCGAGGCTTATGGCGGAGATCAGGATGAACTTCTGGGACTTCAGCCAGGCCTCCCTCGGCTTCTTTCTCCACATCGCTTCGATCATGGTGCTTTGCGGCGGCTCCGCGCGCTATGCGATGAAATTGGTAGGTATGCTGGACCCGGCCCAGAGTGGGCGGCATAGTCGACTGCCAGATGCGCGCTAACCCGGCTTCAGGCGTAGAACGACTGGCAGTCGCGATCAGATGCACTCTCAGCAGTGGAACGCGTGTCGAGTATGAGCACTTTTATTTTACGCTGGAAGCCGCAAGCGCCCGGCCTTAGTGTTGGCATCGCGCCCTGGCCACGGGGAGTGGACATGAATAAGTGGCATGGCGGCGGGGAAATCGTCAATATTCTGCATTTGGCTTGAGAAGCAGGCACATGATTTTCGCACGTTCGCCCCATTAGCTTTCCGTGTTTTGGATTGGTCAAGGCGGATCTGCTCCCGATCGGGAGCAAATACGGATTCGAACGGAAAAAAGGTGTGAACGCTCCCGTACGGGAGCGCTTAGGCACAAACGGTTCCCGATCGGGAACAAATATCCTTGAACCGCAAGGAAAGAGAGACTATGTTCCCGATCGGGAGCACGCGCCGATGAATTGTGAGGATAGACCTTTGAAGAAATCGAAGTCGGCGAGTCCATCCAAGACCGTTGATCAATCAAAACTGGCAACAGATGCGCTGAAGATCAATCAGGGTCTTGAAGCGATCAATCGCGCTGCGGCACAAACGAGCCACCTCACCGCAAACAACCCAAATCTGTCCAATAGAATCCAGAGAGCCACCAAGGCGATCGGAGCAATAGACACGTCAAAAATCACCGCATCGGTCAAGG
Source organism: Rhizobium sp. 05L419 (assembly GCF_056397845.1). Taxonomy (NCBI): domain Bacteria; kingdom Pseudomonadati; phylum Pseudomonadota; class Alphaproteobacteria; order Hyphomicrobiales; family Rhizobiaceae; genus Rhizobium; species Rhizobium sp. 05L419. The sequence goes on from NZ_JBFTOF010000020.1 coordinate 62,535, forward strand.
CAATAGCCGGCACAACGCTGCCATCCCTCAAACTACCCCAAACCGAGATGCCGAAGGTTAGCCTTCCAAAAGCACTAACTGCTCAGGCTGTCTCACTTCCGAAGCATGTCACCCCGACCATTGCCCGAACAGTCACTCAGAGGTTCTATGGTGGAGGAGACGCGCTCTTCGATGCAAAAGAGCGAAACGGTCTAAACCCTATCATGTCGTCGAGTGATCTAGGCAATCTCGTCCGCAAAGCCCGGGAAGACCGCAAGCTGTCACAACAGAGTTTTGCGGATCTTGCAGGGGTTGGGCGAAGATTTGTCTCAGAGCTAGAAAATGGAAAAGCGACGCTGGAACTTGGCAAAGTCCTCAAGGTCGCCCTTGCGGCGGGAATCTCCCTCTTTGCCAAGCCGAGGTAAATTGAATGAGTGCTATCGATCTTGATGTTCGACTTGACGGCTTTCCCGATCCAATTGGCAATCTGTCCAAAGACGAAAACGGCGCTTTAGCATTTGCCTACGCGCCAATGTATCTGGAAAACGCGTCTGCTTATCCCCTCTCCTTGTCTCTCCCACTCACTGACGCGCCGTATCAGGATACCCAATCCCGCCCGTTCTTCGACAATCTTCTCCAAGAGCGAGACGGCGCGCTGAGGCAACTGATGGATCGTGAAGGACTGGGGCGCGACGATGTCGCGGGCATCCTCTTCCATCTCGGCAAGGATTGCGCCGGCGCACTTTCGGTCCTGCCTGAAGGCTCACCACCCGTTAAAGTCCCTGGTGATTATGCTAACGACTATGCGAAGATCGAGAGCGACAGGCTGAACGAGATCGTTAGAACTCTTCACAGACGAGAACGCTTGCCGGACGGTACGGCCGATCCATCACCACTTGCCGGGGTTCAAAGCAAGATCGCGGTCACAGTGCTCCCTGATGGAAGCTACGCGGAACCGTTGCCAGGCTCGGGTGCGCCGACCACGCACATCCTAAAGGTGCCCGACCAGGCACATTTGCAGGACCCGAAGCTGGAGTCCGAGGCGTTGTCTCTTTCACGCTTGCTCGCCTTTGAAACCGCGGATGCCGCGGTGATGAATTTCGGAGGCATCGATGCACTCGTTATCACCCGATTTGATCGAGCGCTGTCTTCCGAAGGAAAGGTTGTCCGTGTTCATCAGGAAGATTTCGCGCAAGCACTAGGTCTGCCGGCCTCGCTGAAATATGAGAGGAATGGAAAGGAGGGCCGACGCTTCGACGTCAGCAGTATCGCCCGCATTCTCGATGCGACCGTCGATCCGGCAAAAGAGAAGCAGCAGTTCATTGCGGCCACGCTTTTCAACCTTATGATCGGCAATGTCGACGCCCATGCGAAAAACTTCGCACTTCTCTACGAAGCTGGGGGCCGCGTTCGGGTCACGCCTCGTTATGACCTCATGCCGACGAGGATTGACCCCGATCTCACAAATGAGTTGGCCTATTCGATTGGAACAGCCACGACCCTCGAGGAGGTCACCGTGGAGAATTTCGGGCTTTTCCTGAACGCTTTGGGAATATCCTCGGCAGCGGCGCAGCGGCGCCTCAGAGACGGTCTTACAGCAAGCACGGCAAAGCGGCTAACCACAGAACTGAAACGGATGGACAGTACGGGCATGAAGCGTTTTGCCGACCTCGTTGCCAACAACATCAGCATTCTTCTGCCTTCCTTCGGTCTGGCGCTTCCCGATGGGATAGCAGACCGGGATGCATATATCGATCGCGGTGGTGGTTGGTTGTTGGGATCGTGACCAGTCAAACTTGAATTTGAGCAGTTCTGTGAAAGAGATGCGTCACCCATTGTAGCTCAGGGACGCAATTGCGTCGGCCCTGATGGCTCCGCGCCCTGGAATGCAAGGCGTTGTCGCTGAGCTTCCCGCGCTGTGCCCTGTTTCACGTGAGGAAGAGGTTCTTGAACTGAGATGGCTGACAACGGAGGTACTGGTTCGCAGCCTTGACCTGGCCACCCAATTGTGCGGCAGCGTGCCACGGCCAGCGGGGATCGTACAGGACCGCTCGGGCCAGCGCGATCAGATCCGCGTCGCCGGTGGCGACAATGGCTTCCGCTTGAGTGGGCTCAGTAATCAGGCCGACCGCGATCACCGGCATCTTGACGCTCGCCTTGATCGTTCGTGCCAACGGCACTTGATAGCTGGGGCTTACGGGGATTGATTKTGCAGAATGAAGCCCGCCACTTGATACGTGAATTGCATCACAGCCCCTCGCTTCCAGCATCTGGGCGAATTCAACGCTCTCGGAAAGGCTCAACCCGCCATCCGCCCAGTCCGTTGCCGAAATGCGCATCGTCACGGCTCTTTCGGATGGGAATGCTTCCCTGACTGCGTCGAAGACTTCGAGCGGGAACCGGGCGCGGTTTTCCAGAGACCCGCCGTAATCGTCTGTCCGCCGGTTTGATAACGGCGATAGAAACTGATGCAGCAAATAGCCGTGAGCCCCGTGAATCTGAACTGCATCGATTCCAATCCTTGACCCCCGCCTCGCTGAGGCGGCAAACGCGTCACGAATCCGCTTTAGACCATCACGATCCAGCGCAGTTGGCGGAACATAGTCTGACATGAATGGCACGGCAGAGGGGGCCTCCGTTTGCCATCCATTAGAATCAGTTGGGCGAAACTGACCGCCCCCCTTCCACGGAACGTTGGTGGACGCTTTGCGCCCTGCGTGAGCCAGTTGGATCGCAATCGGCATGTCGGACCATCGCCTTATGCTTTCGAGCGTGCGCGCAATCGCGACTTCCGAGGCGTCGTCATAAAGACCGACATCTGCGAATGTGATGCGACCTTCGGGAACGACAGCGGTCGCCTCGATCGTCAAAAGCGCGGCGCCGGACAGCGCCAGTTGCCCAAGATGGATCAGATGCCAATCGGTCATCCGGCCATCGACGGCTGAATACTGACACATCGGCGCTATCACGATGCGATTGGCAAGCTCGAGGCTGCGAACGGTGAAGGGAGAAAAGAGTACAGACTGGGGCATCTTGTTCCTTTGGTCTTGATGGTGGCGGACGTCACTGGCTGATGAAGTCTATAGTAGCGCTTCCCTGCAACGAGGCTGAGCGGGCGGGCCATCGTGGCGACGGAGGCAAGCCCGGTTCTTAGCAGTTCGGAACAGAAACGAATCCTGCACGCTCCACTTCTCCGGCCCGTGGGCTTCAACAATGGAACGAGACTAGGTCGATAATCGAGCGTCTGCAAAGTGAAGATTCAATGCAACGGATTTGGCGGGCATTCGGCCGTCAGGTGCAGGCTGATTTCCACGCGTTCAACAAACGTGTGCGCGTTCGCGGCGGGTTCCGTCTCGGTGTCGCGACTTCCCGCCGTCGGTGGAATACACAGAGCGGGAAGGCAAACTTTCTCACTGCACCCGGCCTGGACGAGGATCCGCTGAACAAGAACGCCGGACGCGTGGTCCTGACAACGGTCCGGAGCCACGACCGTACAATACGATCGTCCACGGCCTGGTCGACCGATAAAGCGGCGTCGTCCGTCGACGGGATGTGATCTTGGTGAACAACGACGATCTTGCCGGGCCTCAAGGACAATGACCGGATCAACATTCGCGGCCTCGTTGGAGGCAGGAACAAGGCATGTCGTGCGGGGCTTTACGGCTGTCGAATACAATATCCCACGGGGATCCGTGGCCGGCTATTCTGTGATCGTTTCTGCCGGCAACGCTTCAGACCAACCACTGCGTTGCGCGCCGAGGCCGCCGGCCAATAGTTGCCGCGGCGGACATCTCGGAGCACCGAGACCGACTTCGGAGGAGTTAGGGGTTAACTCCTCCCCGCCCTGGGTCGTCGCCTCCGCCTGGACGAAATAGCGAGACAGTATTTGCCGACTAATTTGCGGGAACCTTTGATAAGTAAGACCGCGCGGAGCGCGATGACTTGAACGGCCTCTCGCTTGGACTATCGCAAACAGTCCCGATTGCCCGCCACAACGGCCCCGACGTTCCAAACCTGCAGTGCATCGTAGACGTGTGCTCTCGAGGGCGCGCCGATGCGCCCGCCGAACACCTGACATTTGAGCGCCGCGGCCATGGATGACCATCGCATGGTCTGTTCGATTGTCATGCCTTCGGCAACTGCGAGCGCGAAAGCGCCATGGAAGATATCGCCGGCCGCAAGCGTATCGACGGCCTTCACCTTCGGCGCAGGAAGGTGGCGGATGGTGCCAGTTGCTTCATCCAACCAGAAGCAGCCGATTTCGCCTGCGGTAACGCTGATGAACGCATGTGTGAACATTTGTTTCAGCAGGCCGACGACCTCCACCAGATCGGCGGTTCCGGCAAGGCGCTCGGCGGCGGGCTGTGAGAACACGATGTGGCTTGCCGCCGGTGCGAGCGTCTCGATTACGCCATCGCCGGCAACATCCCCATCGAGAATGGCAGGCTTGCCCGCTTCTCGGGCTGCCTGCAGGGTCCGCAGAGCGAGCTCCGGCCAACGGACGTCGACAAGCACGACATCGAAGCCAGAAACATCCTTTGCGGTGACCGGCTTGACCACATCGTAAAGGCGCGCATCGTAGAAGGGAACAATCAAGCGCTCGCCCCGATCATCGACGAGAATCGTCGACACAGCCGAACGTGCACCCTGCGCGCGCACGATGCCGCTGATATCTATGCCGCCGTTTCCGAGATCGGCAATGATGTGCTCGCCCACATCATCGTCTCCGACCGCACCCCAGAGACTGGCATTGCCGCCCAGCCGGGCGACCGCAAACGCAGCACTTGACGCCATGCCTTCGGCGATCTGCAGCATGTCATAGGGTAGAATCTTTCCCTGCTCAGTGGGCAACGAACGCACGCGAAACAGGGTATCGAGGACGGCCGCGCCTACACAGAGAACACGGCGCGGCGGTCCGGGTGGCGGATCGAAGGCAGACGATGTCGTCAAGATCTTTGTCTCACCTGATCATTTGACGGCACCGGCCGTCAGCCCGGCTACGATCTGCCGTTGCGCAAACACGGTCAATACAAGTACAGGCAAAGTGACGATCAAAGCTGCCGCCGCCAGCGGACCCCAGCTGACCTGCTCGAACGACAGCATGTTGTAGACGGCAACGGGAAGTGTACGGGTCTCTCGACTGGCGAGCACGATGCCGAAGACGAAGTTGTTCCACGAGAAGATGACCGACAGGATGAAGGCAACGACAATACCCGGCCTGGCGATCGGCAAGGCGACGAGGCGAAAGACCTGCCAAGGCGTCGCACCGTCGATGCTCGCAGCTTCCTCCAGCTCCATCGGCGTCGTCTCGAAGTAACCGATCATAATCCACACGACGATTGGCACCGTGACCACCAGATGGATAATGATCTGCGGCAAAAGCGTGCCGAGGAGGTTCAGCCACTGGAATAGGAGGAACAGCGGTATCAGGAAAGAGAGCCCGGGTGTCATGCGCGCAACCATGATGACCATCGCAGATTTCTCCGCCTTGAGGCGCGCGATGCCATATCCGGCCGGTACGCCGATAAGCAGCGCCAAAAGCGTCGCGGCACCCGTCACCAGCACCGAATTCCACAGGTAAAGGAAGAAGTTGTTCTCCTCGAAGACCTTCAGATAGTTCGACCAGGCAAAGCGCTCCGGAATGAAGATCGGCGGATAGGCGCCATTGTCGATCTCATATTTCAGCGACAGCGAGATCATCCAGAGAAAGAAAAGGATGACCGGCGATATCATCACGAGGGACATGAACAGCAGTCCTATGCGATCGAGCGTTTTGCGCTTCATCAGCGTGCCTCCCCGTCAGACCAGTTTGCACGCTGCCGGACCATGAGAAGGACGAAGGAGAGCAGGACGATGAGGATGAAGAAGACGACCGCCATGGCCGACCCGTAGCCAATGTCGTAGTAGGAGAAGGCCGTGTTGTAGAGATAGATGTTGATCGTTTCCGAAGCCGTGCCGGGACCGCCTTGGGTCATGGCATAGATGATGTCGAAGCTCTTCACCGCGTCGATGCTGCGGATGATCACGGCAATCATCAGGAATGGCGCGATCATCGGCAGTGTCAGATAGCGGAATTTCTGCCAGACATTGGCTCCGTCGATTTCCGCACTTTCATAGGGCTCGCGCGGAACCGCCGCGAGGCCGCCGAGTACGATGAGCATCACGAGCGGCGTCCACTGCCACGTCTCGACGAGCACTAGGGAAGGGATAACGCTGTTCTGGTTGTAGATCCACTCCTGCGGGCCGATGCCGATGAAGGACAGAAGGTAGTTGAGGACACCGAGCTGTGGATGGAACATCATGGTCCAGACGAGCGCTATCGCGACCGGCGTCGCCATCATCGGCATCACGAATATGCCGCGCAAAAGGCCGCGCAGCGGGAATTGCGTATCGAAGATCAACGCGGCGAGCGTTCCGAGAAAGAGGGGCGCCACCACGGAGAGCGTCGTGTAGAGCACCGTATGCCACAGTGACTCCCAGAAGCGCATGTCGACGGCCAGACGGGCGTAGTTGTCCAGTCCGGCAAAGACCTGTGATTGGCCAAGTGTCCAGCTGTTCACGCTCATCCACAAGGTGAACACCCATGGAAAGACAATGACGGCGGCAATGACGATCAGCGCCGGGATGACGAAGGGCCAGTAGTTTGGAGCAAACCGACCCGGTTTGCTCCTTACTTTTGACGCAGCCTTGGCCACTGTGGCCGTGTCGATGCTCAACGAGGCCATTATCCCTCGCTTCTCGCTAGCACAGGTTCAAACTGGGCCGTTGCCGTCTTCAGTTCGGCCGCCGGATCGGCACCGCCGATCATGTTGGTGAGACCGACGCCATAGATGTCGCGGAACTCGGTGACCGGAATGATGACCGGCAGCGTGAGCTGCGAGACCTTGCCGGAGCCGACAACCGCATCGAGCCACGCGCCCGGCATCTTCACGCCTGCGCGCACCTTGGCGTCTTGGAGGATCGACTGGCGGAACGGAACGCCTGCACCGGCCTGAAGCAGGCGCGCGCCCATTTCATGCGAAATGGCCCACTGGCAGAAGAGGTAGGCTGCCTCCTTGTTCTGGCTTGCAGCCACAACACCAAGCCCATCGCCCGTGGTTGCAGCGGCCTGCGCCTTGGGGCCCTTCGGCATGATGCCATAGCCGACCTGGCCGACGACACGCGACTTTTCCGGATTTTCGATCGGCGGCGCAAAGCCGACGCCGTCCAACCACATGCCGATCTTGCCCTGCAGGAAGGCCGATTGCGCCTCGGCCCAGTTAAAGCCGGAAACGCCGGGAGGGGCAGTCTTGGTCATCAGCCGCTGGTAGAGCTTGGCTGCGTCGATTGCTTCTTGCGAGGTCGTGCGCAGCTTGCCGTCTGGACCGAGCGGGCTTGAACCATAGCCGAGCATCAGCGTCGTCCAGACCGGCGTGTTGGCGTTCTTCAGGCCGCGAGCGACGAAGCCGTAGGTGTTGGTCGAGGGATCGGTGAGCGCCTCTGCCGCACTTGCCAGCTCTTCAAACGTCGTCGGGTAGGCAAGACCCTTCTTCTCGAATAGCGCCTTGTTCCAGTAGATGATCCAGTAATCGACCGAAAAGGGCAGCGAGCGCAGAACGCCGTCAGGATCCTTGGCGAAGGTCATGCCGGCTTCGGCGAAGTCGCCTTCCACCAACGTCGGGTCCGTCAGCGACGGATCCTTGAGAAAGCCGCTGATATCGGCCAGCCAACCGCCCTTTTCGAACTGCCGCTTCTGCACGTGATAGCTCATGTGAACGACGTCGAAGCTTGGCTTTCCCGAGCTCAGTTCGATGGTCGTCTTTTGGCGCTGTTGCTGTTCGGGGGTCGCTTCGGCATTGACCTTGATGCCAGTCAACTCCTCGAATTCGGACAGATACTTGATAAGCGTTTCGCTTCGCGGGCTCTTGACCAGGTTGACCTCGAGGGTGGTGCCGGCAAAGCGCTTCCAATCGACGGCAGCCGATGCCGACCGCACGCCCAGCATGCTGCCGGCGCCCAGGGCGGCAGTGCCCGCCAGAAAGCCGCGCCGCGTCGGATTCAAGAATGATGGCATGTTAAGTCCTCCTCCTTTTGCCGGCGATCTCCTCACCTCCGGCTGGTTATTTCAGATTATATCCTGAGCGCACGATCCCTCGCATGATTGATGTGTGCGACAAGGCTGTTGACGGCGTCCTCCGCCGATCGTCGTTCGATCGCCTCAAGCACCTTCAGATGCTCGCCCATGACAGGGCCGACGCGACCATCGATACGAAAACGCTCCTGGCTGATCAGGCGCATTTTGATCGAGTTCACACGATAGGCGTTCGAGATAATGGTGTTTCCCAGCGCATCGATAAAGGCGTCGTGCATGCCCCAGTCAACGGCCTGGGCGCGCACTTCCAGTTCGTGAGACGCATCGCCGTTTCGAATGGCGTCCGCGATATCCCGATGCTGCTTCAGGAGCTTTGCAACTGTCTCGTCCGACGCGGAGCGGGTGAAAAGCGCCACAGCCTCCTTCTCCAGAAACACACGCAACTGGAATGCTTCCCGAATGAGGTTGAGATCGATGTGAGCGATCTGAAGGCCCCGCTGTGGCACGGTCTTGATCAGTCCTTCCGCTTCAAGCCTGGGGATGAGCTCGCGGATCGCACCGAGCGTCAGCCCAGTCAGTTCCACGAGACGGCGCTGCGAAACGAACTGGCCGGGGCGTACATCGCGCGCAAGAAGATGGCGCGTGAAGCTCTCATACGCTTTTTCCCGCAGTGTCGGCTGCTCGTCCGTTCCGTCCATGGCCTCCCCCAGAAACATGTCTGACCTAAGCCGCCTTCGAGCGGAAAAGGGAATCGAAAGCAAGAGCAAGCTGTTGCTGCCCTTCGACGGATATTGAAACCAGCGGCGGACGAACCGCAAGCCACATTCCATCCCCTGTCCGAAAAGCCACCATGGCTTTCACGGCAGCGGTCACCGGATATTTCAGCAGTTCAGCAACGAAATCCTCGATGCGGGAATCGTCCTTGCCCTCCTCCGCCATCAGCTTGACTTCGCCAGGTACGAAATTCGCCATGCCGGAGATCGCGCCTTGGCCGCCAAGGCGCACGCCTTTGGCCAGGTGACGTTCGTCGCCCACCAGGATGACGAGATCGCCATGCGCTTTCAGCAGCGTTTCCGTGAACGGCCAGTCGCCGGAGGAATCCTTGACACCTGTGACAATGTTGGGAAAGGCCGTCCGCAGCCGTCCGATCAGGGACACCGTCAGCGGAACCATGGTCACCGAGGGAATATTGTAGACGATGATGTCCCGCGCCTTTTCGCCCAGAATAGCGAACACAGCCGAAAACCACTGGAAGAGGCCGTCGTCACTGACATTCTTGAAGTAGGACGGTGGGGCAAGAAGGATATTGCGGGCTCCCTTCGAAAGAGCATGACCGGCCTGCATCGCCGCATCCTCGGCAGCGTCAACCAGTACACCGACCACGATGTTCTTTGCCGCTATCCCCGCGTCAAGAAAGGCAGCGAGCACACGTTGGCGTTCCTGGGTTCCGATGGAGGAGCCTTCGCCTGTGGTCCCGAAGAGCGTGACACTCAAGCATCCGGCAGCGAGGCTTCGTCGCGCCTGCGCGATCATCGCATCGGTCGCGATTTCGCCATTGCTGTCGAATGGCGTCGCGAGAGCGACGGAAAGCCCGAATTTCTGCGTCAACATCATTCCTCCCAGTTAACATGCTAGACGTATCAGGCTAACATGTTAGTTGTAAAGAGGTGATTGCAGCATGATCCAAAATTCACCGTAGGCGATCGCTCAACGCTTTCTGAGGCAACCTTGGCCATGGGAAGGCCAGCGGCAACATAAGTAGCGCGTCCGAGAGTTTCTAGGCATCATCGTCGTCGGCGTCGGCATTCAAAATATCCTTCACGCGCTGCGCCGCTGCCGCCACAGCGGCTTCCCAATGCAAAAACTCGTCATCGGTCAGCTCCGCGAACAAGCCGCGTTTCTTGTTTGAGATGTGTCCGTTCTGCAGGCACAGCTTGACGAACAAAGCTGCTTTGCGGTTGGGCATATCGATTATGTCGGTCAAAGCCGCGTAGCCGGCGTCGAAGAAACGAATGTAGTCGAGTTCGTCCCTGAGGTCTTTCTGCACCGTCTCGCCGATCTTTTGAAAGATGAACTCCACCGATGGGTGGCATCGAAATATCGGTAGAGGTAGGCGGTGTCGTTCGTGACGACGATGCTGTGGTCCGTGTCCCATCGCCAGTCCGTTCTTTCCAACACGGGACGCGAGAACGTTTCAAGCGGTGAATTCGCCCGTTGCCGTCTTCGAATGGGTGTATGTAGACGAAAGCGAAGGCGACGATCGTGGCCGCGGCCACCGGGTCCGACATGCCCTTGAGCCGCTCGGTCAACAATGACCAATCCGCCATCAACGGCTCGACGTCCTCGGGTTTCGGGCAGATAAAATGGACCTTTTCAAAACCTGGGCCGATCGTCTGCCCGACGACGTTCTGGAAATCGCGAAAGTCATTTGCGGCATACCTCGGATCGACGATCATATTCTGGAGCTCGACGCGTTAGCTCACTGGATCGAAGGCCCCGGTGTTCCTCAGCGCGGCAACGAAGCGTTCTGCTCTCAGCGCGGTGGGCTCTTCGCGCTCGATCTCAAAGGAGGATTTCGTCTCCTTGGTAAACAGGTATTGGACCGCTCTGGCGAAAAGTGCTGGATCGCAGTCGTTCACAATGTCTTGAGCCTGCCTGTTGATTTCCGACGCTCTTGCATCGGCTATCGGCCTCGTGGAACGTACGGTGGCGCTAGGCCCGGCGCGCCGAGCATGTTGTCGACGACCTTGTGGCATTGTGAGAATATTCCGGCCGCGAACTCGACGGCTGGCGTGGGGCAGTCCAATCCCAGATGCGTCCTCAGCCAATTCTGTCCGACTGGAAATGCGCTCATCGTTGAAGCTTACCTATTCAAAAACGCATTTGCTTGTTCAAATTCGGTTTAATTTACCCCTCCGTCGAAAAACACTATACGGCCAAGCGACGTGCGGTCATTGCCGCGCTCTGATGTCCGCTGTCAATAATTTGGGCACAGATAACCACCCGCTCGAACGATCGGCCGATTACGATGAACGCGTATTGGTGGAGGCGGAACTCTTGGACGTCGGTGATCAAGCTCTGATACGCGGGTTGGATACCGCATTCCCGATTTTGCGTCCGGGGCTGTTCCTGTCTTACTGCGGGGGCAACGGCGACGGAGCGACCTTCAGCTACCCACGCCTCGGCCATAAATAGCGGATCGGTTGGGTGTGATGCCCGTTGCCATTCCAGCGAATCCTCCGTCTAAACGCCGTTCAATCTCGCGAAGACCTTGGCGATATCCATCTCCCTGACGCTATCGCCGACGTACCAGCTCAAGGTGTCATAGAAGCCGAGGAAGGAACCCTTTGTCTTCGCGAGAAGCGCGGTGGCTTCTGCAACGGAGATCGAAAGCGTGGCGACCAAGAAGTCGACGAGAGCGGCCTCGGCCTTCGGATGGGCAAAAACCAGCGCCGCTGGAGAGTTGGGCAAAAGCACCGGGCGCACAGGGATTTCCGGCCGGCATGGCAGTGTAACAGCCAAGCGGATATCGCGTGAAGACGCCGCCGCTTCTATCACGAAAGCCTCCGCATCAAGCACCCATGCAGAGCGCGCAGGATCGAAGAATTGGAAGTCGCGCTCAACGAGAGCAAGCGTTACCGTCTTCGCCGCACCAGGCTCCAGATGCACTTTGGCGAAAGCTTTTAGTTCACGGATTGGGCGCTTCAGACCGGGTCTAAGCGGGCGCACGTATAGCTGAACGATTTCCTTGCCCGCGACGGGCCCTGTGTTGCGGATAGTAACGCTCGCGGTACAGGCGACGCCCGGCGCGATTTCCTGCGTGTCGATCACCAGATTCTCATAGGTGAAAGTCGTGTAACTGAGACCGTGCCCGAATGGAAACGCGGGAGCGATTGCCTTGAGATCGTAGAAGCGATAGCCGACGAAAATGCCCTCGCTGTACAGATGGCGCCCATGCTCGCCCGGATAGGTGTGCCAGCCGGGGATATCCTGCATCCGCACGGGCATGCTGGCCGAAAGCTTACCACAGGGGTTTTGCTCACCGAACAGAACGCGCGCAATCGCTTCGCCCCCGCCCTGCCCGGCGTAGAACCCGGCGAGTACCGCATCGACGTCGTCGAGCCAGGGCATTTCAACAGTATCCGGCATGGAGATCACGACGATGACCTTGCGACCGGCCGCAGCCAGCGCATGAATGAGAGCGTCGTGGCTGGCGGCCAGCTTCAGTGTGTCGCGGTCGTTGCCCTCGCCGTGCCGGCTCTTCTCATTTTCCACAAACACCACAGTGGCATCGGCCGTCGATGCCACCTCGACAATCGCAGTGATCGCCGATTGCATGTCCGTGCCGGCGACGCAGGCAAACGGCAGATGCTGCACCTTGAAGTCAGCGCCCGCCCGCGCAGCAATCTGAACGAAGGGACTGTCGACGCGATAGGGGTTGGTCGTTGCAGAACCGGAACCCTGGATCACGGGGATGACAGCGCCATCGCCAACGACGAGGAACCGGTCCAAGCTGCTCGGATCAAGCGGCAGCGTGCGGTCTTCGTTGCGCAGCAAGACGATCGATTCCGCTGCGATCTCCCGCGACAGGGCGTGGTGCTCTTCAAGATCGGCGGCCATCTCGCGCCGCTCATGCGTCTTGCACTTGCGCAGGAATGCCAGAACCTTTGCGCAGGCAGCGTCGACCACCTCGAGCGCCACGTCACCGGCCTCGATCGCGGCATGCAGGCGCGCCTTTCGCGGTTGGCTTTCTGGCATGTCGAGATCGGTCCCGGCAGCGAGCGCCGCACCACGGTCCTTGATCGCGTGCCAGTCGGACACGACAAGCCCGTCATAGGCCCATTCTTCGCGCAAGACCCTGGTGAGCAACCAGTGATTTTCGGCCGCCTGAATCCCGTTCAGCGGATTGTAGGCGCTCATCACGGTCCAGGGCGCGCTCTTTTCGATCGCCCGTTCGAAACCCGCCAGATAGATTTCGCGCAGAGCCCTTTCGTCGACATCGGAGCTGGTCGTCGTCCGCTCGATCTCGGAATTGTTGCAGGCGAAATGCTTCAGCGAGGCGCCGACGCCATTGTCCTGCAGACCCGAGATGACCGCCGCTGCAATGTCCCCGCTGATGACGGGATCTTCGGAATAATATTCGTAGGCGCGGCCGGCAAGCGGCGTGCGCCGGATATTGATACCCGGCCCGAGCAGGAGGTGGACGCCTAAATTTTGGCATTCCGCAGCCAGCGCCGCCCCCATGCGATACGCCAGATCGGCGTCCCAGGAACAGCCAAGCAGATTGCCGTTTGGAAAGCAGGTCGCCGGGTGGGTCGTGCCGAACATGCCGCCGGACGCATCGGCCTGTTGATCCACGAGTTCCAGAAACGCCCGCAGACTGTCTTCGTCGCTGTCACCGGCATTGATCTGCGAGATCGAATAGCGCACTCCGTAAGCGCCATCGGTCATTACAATGGAGGGAATGCCGAGCCTATCGATCGGTGCCGTCTTCCAGAGCCCCCGTCCACTCAAGAGGTCGACCTTTTCGACAACCGTCATCTGGCCGACCAGCGATTGGATTTCGTCTTCCGTTGGCTGGAACATGACTATTCTTTCGGTTTTAGGCTGCAGGCCCAAGCCTGATCAACAGATCTTTTGCAGGAGTTCCATCAGCATCATCCGCTCGGCAAGAGTAAGTGTGCTCAACGTTTCCTGCGAAATATTAAGCGCGATCGAAAGATTGCGCGTCACCGTCGCCTCGCCTTCGGCGGTCAGCGTCAGAACGAGACGCCGCGCGTCGGTCGCATCCGGTGCGGTGTGCACCAGCCCCCGCTTGACGAGGCGGTCGACGACGCCCTTGATGGTCGCCATATCCATTGCCGTCTCGCGGCCGAGATTGCCCTGCGAACAGGGCTGGAGATCCCTGAGCCTGACCAGCGCTGCCCATTGGGTGGTGGTGAGCTTCTCCGCCATCAGGCTTGCGAAAATGGCGACGTGTCGCTGGTTGGCCTGGCGGAGGTAGAAGCCGATCTGCTCGCCGAGAGTATATTCGGCCTGATGGCCATTTGCGCCAGCAACCGATGAAGGTGCTGCCTTCGGCACGCCGGCTTTATCTTTGAGCGGAATGTCCATCGGATCTCTCAATTTCGCGGTTCGTCTTCAACACCAGCAGCCGTGCCGCAAAGATCATGACTGCCATAGCTTCAGGATGGCTTCCGTCGAGAGAATTTCAATCTGCTCGCAAAGCCTTGGCGCCAAATCTTCCACAACCGCAGAATGCGCTTTCCTATCACTGCTTGCCAATGCGTCTTCTGCGAGAATGACGCGATAGCCTGCATCGACGGCATCAAAAACGCTTGCCTGAACGCAGACATCGGTTTCGACACCCGAAAAGATCAGCGTATCAACACCTGCCGCCTCCAATCGTTCAGCAAAACCAGGCGCGCCGAAAACCGAATAGGTTTCTTTGTCGACGACGGAGCCCGGCTGGGCGATTGCAGCAAGCGGAGCGACGAGATCAAGCATCGCCGCGTCCAGTTCATCCAGTGTTACGGCTGACCAGCGACGATAGTAGTTCTTCCACCGRCCATTGGCGCTTTCGGCGTTCTGCGGAACAATGAAGCGGGCAAAGACTGTGTCGGACGGCCGCGCTTGGCAGAGCGCCAGCACGTTTGGAAGGATCTCCGCAATCGCCGGCGTGTGCCACGCCGTTACCTCGGCAAAGAGACGTTGCATGTCGATGACGACATGCAACGTGTTGTTCGAAAACGGCGCGGCTACCATGGTCATTCAGCCACCGGAACCGTGTGTTCCGGGGACCAGCTCAAGGTGATGGTATCACCATCGCTCAAGACCTTGCCGTCGCGGTTCTGCGCGAACAACTTGAGCGGCAGACCGTCCGGGGTCTCCAAGAGGTAGGACAGCACTGGGCCGGCATAGATAACGGTGGTGATGCGGGCCGTCAGGCTGTTGCCGTCTGCCGGACCTGATATAATTGACATTTTCTCCGGGCGGACGGCAAGCGTGACCTTAGAGCCATTGGCGGGCAGCGTGCCCGTGGTCTTGACCACAGTGCCGTCGCTCAGGCGAACTGCGCCGATGTCGACCGTGCCGGTCAGGAAGTTTGAATCGCCGAGGAATTCGGCGGCAAAGCGCGTCAGCGGCCGCTCATAGACCGTTTCCGGTTCGCCGATCTGGATGATGCGGCCCTTGTCGAGGATCGCGACCTTGTCGGACAGCGTGAGCGCCTCTTCCTGGTCGTGCGTCACGAAAATCGTCGTCAGACCGCTTTCGCGCTGGATGCGCAGCAGTTCGACCTGCATTTCCTGCCGGAGACGGCGATCAAGCGCCGACAGCGGCTCGTCGAGGAGCAGCACGCTCGGCTTGATGACGATGGCCCGCGCCAGCGCCACGCGCTGCTGCTGGCCACCGGAAAGCTGCTTGGGCGTGCGGTCGCCGAAGCCGGGAAGACGCACCATTTCGAGCGCGCGGTCGACTTCCTTGCGAGCGGCCGCACCCTTGATGCCGCGGCGCTCCAGACCGAAGGCGACGTTCTGGGCGATCGTCATGTGCGGAAATAGCGCGTAGGACTGGAACATCATGCCGATGTTGCGGCCCCATACCGGAATGTGGGTCACATCGTTGTTGGCGATGGTGACGACGCCCTGATCCGGCTTGATGAAGCCCGCGATGATGCGCAGAAGCGTGGTCTTGCCGGAACCAGACGGTCCGAGAAGGCTGGTGAAGGAGCCTTCCGGAAACTCGGTGGTGATGTCGGCGAGGACGGGCGTGGTGCCATAGGTCTTGGCGACGGAATTGACTTTAACGTTTGTCACGGGTGTCTCCGGGCTTGGCGAAGCGCGCAAAAATCAGGATGATCGTCATCGAGCCGAGTAGAAGCACGGTCGAGATCGCATTGATTTCAGGGGTAAAGCCCTTGCGGATCGAGGAGTAGATCTGCACCGGCAGGGTGGTGTAGCCGGGCGTTGCGAGAAAGTAGGAAATCACGAACTGGTCGAGCGATACTGCGAAGGCGAACAACGCAGCGCCCAGAATACTCGGATAGAGCAGCGGCAGCGTGACCGAGAAGAAGGCGTGAACCGGCGTTGAACCAAGGCTCATAGCTGCTTCTTCCAAATCGGCGCGAATGGTCCTGAAACCGGTACCGACCACCAGAACCACATAGGGAATGGCAAGTGCTACGTGGCCGATCAGCAAGGCGTGCATGCCGCGCCCGATGCCGCTCCAGTAGAAAAAGATCAGCATTGCCGTGCCGGTGATCAGCCAGGGGATGGCAATCGGCGGCAGCAGCATCAGTTGCAGGAGGCTCTTGCCGCGAAATGTTCGGCGCGACAGCGCCACCGATGCCATGGTGCCGAGTCCTGTCGCCAGCACGGCCGTGATCGTGGCAATGATTATGCTGTTCAGACCCGCCGTCAGAAGCACGGTGTTGCTCCACAGCGCCTGATACCATTGCAGCGAGAAGCTGAACGGCAGTTGGTAGAGCGGCGATGCGTTGAACCCCATTGCCGCCATCACGAGAATGGGCGTGTAGAGGAAGATCAGGATCGCGATGAGATAAATACGTCCAAGCGGTTTCATGATCCCCTCCTCAACTTGCCGTGCCACGACGCAGAACGCCGGAGAAGGTTGCGAAAATAGCGAGCACGACGGCCAGCAGCGTAAAGGAAAGCGATGCGCCCAGCGGCCAGTTGAAAGCCTGCGTGAACTGGTCTTCGATCACCGTTCCGATGGTCACGCCGACGCGGCCACCGAGAATGCGCGGTTCCATGAAGGAGCCGATCACCGGAATGAAGATCAGGACGGATCCGGAGATCAGGCCGGGGGCCGCAAGCGGCACCAAAATCTTGAACAGAATGGT
Source organism: Rhizobium sp. 05L419 (assembly GCF_056397845.1). NCBI lineage: Bacteria > Pseudomonadati > Pseudomonadota > Alphaproteobacteria > Hyphomicrobiales > Rhizobiaceae > Rhizobium > Rhizobium sp. 05L419. The sequence continues at coordinate 79,448 of NZ_JBFTOF010000020.1, forward strand.
CCACCAGCGCGCGCCGAGACTGGCTGCAGCCTCTATGATCGCATCGTCGATAGCTACCAGCGCGATGTAACAGGTCAAGATCATGTAAGGCAGATAGCCGTGAACAAGACCGACCACGATTGCATAGCGCGTATAGAGGAAGCCTATGGATCCGGCCCCGGGCGCAATCATGTGAAGCAGGTTATCGAGGAAGCCATTTTCCCGGAGCACCATCGTCCATGAGAAGACACGCACCAGACCATTGGTCCAGAAAGGCAGAAGAATAAGGATCAGCAGCATTTCACGCGTCTTGCCGAAGGTCGAGCGAACCAGCGCCACAGCGGCCAGAAATCCGAGAATCGCACAGAACAGCGTCGTCCAGAAGCCGATCAACAGCGATGTGATGCCGATGCCGACCAGATAGGGCTGATCAATGAAGGCCCGGTACTGCTTCAACGTGAAGACGATAGGAGCTTTGCCCATCGGTGTCGCCGACATGAAGCTGAACACGAACATGGTCAGCAGCGGCAGGAAGACAGCAAGCGTCAACCAAGCATAAGTTGGCAGCAGCAAGGCTGTCGTCGAAACCCATGACGGGAGCGCGCGCCGACTGCGCGGACCCGAAGGTCCGCGCTCTGACGCTGATGTCAGTTGATCATTCTGCATAGAAGGCTTTCACTTCCTGCCATACGTTGTTGAAGGCTTCTCGGCGGTCGTCCGGCAGAGCCGACATGATGCCCATCGTCTTCAGGTATTCAGGCTTGTGCACCTGACGGCTCAGATCGTCAGCCGGCAGGGCGGAAAGTGCAGCCGAGTTCGACGAAGCCGGCGCCCCGACCTTGGTTGCCCATTCAACGTAGAAAGCCGGATCGATCATCCAGTTGGCGAAAGCGAGCGCGCCTTCTGAGTTCGGAGCCGATGCCGGGATTCCGAGACCGTCGACCCAACCGATGCCACCTTCCTTGGGAACGACGAACTGAACCGGAAGCTTCGAGTTGCGCTTCGAGCGCACCGAACCGCCCGACCAGAAGAGCGACAGGTCGAATTCTTTGGCGGCAAACGACTTGTTCCACTGATCTTCCGTTGACCACAACAGCTTGACGTTGGGCTTGATCGACTTCAGTGCTGCTGTAACAGCGGCCAGATCCTTCGGATCGTTGATGTCCTGTCCGCTCATCAGCGCACCGACGCCGACGTTTATGATGGCATCGTCGTCCATGGCAACGCGGCCCTTATAGGCAGGGTCGGCCAGAACGGCGTAGCTGTCGGGAACCGGCATGCCTTCGCGGATGGCGAGCGAGGTCATGCCCCAGACCCACGGAACTGCGAAGCCCTTGCCGTCCTTGCTGAAGTTCGGGTTGGAGCGCAGCTCCTCATCGACCGTCGCTGCGTTCGGAACCTTGCTGAAATCGATCGGCTGCAGCAAATCTTCGGCAACGGCCTGGGCGCAACGTGCCGCGTTGAGAACGACGAGATCGTAAGCGCCCGGATTGGTGCGCAGTTTAGTCAGCATCTCCGATTCCGAGCTATAGTAGTCGTGAACGACTGCAATGCCGGTCTTTTCGGTGAAAGCCTTGACGGACCATGCTTCGTCCGTGCCGTAGCCTTGCCAGTTCAATACCGTGATGGTGCCAGCCGAAAAGGCCTTGCGCGGCAGGCTGGAGAAACTGACGCCAGCGACAAGCGCTGCGGACATCAACTTCATCGTATTGCGTCTGGTGAGTTCAGTCATTGTGGCACCCCTCTTGAACATACACAGTTATAGACGATCGTGACCGCGGTCAGCGACCTCAACGGATCGGCTAAGCCGAAAACAGGCAACGTGCCAAGGGCACATCTAATTGTTTGTATGCAAACTATAATCAGAGGAAATCGAATATTCGAGCACGCATTTTCCGGGCAAGTAAAAACCTGCGCCGCACAACAGCGGAACATGGTTTCATAGGCGGATAATAGCGCATGACGCCGATAGAAGGCCAACTTCAATCATTCGATTGTCGCCGACCTCAGTTCAAACCCTCTGATTTTAGTATCAGTCTTTTTCATTTTTTATTTGTATACAAACTATTGACGAGGAATTGACATGTGTCAAGCGCTACCTTGTGTGAGGAGCGGCTCGCGTGGGGAAAAATAGACGTCGAGTTGGCGGTCACGCGCGCTTTCGGCAATCATGAGGCGTATACCTTGCCGTGATGCAACAAAGCCGACATTCTCCCCATCCAGACGGGCAGCAACGACACTTCGAATGTCCAGGTCAGGCAGCTCGATATAGCCATCTTCGGCGGTTGGCGCGACGGTGCAGGCAATCCGCCCTTCTGCGATGATGATGCGCGAGAGCGTGGTCCGCAGGTCGGTCCTGAGCGCGGTGCGGCGGTTCAGCGTCAAGGCAAGAATGCCTGCTTCGACGGCCAGATGCAGCGTTCCTGACGGCGACACCATCGGCCCGAGAGCGATATCCTGCCCAGTGTTGCGCACGGTCCAGCCCGTCCAGGGATCGAACTCGACGATCTCGCCGGCGGCCATCAGAGGCAGCATCGCTGCCCAGATGTAGAACGGGTCGGTATCGCCCTGGTCCATCGCCTCGCCCGTCACCGCATTGTAGTTTTCAGAGGCAATGCGATCCTCGCGCCAGGACTTCATGAAGAGGTCGTAGCTCTGGCTGGCAAGTTTGCTCGCTTCCGCAACGAAGCCATAGCGGCGCAGGCCGAGCCAGACCATGTAGTTGACATTCGGCCAAATGCGTCCGCGCCAGTAGACATTGTCGGCGAACGCAGGATCGTCGCGCGTTGCATTCGGAAGAACGTAGTCGCCGCCGAACGTGCTTTCATCGCTCAGGTGCTCGAGCAGGCGGGCGGCCTGCACTGGCGTGGCCGCGCCGCATAGCAGCGGGTAGAAGCTGGTCGGCGATAGCGACCGCACGAAACCACCGCGACGCTGGCGATTGGCGAATATGCCACGGCTTTCGTCCCACAGTGTTTGCGAAATCAGCATGCGGCTGCGCTCGGCAAGGGCGGCGAATTCGCGTGCATCTTCGGGCTTGCCGAGCACCGCGGCCATTTTCGACAGCATCTCGGCGTCGAGAGCCGCTGCACAGTTGAGGCCAAGGTCGAAGGTCGACAGCGTGCGGGTGACGGGATCGTAGACCGCCTCGTCATGGGTCGCGGAATTGTCCATGCCGGTTTCGTTGCGCGCGGCAAAGGCAGTCCCCTTGTACAGGCCCTCGCCAACATCCGACGTACCGCAAGAGAGCAGCCCTAATCCATCCGGATCGCGGTTCTCCTGCCACCAGCGCCGATTGCGAACCAGCACATCATAGCTTGCCTGGATCATTGAGCGTTCGCCGGTGCGCTGGTACAACTGCCAGACCACCAAAGCGCCGAACGGAAGCTGCGTACGATCGACCCATGCGTCGTTGGAGGTGACGATGCAGGCGATATTTCCCTGCGGCGTCGCACCCGCCACCGCAGTGGCCATATTCTCGCGCGCCAGATCCGCGTCGAAGACGCCGGCCAATAGAGCAGCGAAAATCTGATCATTGTACCAGACCGCGAACTTCCCGAGGTTCCAGATCCGCGTCACTGCCGTATAGGGGCGCGCATTGGTTTCGTCCCAGATCGTGTTCCAGGCGACCACATCGCGGATGGCGTCGAGCGCGCCTTCGAACAGGCCTGCCTGGACATCGGCGATTTCGGCGGGGGCACCGGCAGCGAGGCAGGCCTGCGCCTTCGAAATGGCAAGCTCGGCGCTATCGGCAACGCCTGCGGCATAGGCGCCCTTGCGCATCATTTCGAGATTGAAGCGCAAGGCGATGACAGGTGCCTCGTTCTTGCGGGTGGCGGTGTAGAAGTAGCCGTTCTCCTCGAAATCCGCGCGCAATGCGTCGATCGTCTCGTGGCCGGTGACATGGACCGGCGCTTCGGAGGTCGCGACCGCCACGAACCGGGTGCCAATCTTCAAGAGAGTGACGTTTCGCCCTGCATCATGGACGGCTACCTCACTGCCATCGGACGAGATCGCCAGCGTCACCCAGAAGCGCAGTCCCCATTCGGCCGAAACCTTGCCTTCCCAGCTGCCGCGAACGGCGAAGGGATCGGTCTTCGTGGTCGAAAAGGCCACGGTCGTGCCGCTGTGATCGGTCTCCAGCTCGATCAGCGAACCGTCGATCGTGTGGCGCCCCAGCCGGACCGAGTCGCGGCGCGGTTCGATCGCAGACGTCGACTTGCTGCGGGTCGAGTACAGAATCGGCGTGATCCGCACGCCGAGGGGCAGGAAAACCAATTCGGCCGGCCGGTTGGACCAGCTGTTCCAGGCGCGCATCAGGGGGATCGTCGAATGTTGTGGCATGGCTAGGTCGTTTCCGGTCAGTTTGTCTGCGGGATGAGTTTCGGTGCTGCGGTCAATCCGCTCTTGTCGAGGCTGTCGCCGAGATAGGGTGTGTTGCTGTAATAGCGATTTGCGGCCGTGTTGGCGACGCGCAGTTCCAGCGAATGAACACCGGAGACCAACCGACCCAAGGCAAAACGATAGGGCCGCCAGCCGCGGCGATCGATCTGCCTGCCGTCCAGCCGCGCGGCGACCACGGTATTGACCTCAGGCAATTCTAGGACCCAATCGGCCTCATCGCCTATTTCCAGCGTCAGCCGATAGATGCCGGTACCAGAGAAATCGGCAAAGCCCTGCATTTCCCAACCTGATAGCACCGAAATCGGCACGAACTCTAAACCGGTGCCCGGCGCAAAGCTCCAACCGTCGACAAGCGATATCGCACGTCCAGCATCAAGAACCGGCTGATCCGAGAGTTGACCTTGGATCGTTGCCTTCTGCGACACTTGCCGCAGCCGAATGCAACGCACTTCCTGTGGTGCGAGCGCGACCGCCAGACGACCGAAGGCGGATGCCTCATTCACCTCGCCTGTCGTCGCGGCCCAAACCTCACACTCGAAACCGTCTCCGAAGGAGATCTCGCTGACGAGCTCCGTTGAGCCATCATTGAACAGCACGACCCGCCACCAGCCGTCAGGCTCGTATCCGACCCATTGCCATGGCTTGCTCACAGAGCGGCATACCAAGTCGGGACCGGACGACGGAAGCGACTGCAACAGAGCGATCACATCGCTGTCGCCGGGCATCCCTTCGACATGCACTGAAACCTCGACGGCATCCCGCATTGCGCTATCGCAGACCGTGGACAAGTGATCGCCCGAGGACCAGATGACACCGCCCGCAGCCTTGAAAGCACCAAGGATTTGCAACGTCGCCTTGGTCTCCAGTACGGTGACAGATGGCAGGACGACCGCATCGAAAACCAGGCCCGATGCCAGGAGACGGCCACTCTCTATCGTTGCAGTCGCAAGATCAGCCTCACTCACCAACATGAAGTCGCGTCCCTGCGTCAGAAGCTTTTCGCACCATGCGCCGATGTGGGTGGCGTGGGCGTGGCGCGGGCCTTCTGCGAACGCAGTCTGAAGCGGATAGAGGATTGCAACGGGGGTACGGGGTTTGGCCGGCTCGATGAAGGCGGAGATGCGTGCGGTCTCCTGCGCGAACAGATCGTGATAACTCCACCACGGCTCGAAATTGATGCCCGGCCCGAAATCAAAGCGCGGATTGGCAAAGGGCGTCGGATCGTCGTCATGACCGTCGGTCTGGTAGACGCCGTGCCAGAGAAACTGCCGGGTGCCGAGGCAATGGAGCCGGATCGCTTGCGCGCGCATTGTCTCCAGCGTCAGCTCCCATTGCCCGGCAGCGCGCACGGGCGTTCGCTCGGCGCTGGCATAGGTCTCCACGACGCAGCGGCTGCGGCCATTCGAGCGGGCAACGGAATCGCCTAGCTTCGGCGCAAGCTGGGCAACGAAATTGTTGGAATCGACCGCCGTCTCATGCCGGAAAGCGTCGATGCCGAAGAAATCCACGGCGAGCGCAACCCTGGGGTCTATGCTGGTGAAACCGCCGTTCAAAGACCACGCGCTGATATGCGGTAGGATCTCGTGTCCGGTCAGCGCGATGCCCTTGCCCTCGGCCCATCGACGCAGCGTGCCCGAGAAGGCATCGTTCATCAGGGCTGAATAGGCGGCATAGAATTGCGCGCGCAGCCGCAAGGTTTCAGGCCCGACATCGCGCAGCAGCGCCAGCAGCGCCTTGGCGAACGGCTGRCCCGTGCTGTGCAAAACGGCATCCGGCAGCGTCGAAGCAAACAGCAGACTGTTGCCGAGACTGCCCGAAATCTGATCCCACTTGTAAAATCCGGCCGCCGGCTGGTCATAGAACACGAAGCCGACGGGATCAGGCACGAGATCACCAAGCGCTTCGACGAGCGGATCAAGCCCGACGTCGATGAACCGCTCCGCGGCCTGCGGCAGGAGGTAGTTGATCAGCCGGGATGTCGTGGAGCGCGCGCTGATGAAGACCGTCAACGTCTGGCCGTCTTTAATCTCGCCGTCGAATGCGTAGGTGCAGGAAACACCGTCGCTTCTAACGACCGATGTCTGTGCGATCACATCGACAATCTCCTCCAGACCGCCAACCTCACCGGAGGAATGCAGCACGGCGGACGCCACCACCCATTCGCACCACTCGACCCGACCGCCTTCATATTGCCACTCGAAGATGTCCGGCCCCATCTTCTGCGTGAAAGGCGGATGGATGCCGCTGATCTGTTCCTCAGCCTGCTCGGACGACGCCCAGAACAGGTGGCGTTCGCGCACGGCGTCGCAGCCCGCAACCGTGCGCCCGCCGGCGTGACCGCTGATCCAGTTGTAGTCGTCATAAATGCCGAGCTTCAGGCCAAGCTTACCGGCGATTTCGGCCGCAACGCGATAGGCATTGAGGTAATCAGGCGACAGATATTCATCCCGCGACATCGCAAGACGCGCCTGGATGAGGATGGTGCCGATCCCCTTCAGTTTGAAATCGCCGAGCTGTGCGTGGCAGACCTCCTCCGTTGGAATCGAATGCCAGAACCAGTAGGCCGATGGCCGAAAGGCGGCTGTCGGGTCTTCGAACAAACGCCGATGGTCGATATCCTTGCCGGTTCGGATCTGGTCCAACTCGCTTGCTCCCTCAGTGGCTTACGGCCGTCACGCGCTGAATGGCGTTTGTCGTTTCCGTCCAGGCTGGCTTATCAGGGGCAAAACGCGCCCTGAGATAAGCGGCGAGATCCTTGATCTGGGTCTCGTTCAACGTCTCGCGAAATGCCGGCATCGACATCACCTCAGGTGCTTCCCGGCCGGTGGTCTCGGCAAGGATCGCCGGCGCCTCGACGCCGTTCACGATGGCCTGAATGAGGTTATTGGGTGTGTCGGCATGCAGATTACTGTTGAGCGCCAGCGGCGACAAGATGGAATTGCCGGTGTGGCAGGTGGCGCAGGCACCGTTGAAAAGACGCTCGCCCTTCGGCGAAACCAGCGCGGCAGAGGCTTTGGCTGCCTCGCTCGCCGCAAGTGCTGCGTCGCCCTGTACCTTTGCATCGGCGGGTGTCTCGTTGAGACTTGCGAGATAGGCGGCCATGGCGCGGATATCCGTGTCGGGCAGTGGCTGCATCACTTCGACGACATGCGCCATCGGGCCGCCCGCGCTGCCATGATCGCGCGAATGCCCGGTGCGCAGATAGTCGTAGAACGCATCCGCGGTCCAGCCGACCGGGCCCTTGGCGAAGGCATTCAACGCAGGGGCTTCCCAACCATCGGCAAAGCCGCCGGAAAGACGGGCGCTGCCGGTCTTTTCGGCGCCGAGCACGTTGCGATCGGTGTGGCAGGCCGAACAATGGCCGAGCGTTTCCACGAGATAGGCGCCCCTGTTCCACTGTGCATCGTGGGATTGCACATACTTGAACGGCTCCGCCTTGAGGAAGAGCGCATTCCAGCCCGCCATCATCGCGCGGATGCTGTAGGGGAATTTCAGTTTCGTCTCGGGCGCCTTCTCAGCGACCGGCGCCTGCGTCATCATGTAGGCGTAAAGCGCCTGGAGATCGGCATCCTCGGCACCTGCAAATGACGTGTAGGGATGAGCGGGGTAGAGATGATGGCCGTCGCGGCTCACGCCCTCGCGCATGGCGCGTTCGAAGGCCGGATAGGACCATGCCCCGATGCCGTTTTCCGCATCCGGCGTGATGTTGGTGGCATAGACCCCGCCGAAAGGGGTATCGAAGCGCCTGCCGCCCGCGAAGGGTGTGCCGTCGTTTCCGACATGGCAGACATTGCAGGCACCTGCCGCCGCCGCCAGCCGCCCGCGTTCGATTGTAGCAGCGCTATACACATTGGCATCGGGTCGCTGAATGGTTCCGATCGCCGAGCGCCATGGCGAGGCCAGAGTGACGATACCGGACAGGGCGGCAACCGCACCGACAGTGGACAGGCCGATATTCCACCACTTCCGCTTCTTCACAGGCGGGGCGGTCGGCGCCTCATCGCTTTTGCCGTTCAGCGCCGCAAGCACCAGTTCTGGCGTCAATGGCAGCTCGCGGAAGCGAATGCCGGTTGCGTCATAGACCGCATTGGCAATGGCCGACGCGCTCGGAACGGAAGCGGATTCCCCGACGCCGAGCGGCGGTTCGTCCTGTCGCGGCAGCATCAGCACATCGATATCGGGCACCTCTGGGAATGTGATCAACGGGTAGCCGCCCCACTCCTTCGATTCAACCGCCGTCGGGGAGAACGCGACCTTTTCCTTCAGCACCCGGCTGGTCGATTGAATGATGTTGCCGTGGATCTGGTGGCGCACGCCATCGGGATTGATCATCATCCCGGAATCTTGCGCGCAGGTCACCTTGACGACCGCAATCTCGCCGGTCTTGGTATTGACCGCAACATCGGCAACCCACGCAGCCCAGGCCGCAGCCTTGCCTGGGAACGGGCCGTGGATATACACGGCATACGCAAATCCGCGACCGTAAAGCAGGTCACCCTCTCCACCGAGCGTGCCCCATGTCGTATGCGCCAACCATTTTGCCCGCTCGGCAAGCGCATGCACCAGATCGACGGCTCGCGGATCGTGAAGATAGCGAAGCCGGTATTCGATCGGGTCGACGCCGGCGGCAGCAGCCAGTTCGTCGACGTAGCATTCGTGAGCAAAGGTGTTTGGCATGGCCGAGACACCGCGGAACCACGATGCGCGCGCAATCGGCGGCATGTCATGCACGGTGACGCGCAGATTGCCGTAGGCATAAGGCGGGATCGCTGTTCGATCGCCCATCTCCACGACGTCGGAAACCGGCGGCACTTTGCCGGTCAGAATGAGGGAAAGCGTCGGCGCGAGATTGGAGGGATATCGGGTCTCAAAATCATAGGCAGACGGACCGCCTTCCAGATCTAGGCCACCACGCACGTCCATGATCTGGGCAGCCCCCTTCGGCTCCCAGGCATGCTCCTGCTCGCGGTTCAGCTGCACCCTGACGGGCGCCTTGACGGCGCGCGAGAGCAGTGCCGCATCGGCCGTCACGTCATCGGCGCAGTTGCGGCCATAGCAGCCAGCCGCTTCCAACCGCTCGACCAGAATCAGATCTTCCGGCATGTCGAGAAGCAGTGCCAGATCGCGGCGCATCGGGAACGGGTTCTGCGTTCCCGACCAGACCGTCAGCCCCCCATCGCTATAATCCGCCACCGCACAGGACGGACCGATGGAGCCATGCATCTGGTAGGGCCAGATATAGGTCCGGTTCATCGGCTTGGTGCTGCCAGCAAGGGCCATATCGACATTGCCGAGATCGGCCAGCTTGCGCGGCGTTGAGGGGTTGGCGCGCAGTGCCTTTTCAGGCGCATTCAGGTCCGGCCACTCCGGCGGCGCGCGCCAGACGATCTTCAGGCTCTTGGCCGCCTCGACGGCAATCTCCTCGCGGGTCGCAACGACACCGACGAAATCGCCGATTGCGACCACACCGACGAGCCCCTGGATATGAGCGACCGATGCTTCATCGATGGAGATCAGGCTGTTGCCGACATGCTCGCCATGATCGAAGCCCGCATAGGGAGGACGCACGACGCGACCATGCAGCATGCCGGGTACGCGCACGTCATGCACATATGTCCATCGCCCCGTGGCCTTCTCCGGAATATCGACGCGCGGACGCGAAGAGCCGACAAGCCGATAATCCGACGCAGGCTTCAGCGCGGCCGCCTTGTCGATCGAGAGCCTTGTGTGTTCTCCGGTGACGATGTCGCCAAAACTGAGCTGCCAGTTCTCCCCGCCATCGGCACGGATGATGCCGTCGTCCAGGACCAGCCGCTCGATCGCGACGCCGGCCCTCTCGGCCGCCTTGGCAAGCAGATGATGGCGGGCGGTCGCGGCGGCCTGGCGCAGGGGGACAGCAGTGATCTGGATCGTTTCGCTGGCGATGGTCGCACCCTGGTTGGGAGCGACAGAGGTGGCGCCAAGCACCATATCCACCTGCTCGAACGGCACGCTGAGCTCTTCGGCTACGATCTGTGCCAGCGAGGTGCGGATGCCAGTCCCGAGGTCGACGTGCCCGTTGAATGCGGTCACACGACTGTCCGCGCCGACTGCGATGTAAAGTTCCGCTGCATCGCCCAGCGACGCGTCATTGACGATGAGCAACATGTCGGCAGCGGACATATAACCGGACTTGGGTGTTTCCCGATGATCGGTCATGGCGAAACCTCCTTGTCGCCGTCCGACGTCGCGACGTCGGGCTTCTCGGCATCCCGAATGGGTCGGCGCGCGCGTTCGGCCTTGGAGTAGGCGACGGCCCGCCGGGCGGCAGCGAGTATTTCCATGTGAGTTCCACAACGGCAGAGATGATGGCGCAGCGCTTCGCGAATGTCGTCCTCGCCGGGATCGGTATTTCGCTCAAGCAGGGAAGCGATGGCAATGATCATGCCATTCAGGCAATATCCGCACTGAGCTGCGGCTTCGTCGATAAAGGCCGCCTGAACCGGATGCAGCTGCTCCGGCGTCCCGAGACCTTCAAGCGTGGTCACCCGACGCGCGCCGAGGGCGCCGAGCGGCACCGTGCAGGACCTGACGGCACGACCGTCCACGAGAACGGCGCACGCGCCGCATTCGCCGAGCCCGCAACCGTATTTCGGGCCGTTGAGAGAGAGATCGTTTCTGAGGATGTAAAGGAGCGGCGTTTCCGGGCTTGCTTCGACGCTCTGAACAGAACCGTTCACATTCAAACTGAAGCAAACTGGCAGTGTCAAAGCAGGCCCTCCGGATCGAAGAACGCCACACAGACCACGCCTTTTTCCATCGGCCGAACCGCTACGCAGCAGACATCGCGCGGACGCCTACAAATCATAACGATGCGCCAGTCACCGACTTTCCGCATCTATTGCCCCTTTTTATTAAGAAGCGTATACGCTTTATAATGACAAATGACAAGTCTGATTTATCAATAGCGATTTCGCTAGTGTATTCAATTATCGTGGGAATTTCTTCGCGATTTTGATGAAAATCAAGGGGGCACTCTTGCCATTTAGAGCGTATGCACTATAATTTTTGCCAGCTTCCAATTTTGGGAACAACGCGTCGAAAGACAGCTAAGAAGGGGTCGCTATGTCTCACGGAAAAGAAAAGATCGCGATTATCGGCGCCGGCCTCGGTGGCGCTGTCGCGGGTGCGCTACTCCAGCACGCGGGTTTTGACGTCGACGTCTATGAACAGGCGCCAAGCTTCTCGCGCCTCGGTGCCGGCATCCATATGGGGCCAAACGTTCTGAAGATTTTCGAACGCATCGGCGTCGACAAGAAGGTCATCGAAATCAGCAGCACGCCGAGCCATTGGTTCAGCCGTGACGGCATTACCGGCGAATATAGCGCCCGCGTTTCGCTAGAGGGCTATGGCCAGACCTACTGCACCGTTCACCGTGGCGACCTGCAAGCCATTCAGTGCGATGCACTTCAGCCGGGCACTCTGCATTTCGGCAAGAAGCTGGCACGCCTTGATGACAACGGCACGGATGTGCTGATCGAGTTCGAGGATGGGACCTCGGTTCGCGCCGATATCGTAGTTGGCGCCGACGGCATTAATTCGCGCGTTCGCGAGACGCTTCTCGGTGAAGAAAAGCCGAATTACAGCGGCTGGGTCGGCCATCGCGCCCTGATCTCTTCCGACAAACTTAAGAAGTACGACCTGACGTTCGAAGACTGCGTCAAGTGGTGGGGCCCTGACCGTCACATGATGGTCTATTACACGACGGGCCGCCGCGACGAATACTACTATGTCACCGGCGTTCCGCATCCGGCCTGGGAATTCGATTCAGCCTTCGTCGACAGCAGCCGCGAAGAGATGGCGGCCTCATTCGAAGGTTATCACCCGATCATCCAGGCGCTGATCGAAAGCACCGACGAAGTGACGAAGTGGCCGCTGTTCAACCGCAACCCGCTGCCACTCTGGAGCAAGGGCCGCCTTGTCCTGCTTGGCGATGCCTGCCACCCGATGAAACCTCATATGGCGCAGGGTGCTGCTATGGCGATCGAAGACGCTGCCATGTTGACCCGTTGCCTTCAGGAAACCGGCATCAACGATTTCCGCACGGCCTTTGGATTGTATGAAACCAACCGTCGCGATCGCGCAACGCGCGTGCAGAGCGTGTCCAACGCCAACACCTTCCTGCACAAGCAGGAAGATCCGGCCTGGGTCTATGGCTACGACATCTATGCCGAACCGCTGAAGAGCGAGACCGCAGCATGAGCGGCGGTGCGTTGTACGGGGCAAACGTCTTCGCCAACGGCATCCGCCAACACTATCTGCGCTACGGCGGAAAAGGCCCTGCCGTCATCCTGATCCCTGGCATTACCAGCCCGGCGATCACCTGGGGCTTTGTCGCCGAGCGGCTGGCCGAACGCTACGACGTCCATGTGATCGACGTCCGCGGCCGGGGGCTATCTTCCACCGGTCCTGATCTGGACTACGGGCTCGACGCAATGGCAGCAGATGTCGTCGGCTTCGCCTCAGCGCTCGGGCTTTCCGCGCCGGCACTGCTTGGCCATTCGATGGGCGCACGCATTGCGATCCGTGCAGCCGTTTCGGCACCGACGGCGTTTTCGCGGCTTGCGCTGATCGATCCGCCGGTTTCGGGTCCCGGACGCCGCGCCTATCCGAGCAGGCTGCCTTGGTACGTCGACAGCATCCGGCTGTCGCTGGAGGGCATCGATGCGGAAGGCATGAAGGCATTTTGCCCGACATGGACAGATGAACAGCTCAAGCTGCGTGCGGAATGGCTCCACACCTGCTACGAGCCTGCTATCGTCACCGCTTTCGAAGACTTCCACAAGGACGACATCTTCCCCGAGCTGCCCAAGCTGAGGCAGCCAGCCATGCTGATGGTTGCCGGCCGTGGCGGCGTGATCAATACGGTCGACGAGAACGAAATCCAATCGCTTTATCCCGCGATGGAAATCGTGCGCGTGCCCAATGCTGGGCACATGATCCCCTGGGACGATTTCGATGGCTTCTTCGCCGCACTCGGAGATTTTCTCTCCCGTTGATTGAAAGCGGCGGTGGATCCACGATCCACCGCCGTTTGTTGGCACCCGCGTTTCCAAAGCAGAGGATTTCATCCATGCAGAAATATTACCGTATCGGTCAGATCGTTCCGAGCTCCAACACGACGATGGAGACCGAAATCCCCGCCATGCTGATGGCGCGCCAATCCATCCGCCCCGAGCGCTTCACCTTCCACTCCAGCCGCATGCGCATGAAGAAGGTCGTGAAGGAAGAACTGGCGGCGATGGACGCAGAGTCCGACCGCTGCGCCGTCGAGCTCTCCGACGCCCGCGTTGATGTTCTGGGTTATGCCTGCCTGGTCGCCATCATGGCGATGGGTCTCGGCTATCATCGCCAGTCGGAGAAACGCCTGACCGGCCGCACGCAGGAAAACGGCACCGACATTCCTGTCGTCACCAGCGCCGGCGCCTTGATCGAAGGCCTGAAGGCGCTGAAGGCGAGGAAGATCGCCGTCGTCGCGCCCTATATGAAGCCGCTCACCGAACTGGTCGTCGGTTACATCCGCGAGGAAGGCTTCGAGGTCATGGACTGGCGGGCGCTCGAGATACCCGACAATCTGGATGTTGCCCGTCACGATCCTGAAAATCTGCCTGCAATTGTTGAGACGCTCGATCTGACCGACGTCGATGTCATCGTATTGTCAGCCTGCGTGCAGATGCCGTCGCTGCCGGTGATTGCCAAGGTCGAGGCCATGACCGGCAAGCCCGTTCTGACCGCCGCCGTCGCGACCACTTATTGCATACTGAAGAAGCTCGGTTTGGAAGCCGTCGTGCCGGGCGCCGGCGCACTTCTTTCCGGCGCATACTAAAGAGGGACCGATCATGCAGAGCGCCGAAAGCAACTATCAGGGCGTCTGGGGCAACCGCATCGGCTTCGGCCAGCGCCCTGCCCTGCTCGTCATCGACTTCCTGAAAGGTTACACCACCGAGGGTGCTCCTCTTTACGCCCCGGGTGTGGTTGAAGCGGTCGCGCAGACGCCGGCGCTTATCCGGGCCGCCCGCGAGGCCGGCATTCCGGTCATCCATACGCGCATCCTCTATCTTGCGGAAAACTGCGCCGATGGCGGCATGTGGGTGAAGAAATCGCCGGTCATGAAAGGAATGGTCGAAGGCAATGTACTGGCCGAGTTCTGCGACGGCGTCGAGCCTGCCAGTGGCGAGCTCGTCATCGTCAAGCAATATGCCAGCGCCTTCTTCGGCACCAGCCTTGCCTCGCAGCTGCATGCGCAGGGCATCGACACCGTGATCATGGCCGGCTGCTCGACCAGCGGCTGCATCCGCGCCACCGCCGTCGATGCGGTCCAGCACGGATTTCGTGGCATCGTCGTGCGCGAATGCGTCGGCGACCGGCACCCGGATCCGCACAATGCCAACCTCTTCGATATCGACAGCAAATATGGCGATGTCGTTTCGAGGGAGGAGGCGATCGCCGAAATCGCCAAGGTCAAGTCCAACTGTCCGTAACGGGACGAAACACCCAAGCCTTCAAGCAAGATAAGGGAACGAGCATGGATCAATTCAGCTTCACGGAAATTTGCCTGCATCAGTTGAAGATGTCGGGCGTCCACGAGGGCGAAAAACTCATCGTCCTTACCCAGGGCAACGAGCGCCTCGATTACGCCGACGCCTTCATGGCGGCGGGCATGCGTCTTGGCGCCAAGATGTACCACATGCGTTTGCCGCCGGTGCCGCCGGCAGGTGCATGGGCGGTCGGCCAGACAGGCCTCGCCGCCATGCCGGAAGCGGTAGAGGCCCTGAAGGCCGCCGACATGCTGATCGATTGCATCTTCCTGCTCTTCAGCCCGGAACAGATGGCGATCCAGGCGGCCGGTACGCGTATCCTGACCGCCGTCGAACCGCCGGAGATTCTCGCGCGCATGCTGCCGACAAAGGAACTGCGCGAGCGTGTAGAATTTGCCGGAGACCTGCTGTCCAAGGCGAAGGTGATGCGGATCACCTCTCCGCATGGCACAGATGTCACCTACAAGCTCAACACCTATCCCGCCATTACCGAATATGCGTGCACGGACGAGCCCGGCCGCTGGGATCATTGGCCGTCCGGCTTTGTCTTCACCGGTGGTGACGACGACGGCGTCGACGGTACAATCGTCGTTGCTCCGGGCGATATCCTGCTGCCGCAGAACATCTACGTGCGCGACCCGATCATCTATACGATCGAGAACGGTTGGATCACCGACATTCGCGGCGGTCTCGATGCCGAGCTGGTCAAATCCTACATGGCAGGTTTCAACGACCCGCGTGGCATGGGCATGAGCCACGTCGGCTGGGGCCTTAATCAGAACGCCAAGTGGCATCGAATGGTGCCCGGCGAATTCCCGGGCGGCATGGGCATGGAGGCACGCTCCTTCTACGGCAACGTGATGTTCTCCACTGGCCCCAACAACGAGCTCGGCGGCCCGAACGACACCGCCTGCCATCTGGATATCCCGATGCGCGGTTGCTCGCTGTTCCTCGATGACGAACCGATGGTTCTCGACGGAGACATCACCGTCAAGGAAATGCAGCACAACTTCAAATAACGACCACAGCCGACCTGCTTCGCGCAAAAACACGCGAAGCAGGTGACGCTCGACACGCCTTGACCGGCGCAACTTGCTGTGGTGTTTCCTGCGATCCGAAAAGCATCAATACTAAAGACACAGCAACCGATGGACCCCGCCGACGATGACTGCCAAAGATACCGAACTCCTGACCGCGGCGCCGGCGCCTGAAAATGGCTATCACGTCACGGACCAGGTGGGGCATCTGCTCCGCAAGGCCTATCAGCGGCATCTCTCGATCTTCCAGACCAATGCAAGCGACCCCGACCTGACATCGGTACAGTTCGTGACGCTGTGTGCCCTGCACGATCTCGGGCCGAGTTCACAGGTCGAACTGGTGAAGGCGACTTCCGTCGACCAGGCGACCATCCGCGGCATCGTGGAGCGGCTAAAAGCACGCGGACTGATCGACCTTTCCAAGGATGAAGCCGACGGCCGGAAGGTCGTGATCTCGCTCCGGCCCAAGGGCGAAGCCTTGCTTCAGGAAATGTATCCGCAAGCCTACGTGATCAGTGAGAAAACCATGTCCCGCCTGAACGCTGCGGAGAGGGTAGCGTTGTTGTATCTATTGCGCAAAATCGCGGACGACGAAACTCCCGAATGTTGATCGGGCGCCAATCGGCGCAATATGCGGCGAGTGTCCAAAGAGGGCGTTTTTCCCGCCTTGCGCCCCGTAGCCGGTCGAAGCGGGGGTTGTCGGGCGGGCGAGCGCCAAAACTAGCCTCTGCACGGGCGGGGGCAGCCGCGCCATAGACAGCCGTTTCAAAGATCGCCTTCCCCTCAAATCCCTTTCTATGCACCAACGCCTCGCAGGTAGGCGGGGCAGAATGGGTGGCGTAGCAAACTTTCAGGACTAGGCGGCAAGAGGGAACCTGCTCGCCATTTGAGTATCCGGAATGCCGGCTGGGTGAATTGGCCCGGCCGAGCAACAAAGCGCGCTCCCTGTCATTATCAGTCAATTCGGCAGCGTTTGCTGAACTCAGCACGAGCTTCCGCCATTCGATGCTCGATTAACGTTACAATGCCAGCACCGCGATCCCCCAAGTATTGAGGCAGGGCTTTTTGATAGCACTAGCTTAGGAAGCTTTCTGTCAAACGCGACCACAGTGCCGCGCCGACGGTGAGATTTTCGTCGGCAAAATCGAACTTCGAGCTGTGGAGGATTTCCGAGTCTATTCCATTGCCCAGGCGAAGGAAGCTTCCCGGTTTGTGTTCCAGAAAATAGGCGAAGTCTTCGCTGCCGGGGATCAGATGGCATGTCGAAACATTGTCTGTGCCGACGAGTTCTTCTGCCACGCCGCGGGCGAACTCCGTCTCTTTCTCCGAATTCACGACGACCGGGTAGCCATGGAGGTAGTCAACGTCGCAACTCGCTCCATACCCGTCCGCCGTGCTGGCCGCAAGTTTTCGAATCCGGGCCTCGAGAATCTCTCTTATTCCCGGCTCGAAGGACCGGACGCTCAGCAAAAGCGTCGCGGTATTCGGAATGACATTGGACGCTTCACCGGCATGGATGGAGCCGACGGTGATAACAGCCGTTTGCGTCGGATCGACATTCCGGGAAACAATTGATTGCAATGCAACGACGAGATTGCAGGCAACAACAACTGGGTCTACCGTCAGATGTGGCCTCGACGCGTGTCCGCCTTTCCCCGTGATGGTGATCTTCACCGTATCAGCCGCAGCCATCAATGGCCCGCTCCGCATTAGCCAACTGCCTGCCGGCGCACCTGGGTGATTGTGCAACCCGAAGATCGCGTCGCACGGGAAACGCTCGAACAGTCCATCGGCAATCATCGCTTGAGCCCCGCTGCCGACACCCGCCTCCTCGGCGGGTTGGAAGATAAGGTTCACCGTCCCGTCGAAGCGCCGGGTGCGCGCAAGATACTCGGCAGCGCCCAGCAACATGGTGGTGTGGCCATCATGGCCGCATGCATGCATCTTGCCGAGGGTTCGGCTCGCATAGGCGAGACCTGTCTCCTCCGCGATCGGGAGCGCATCCATGTCGGCGCGGATCGCAATGCTCTTGGTGCCGGTTCCCGCCTTAAGGCGAGCAACGACGCCATGGCCGCCGACGTTGCGGGCAACTTCGTAGCCCCACCCTTCGAGCTTTTCTGCAACGAACCGCGCCGTGTCTGCCTCTTCGAAAGAAAGCTCCGGATGCGCGTGAAGATAATGCCGTGTGGCGACAAGCTGTTCCTCAAGCGGCTCGAAATCAGAAATGCGGGCAAAGGCATTGTCGCGTGTCATCGGATATTCCAATCATTGAACAAGGAGGCGCGGCAGTGCCGCGAAGCCGCGACGCTGCCAGTGTGCAAATGGACGAGGGTCGTCTGCTAGATAAAGCGCGCCAGGAAGCTTCGCGTGCGCTGATGCTGCGGGTTGCCGAGGACGTCTACCGGCTTACCCTGTTCGACAATGTGGCCGCCGTCCATGAAGATCACCCGGTCGGCGGCCTCACGGGCAAAGCCGATCTCATGGGTCACCACGATCATGGTCAGCCCCTGGGTTGCAAGGTCGCGCATCGTGGAAAGTACCTCACCCACAAGTTCGGGATCGAGCGCGGAGGTCGGTTCGTCGAACAGCATCAGCTTCGGCTTGATCGCAAGCGCCCGCGCAATCGCGACGCGCTGCTGCTGGCCGCCTGAAAGATGGCGCGGATAACTGTCGGCCTTAGCTGAAAGACCAACACGTTCCAGAAGCCGCAGAGCGTTTTCCGTCGCCGCCTTGCGGCTTTCACCATGAACGCCGACCGGCGCTTCGATGATGTTCTGCAGCACCGTCATATGCGGATAGAGATTGAACTGTTGGAAGACCATGCCGATCTTGCGCCGCTGCACGGCAATCGCATTGTTCGAGAGCTTCTCCAGCCGCTCCTTTCGCAATCGGTATCCGATCTGCTCTCCATCGACCTCGATCGAACCCTGGTTGATTGCCTCGAGGTGGTTGATGCAACGCAGAAAGGTCGACTTTCCGGAACCGGATGGCCCGAGAATGACGACGACCTCGCCGGGTGCGACGTCGAGATCGATGCCTTTCAGGACCTCCAGTTGATCGAAGGATTTGTGGACATTGCGGGCGCGCACCAGCGGCTCGCCTGTAGCGATGGCGGTCAATGGCTTGCCTCCTGCGCGAGGATCGGTGACGGAACGGCCACGTTTTGCGGGTTGCCCGCTGTCTTGACCCGCTTGACGCTTTCGTCCGTTCGCCGGTCGCCGCGGCCGTAGTACCGCTCGATATAGCCTTGGCCGATATTGAGGACAGAGGTGATGAGCAGATACCATATCACGGCCACAAGCAGCATCGGGATGACTTCGAAGGTGCTGTTGTAGATCGATTGCACGGAATAAAGCAGGTCCGCCATGGCGATGACGCTGACCAGAGATGTGGCCTTGATCATGCTGATCAGCTGATTGCCCGTCGGAGGAACGATGGATCGCATCGCCTGCGGAATGATGATCCGACGCAGGGCGCGGGCGCGTGTCATGCCGAAGGCCTCCGCCGTTTCCGCCTGCCCCCTGTCGACGGACAGAAGACCGCCGCGGATGATTTCAGCCATATAGGCCGCTTCGTTCAAAGCAAGTCCGACGATTGCGGCAGTCATCGGCGTGATCACCGAATTGGTGTCCCAGCTGGCCAGGGTCGGGCCGAAAGKGACGTTGATTGATAATGTGGGAAACAGCGTCGACAGATTGTACCAGAAGATCAACTGGACCAGCAGCGGCGTGCCGCGAAAGAACCAGATGAAGAGACCGGCAAGGGAATGTGCCAACCGATCCGAGGACAGCCGCGCGATCGCAAGCAGCAGGCCCAGCACAATGCCGACCAGCATGGCGACAACCGTCAGGCCCAGGCTGACATAGAGACCGCTGATAACGGTTGGGTCGAAGAAGTATCTGCCGACCACCGGCCAGCCGAAATTTTCGTTGTTGGCGACGATCCACGCAAAGTTTATGGCGATCCCAAGGGTTACAACCCAAAGGACAAGGCGATCTGTGCGAAACGGTTGATGGGCGTTTGCGACATCGCGGGGATCCGCACCGTCTGCAGACGATGCGTTTTTCAGAATATGGGCGCTCATTTTGGCAAGGTCCCGCCGAGGTTGATACCGGGTGCCTTGATCATGTTGTTCTCAAGGCCCCATTTCTTCATGATGACAGCATATGTGCCGCTATCCATCAGAACCTTGATACCGTCGCGAAGCACTTCGCCGAGCGGCGATCCCTTCGGCACGACCGCGCCCTGATAGAGATTGTCAAAGCCGTTCTTCTGGCCGACGCCGGTCAACTCAAGCTGGCCATTCGCCTGCGACACAAAATAGGTAAGAGGGGCCTGCGAGGAGAAGAACGCATCCGAGCGCTTGGACCGGACGGCAAGGATCGAGCTTGGCTGGTCGGTAAAGGACTGTATCTCGACAGGCTTCTTGCCGTCCGTCTTGCACTTTTCCAGCTGCGTCTGGATCACGCGTTCGGCCGATCCGCCAGCCATGACGGCGACGCGCTGTCCGCAGGCAGTATCCAGCGAGGTGATGCCGTTGGGATTGCCCTTCTTGACGGCGAAAACCACGAATTCCTGAACCCAGTCGACGAAGTCGTTGGCTTCCTCGCGACTCTTGAAGTCGCCAACCGGGCCGAAGGCGAATTGATACCGGCCGGAATTGATGCCTGCAAGAAGCGCCGGCAGACCGCCGACGGTGGCATGTTCAATCTTGACGCCGAGCACCTGTCCGAGTGCCTCCGTCAGGTCGGCGCTCGCCCCGGTCATTTCGGTGCCCTTGACGATCTCGTAGGGAGGAAAGGACCCGTTGTTGACGGAGATCATCGTGCCKGCGGTTCTGATGCTTTCCGGCAGCTTTGCATGCAAAGCTTCGTCAACGGCCAATTTCGGGAGAGCTTCCTGCGCAGTGGCAGCGCCTGACAACAGGATGCTGGCAAGTATGACGGATGCGATAGATTTCGATGGCATTTCGTATTCCCCTTTTTTGGTTTTGGTAGAAATGAGTTTAGGATCCGCTCGCGGCGAGTTGTGGGCGATCCGAATTCGTGTAGAGCGGAAAGAGCTCTTCCGGCGTCAGTGTGCGCGGAAGAATGCCCTGCGCGTGCAATTCGCTGGCAAAGCTTGCGATCATCACCCGATTGGCGTCAAAGCCGCTGTCGCACCAGGTCGCCGGAAGGTCAGCTGAAACCTTGAGAATCTCATCGAACATCCATGGCGTCGTCTCTGCGTATTTGCGGCGCTTGGCGGTCCAGACGCGCTGGGATTCGTCGATCAGCTCACTCAGTTCCCCGGCAAGCCACGGATGCTCGTCAACGATTGCTGCCTTGATTCCGATCAGATGCATGCCGGGCACGTAGCCCACGTCATTGAAGTACTGGAGTTCGGCGCCACGAAAATCGCTCAACGCCTGGCGGAAGGGAGAGTCTGCGGTGAAAAATCCCTCCGGCATGAAAGGTGTAAAAACAGCGTCGAGGCCGCCTTCATGAAGAAGTTCCATCATCGGCCGTTCGCCAGGCGCAGCTTCGATCCGTCCGGGGCGACCAAAACCATCGAGACGGTCGGTGATCGGATGGGCCTCGGTCAAGCGGCCGGCAAACCAAGTCGCATCTTCAACGCCCACGCCGTCGCGTCGAAGGGCCGCGCGGGTCCACGTGTTGCCGGAATCACGCCAACCGGTGACGCCGATGCGTTTGCCCGCAAGCTGACTGAGATGCGTGATCGGGCTGTCTTTCGTGGTGATGATGCAGCGATGACGAAAACCGCGCATGATGAAGTTAGGAACACCAACGACCGTGTCGTCGCGATCGGCACGAAGCTGAGCATACCGGCTGAAGGACATTTCGGCGGCATCATGGGCTTCGTCTCTGCCGACATGTGATATCAGGGTGCCGACCCTGTCGACCTTCACGTCAAGGCGAGGGGACGAAACATCTCCAAGGACGAGAGGGGTCATGTAATCCCAATCGCGTAAAGCCAGACGGATGGTAACAGGCATGCAGATCGCTCACAAAAATGGATACTGAGTATGTAAATAAATGTTCAATTTTGGTTGATCAAATGTTATTACGTTATTGAACATTTAAATCTGGTGTAATAATGAGCGAAACCCGTGATGCAAAATGGTTTGCCGAAAAATTAAGCGATAAGTCCATTCGCGGAATTGCATTGGAAACCAGCGCCTTAATCCGAGCTGGTGCGTTGCCTGTCGGGACAAAACTGCCGGCGATCCGCGACCTGGCCTTCGTGCTTGGCATAAGCCCTGCAACAATCTCCGAAGCATGGAGCGAATTGCGCCGCCAGAAGATCATCAGCGGTCGCGGCCGCAACGGTACCTGGGTCAGCGGTGATCGCTTCATCGCAAAACCGGAGCGACTGGCGAGTTCGGGGAATTACGGCGAGGGTGTGCTGAATCTGACAAGTGCCGTGCCGGACGTGCGCCTTCTGCCACAACTGGAGAAGGCCCTGGCTTATGGTGCGTCCGCTGACGACCTCAACAGCTATGAACGCAGCCGTATTCTGCCGGAGCTCGAGGCGGCGGCACGACGGACATGGCCCTATGAGCCGGAGGCGTTTCTCGCCACAAACGGCGGCTACAATGCGGTCTACACGTTGCTTCATGCGCTGGTGACGCCTGGCGCATCCGTGGCCATCGAGAATCCCACGGCCATGCGTCTCCTCGATATTCTCGAGGATCGCGGTGTTCGCATCCTGCCGGTGCAATGCGACAGGAACGGGCCGCTGCCGTCGTCGCTGCGGGACGCGATGAAATACAAGCCGGTCGCATTCCTGTTCCAGCCGCGCCTTCATTCGGTGACCGGCCGAAGTGTCAGTAAGACAAGGCTGGATTCCTTGGCCGACGTCCTGGATGGAAGCGATACGCTGATCATCGAAGATGACGGCGTGGCCGATATTTCCGCTGCGCCGCGCCATTCCCTGGGTGGCCGTTTCCCTGATCGCGTGATCCATATCCTGTCCTATTCGAAGACTTTGGGGCCGGACCTGCGCCTCGCTGTTCTATCGAGTTCCCAAGTGATCGTAGAGCAGATCCAGTCCTATCGCAGTTTTAGCGCCGGCTGGACCAGCAGAATTCTGCAGTCTGCGGCTGCCTGGCTCCTTCGCGATCCGACAACGGAGGAGACGCTGGAGCGCGCCCGGACGATCTATCAGAAACGGCGGGACGATCTAACGAGTGCGTTGCTCGCGCGCGATGTCGCCGTGGAGGATGGGATGGGACTTTGCAGCTGGGTTCCCGTATCATCCGAACCGTTCGCGATGGTGACGATGGCCGCCAGAGGCATTGCCGTCCATCCAGGTGCAAAATTTTCGATTTCCCCGAGCAATCACATCAGGGTAGCGACAGGAAATCTATCGGATCGTTGCGAGGAAGTTGCGGACAGTATCGCGCTTGCGTGTGCTACGCCATGAGTTCGCATCATTGGGAATTGCCGGCTGAGCGATAACAACTGACGCACGATGACACCACCGGCTACTCATAGGGTTCTTGAATGGTCTCGCTGGCATTGCAACGTTAACAGAGCATCGATCAAAGTATGGGATCTGTCGCCCGACTTGCCCGTGATCCACGATTTCCGCTGAGCCTCCGCATGGTCGAGGATAGGCTGGCGGCCCGTGGCGAAAATCTAGCGGGAATTGTACCGATCGATCAAAGCCTGCTGTGACTGAAGATACAGGTCGGCGTCCGCCTCTTCTCAGAAAGAATTTGTCGCTGAGCGGCACTCCACCGAAGTTGTATGTGACGATGGTCCAGCCGTCGTCCGTTTGCTTTTTCACGACTGAAGGTAAGTTGGGATCGAAATGTTTCATGAAACTCTTCCCTTCAATTCAATTCAGCGTTTGGGCTAGAGCAGCCCGCTGGTGCGGGCACCTCAAATTGATCGGCACAGTCTTCGGCCTCATATGGTGTATTCCGGTTCCGATAAAGTTTGATCCATCGTGATGCCGGGAAGCGTTAAATGCGGTCTTCCAATCGGTTTGGCCGGAATACCGGCGACGGACGTATAGGCCGCGACGGCGTTGACAACAACGCTGCCGGCTCCCACCTTGGCGCCGACGCCGATCTCGATATTTCCAAGGATCTTTGCTCCGGCTCCAATGAGCGCACCACGCCGAACTTTCGGATGACGGTCTCCACTTTCCTTGCCGGTGGCGCCAAGAGTTACATTCTGCAAGATGGAAACGTCATCTTCGACAACAGCTGTTTCACCGATAACAAGGCCGCTTCCGTGATCCAGCATAATGCTCTTACCCATCCTTGCCGCAGGGTGAATATCAACACCGAAGACTTCGGAGATCCGGCTCTGGATGTGGCGCGCCAGATGCAGGCGATCATGCTTCCACAGGCAATTTGCGACACGTTGCCCCTGTAAAGCGACAAAGCCTTTGAAGTAGAGAAACGGCGTCAGAATATCGGCATTCGACGGATCACGCTCCCTGATCGCCTTCAGGTCGTCAGCTGCATGCTCGACAACATCCTGATTGTCGCTGAAGACCTGCGCAATCACCGACAGCAATTCGTCCTGATCCAGGTCGTGGTCGGCGAGCTTGAACGCAATCCGCTGAGCAAGCGCCTGTGCGAAGCTGGTATGAAAGAGAATTGTCGAATTCATGGCCCGCGTCAGTACCGGGTCCTTCAATGCTGCGTCACTGGCTTCCTTGTTGAGTGCCTCCCATACGGCCGCGACCCCAGGCGGCGGGGAGACATATGAGTGACTACTGAAACTGATGGTCCGTGCCCTCATACACTTCGGCCCTATGGGGGTTTGTCGAAGCAAACGCTAAGGTATACGCGCCACTCAATGAAGGGCGCGATAGTTTATATTTATCCGAGCAGCGGCAAATATTTGCCGGCGCTTTGCAAAGCACGAAAAAATCGTTCAGTGCGCGGCCTGTCTCTGCTCCGTTGGCCGGCCGGGGAGCCGGCAATCTGAAATCATGACCGGACGAGACCGCCGGCGTGACTATACTTGCGTCCCGTTGGCGAGCGCTAGGGCAATACCGACGCGCTGCCTTTGGCCGCCGGAAAGCTGAGCGGGGTATTTGCTTGCATGTTCCGACAGCCCGACACGGGCGAGAAGCGAGGCGACCTTTTCGTTGATTTGCCGACGGTCGAGGTGTCCGACCAGTTCGATTGGATAGGCGAGTTTCCAGCGACAGTACGAGAGTTTAGTAGATTGAAGTGCTGGAACACCATGCCGATACGCCGCAAGCGCCTAAGGCCCTCGCCCCGCGCGTCGGTGATGCGCTCGTCGCCTTCGCTAGGCCTCTCCAGCAGGTTAATGGTCCGTACCAGCGTCGACTTGCCCGCACCCGAGGCACCGATGATGCCGAAAATCTGTCCGGCCGGAATTTCCAGATTGATGCCGTGCAGGACCCGCACGACACCTGCCTGCGTGGAAAAATCCCGCGCAATGTTCACGAGCCGGATCATCAATCAGGCCACGCTCAAGCCGATGCGCCACTGATAGGGGGGCGGTGTGCCGTTGACGGCAAAATCGCCAACGATGCGATCCTTGTAGATACGGGGGTTATGCGATGACAATGTACGGGCATTGCGCCAATGGCGATCCAGACCGTTCGGCTTTTTTGTAGCGGACGCGCCCAGTGCATCGAAAGTCAACGTGGAGGCATCGAGCACAAGGCTCGACACGACCGTGACTGCCTGAGAGGTTTCCAGTTCCGCGATGGCGTTCGCCTGCTCTTCCGCCGCCTCGTCACCGCCAAAATGAGCCTGATAGGCGCGCTCAATTGCTGCGGCGACCTGCAGCACAATCGCGCCAGCCGCGTAGGCGTTGCCGCGCAGGCGTCCCACCACCTGCAGGACTTGAGGATCCTGGCTCGAACGAGGACCGGCCCCGTTCGTATACGCCCGCTTGCGGGAGGCGACTGCCTGTGCCGTCTCGTTGGCGATCGACCGCCCGATCCCTGCAAGGGTCGCAAGATGAACGAGCTGGTAGAAGGCAGCCCCGTAGCGAAATTTCTCCTCGTCGACGACGACGTTGTCCGGATCCACCTTGACGTTCGTGAACGTCGTGGTCCCGCTGGCCGTCAACGTCTGCCCAAACCCATCCCAATCGTCAACCACATTGACGCCCGGATCGTCGCGCCGGACCTGAAGCACGACGCCCTCGCCTTCTAGCCCCGTGGCGCCCACGTCGATCCAGTCCGCATACAGCGATCCGGTCGTGTAGTACTTCGTGCCATTGACCACCAGGTTGTCGTCCTTCCTGGAGATGCGGGTCGAAAAGGCTTCTTGCTTGGCGTCGCCTATTTCGCTCCACGCGTTGCCTGCGATCTCTCCCCGCGAGATGCGGCCGACCCACTTCGTGCGCGCGTCGCCCGGCGCCTTGTTGACGACGTCCTCGACGAAACCGAAGTGTCCACGCAGCGCCTGCGTGATGTTGGAATCGGCCTGCGACAACTCGATGAGAAGGTTGGCGAACTCCGGCAGCGTCGCCCCGAAGCCGCCTTCGGCCTCAGGCACGCGAAGCGCGCCAAGACCAGCTTTTTTCAGTTGGACGATCTCCTCCTGCGGAAGCCCGCGGGTCGTCTCCCGTTCGATTGCGCCCTTGGCTATCTCTTCGAACAACGGCCGGAAACGCGCCGCGAGTTCTTCGTATCGCGCGGTAGGGCCTGCCCCCCACGCCAGATCGGTCTGTGTCATCGTTTATCCTTGCTGTTGGTTTGCTGCCGTCGTCAGCCAAGCGGCGTTGCCGCGGCGCCGCCCAGATAGAAGTCATGGACGTCTTCCCGAGCCCGAAGTTCTTCTGCGGTTCCGCAGAGTGCGATGCGGCCGTTTTCGAGGATGTAGGCGTAGTCTGCGTACTTGAGCGCCAGATTGGCATTCTGCTCTGCGAGCAGGAAGCTGACGCCGCATTCCTTGTTGAGCGCGCGGATGATCTCGAAGATCTCCTGCACAATGATGGGAGCCAGCCCCATCGAAGGCTCGTCGAGAAGAACGAGGCTGGGCTTCGTCATCAGCGCGCGGCCGATGGCGACCATTTGCTGTTCGCCTCCGGAGGTGAGGCCGGCCTTCGTCTTGCGCTTGTCCCTTAGTCGGGGAAACCACGTGTAGACCTGCTCGAGGCTTGCAAGCAGGTCTACACGCGACGGCTTGCGGACAAAACCGCCCGCGAGGATGTTCTCCTCGACCGTCAAATGCTGGAAGCAGTGACGCCCTTCGAGCACCTGGACGACGCCCTTGGCGACGAGGCCGGAGGCCGACATCGCGCTCACTGGCTCACCCATCCAATGGATGGAGCCGCGGCTGACCTTGCCTCTTTCTGGTCCGAGGAGATTGGAGATCGCCTTCAGGGTCGTCGTCTTACCGGCGCCGTTTGCACCGAGAAGGGCAACGATGTTGCCCTTCTCCACCTTGAGGGTCACGTCACGGACGGCCAGGATGGCCTGACCATACAGGGCTTCCACGTTGGAAATCTCGAGAAACCCGTTGGTTTGCGTGGTCATGAAGATCTCCTGCCGGTCCTATCGATCAATTTTCCGCGCCGCGCGGTTCGATGCCCTTTTCCTTGGCGTAGGCGGCTGCCTTCGCCTTGATCACGTCGGCAAACAGCGTCGTATCTGCCTTGATCCAGTCGGACTTGGCGTCCCAGGACTGCCCGTTCCACTGGATGATCTTGGCGGCGACAGACTCTCCCTTGTGATTGTCGATCGTCGTCTTGAGCGGGCTGATCAACCCCTCGGCGCCGAGTTCGGCGAGACGCTTGTTGTCGATGTTCAGGTTTTCGAGCGCCCACTGCCCTTCGGCCGCCGTCAGCGGACGATTGCCGAACTTCTTGTGACCTGTACGCAGCGCCTCGACGAAGGTGATCGCTTCGATGACGCCGTAGTTGTAGTACACGGTGCCGAACTTGCTCTTGTCCTTGAGGTCGGACTTGCCGGTGTCGACGATGGTCTCCTTGAGCTTCTTGAGGATCCCGTAGTCAGTGCCGGGCGGGAAGACGGATACCGCGAGGTAGCCCTTGGCCGCAGCGCCGGCCGGTCGGGCGTCATCCTCCGAGCCACTCCAGATATCGCCGATGATATGATCTGCCGGGAACCCGACGCGGGCCGCCGTCTTGATGGCGACTGGCGTCATGACGCCCCACCCGCGAAGGAACACCCAGTCCGCACCGGAGCGGCGAATCTGCTGCCATTGAGTCTGCTGCTGTTCGCCTGGATGCGGAACGGGGATCTGAATGTCGTCGAAGCCGTATTTCTTGGAGAGGATGCCGAGCGGTTCGATCGTGTCGCGACCGTAGCCGGAGTCGTGATAGAGCGTTGCTACCTTAAGGCCCTTCAGCTTGTCATAGCCGCCAGCCTGCTTCGCGATATAGTCCACGATGATCTGGGCCTCGCTCCAGTAGTCGAAGATCAGCGGATACTGGTATGGGAACACGCGACCGTCTGTCGCGATGTTCTGACCGCCGCCGGGGCTGACGATTGGAATCTTATCGATGCGGGCCTTGTCCGTCAGCGCGACGTCGAGACCGCTGGAATGCGGATAAATCGCCGCCGTCAGCGCGCCGTTGTAGCCGTTCTTATATCGCTCGTAACACTCGATACCGCGTTCGATCGTATAGGCGGTCTCGCATTCCTGGATCAGGATCTTCACGCCGTCGACGCCACCCTCGACCTCGTTCACGTAGCGAAGGTAGTCGATGTTGCCCGCGCCGAACGGGATGAACGACGGAGCGTACGGACCTGTCCGGTACGTGAAGAGCGGGTAGAGCTGCTGCCCGCTACCGTCTTCGGCGAAGGATGGGCTTGCGAGGACGCCCGCTGCGATCGCAGCGGCAGTCGCAAGGGCGAGCGCTTTCGTTAGAAGTGCCATGGAAGTGTCCCTCTGATGATGGTTGAAATGGTGTCGTCGTACCCCTGTCCGTGGCGAAGACCCGACGCCGAAGTCCCGCCCATTCAGCTAGCTGCCAGGTTTCTTGCGACGGAAAAGACCGTCGGTGATCTTACGGATGAGGCTGGACAGGCCGTCCGGTTCCTTGATGAGAAGCAGGATGATGATGACGCCGAAGATAATGCGCTGCAGGTTCGCCAAAGCTCCCTGGTCGCCGAGTATGGAGACATCGACAACCAGAGAGAGGCGGTCGAGTAGGATCGGCATCAGAACGATGAACGCCGCGCCAAGGAAGTTTCCGAAGATCGTCGCAAGTCCACCGATCAAGATGATGAAGAGGACTTGGAAGGACTTGTCGAGATTGAAGGCATGGGCGTCGGATGTTCCAAGATAGGCGAAGGCCCACAGCGCACCCGCGATTCCGAGAACGAAGGAACTGATCCCGAACGACTGGAGTTTTCGACGCGCGACCCTTATGCCAATGACCGATGCCGCCGTGTCCATGTCGCGTATCGCCATGAACTCCCGACCGACGCGGCTGCGGACGACAGAAAATGCTAGGGCGATAAGAACCACGGTGGCCGTGATCGTGAGATAATAGCGACCGGTGGCCGACTGCAGGTCGTACCCAAGAAAATCAAGCCTCGGCGCTGAGATCGTCAGGGACTGGCTGTCGTTCGAGAACCAGCTGAAGTTCGTAAAGAGCCATTCGAAGAAGAACTGCGCGCCAAGTGTCGATGCGCCCAGGTAGAAGCCCTTGATGCGCAGGGACGGGAGACCGAAGACCACCCCCGCGACCGCGGCGATCAGACCCGCGACGACGAACACGACCGGTAGCGGCAAAGACGGCGCCCGGAGCACAAGGTTGTAAGCCGAAAACGCGCCGATCGACATGAAAGCCGCAGACCCGAGAGACACCAGCCCGGTGTAGCCTTGGAGAAGATTGAGACCGATCCCGGCTAGCCCTAGGACGACGGTCGGAATAATGATCGAACTCAGCCAATAGTCGTCTGCGACCGCCGGTACGACGGCGAATGCTAAGGCGAGCCCAAGCAGGCTCAATATCAGCGGCACCTTGACCGGTGAGGCAGCCGGGGCGACATAAACCGTTTCCTGCAGAACCGTCATCGTCAGACCCTTTCGATTTCACGATCGCCGAACAGGCCGGCAGGACGTATGAGGAGGAAGATGACTGCGAGGATGTAGGCGAACCACGTGGAGACGGTGCCGTTGACAATCGGGCCGACGTAGATGTCCGCCAAGGCCTCCGTGGCACCGACGATCAGCCCGCCGACGATCGCGCCGGGAATGGAGGAGAAGCCGCCAATGATGAGGACCGGCAGCGCCTTGAGCGTCACGAGCGACAGCGAGTACTGCACGCCCTGGCGGGAACCCCAGACCAGTCCCGCGACCAGCGCCACGACGCCCGCAACGCTCCAGACCGTCCGCCAAATGACAGGCAGCCGTATTCCGATCGATTGGGCAGCGACCTTGTCGTCTGCGACCGCACGCAACGAAATGCCCATGCGCGTCTTGTTGAAGACAACGGCGAGAACGGCGACAAGCGAAAGGGCGATGGCGGACGCCACGACGTCGAACTGGCTGACGAAGATGCCACCGACATCCACGCCAATATCCGGAATGCCGATGTCTAGCATGTGCACGTCCGTGCCCATCGTCAGCTGCGCCAGGCCCTCAATGACGAAGCTTAGGCCCAGCGTCGCCATGAACAGCGTGAGCGGATCCCGGTTTCGAATCGGACGCAGGACCAGCCATTCGATGGCGATCGCCATCGCGACCATCAGGGCGCCGGTCAGCGCGAAGGCGGCGACGAAGGGAACTCCCTTCTCGGTGAAGGTTACGAAGGCGAGCGCGGAAAAGAGCAGCATCGCGCCTTGGGCGAAGTTGAAAACACCCGACGCCTTGTAGATCAGCACGAACCCGATCGCGACGAGCGAATACATCACGCCCGCGAAGAGGCCGCCGACTAAAGTCTCGAAGAAGAACGACATGATGGTTTCCTCAGTGGACCGTGCCGAGGTAGGCGGCGATGACGTCTGGGTTGCTTCGAACCTCCTCCGGAATGCCGTCGGCGACCTTGCGTCCGTAGTCGAGCACCACGACATGGTGCGCGAGGTTCAGCACGATGCCGACGTCGTGTTCGATGAGGACGACCGTGGTGCCAAACGAGCTGTTGACCTCGGAGATCGCCTTGCTCATCTCCTGCTTCTCGTCCTGGTTCATTCCGGCCATCGGCTCGTCGAGAAGGAGGAGCTTCGGGTCAGCCACGAGCGCTCTCGCAAGATCGGCGCGCTTTTGAACGCCATAGGGTAGTGTCGAGACGACCCTGTCGGCGTATTGGCCGATCCCCAAAAAATCGATAATCCGGTCTGCACGAACCTGGAAGCTCCGCCGTTCGCTGCCGTCGCGGCCAAACCGGAATATGTTTTCCGMGAAAGTCGCCCTACCCTCACGCGACAGGCCGGCGAGCACGTTCTCCTTCACCGACAGTCGACGGAAGAGCGCGTTGTTCTGAAAAGTGCGGCCGATGCCCAGACGGGCGGCCTTTTGAGGATGGATCTTTTCGAAGCGCGTCCCGTCGAACACCACGTCGCCAGAGTCCGCGCGATACACGCCGTTGATCACGTTCAGCAAAGAGCTTTTCCCCGCGCCGTTAGGGCCGATCAACGCGCATATCTCCCCCGCCGCCACAGAAAAGCTCAGCGCGTTGATCGCCCGGACACCCTGGAAGGATAGGGAAACGTCGTGGAGTTGAAGGAGCTCCGGCATTACGCGCCCACGGTCTTCAGTTCGACAGAAGCGTCGCGACGCTTCACGGCCTCGATGTCACGATAGGCGTCGGCTGGGTGGCGCTTCGGAAGATACGGACCTTCGCCGAACAGCTTCTCGCGCAGCGTGCCTGGCTTATAGGCGGTCGGATACACACCCCGCTTCTGCAGCTCGGGTACCAGTAGATCCACTGCCTGCTCGAAGCTCTCAGGCGTCACGGCATAGGCAAGATTGAAGCCGTCGACGTCGGTTTCTTCCACCCATTCCTGGAGAATATCGGCGATCGTGTTCGGCGAGCCGACGAAGACCGGCCCAACCCCGCCGATGCCGCCCCACTTCGCTAGCTCGTCAACGGTCCAAGCCCTGTCCTTGCCGGCGAAATGCTCGACCATCGAGACGATGGCGTTGGTCTCGACCATCTTCAGGGCATCGGTCGGAGCATACTGGCCAAAGTCTACGCCGCTCCAACCAGACATGAACACCAGCGAGCCATCATACGATGAGTAGTTCTGATATTCCTCGAACCGCTTCTGCGCCTTCTCGTCGGTCTCGTCGATGATCAGCGTGGTCAGATTGTAGATGAGTAGCTTGCGCGGATCACGCCCGGCAGCCGCAGCCTTCTGCCGGATC
This sequence comes from Rhizobium sp. 05L419, assembly GCF_056397845.1. NCBI lineage: Bacteria > Pseudomonadati > Pseudomonadota > Alphaproteobacteria > Hyphomicrobiales > Rhizobiaceae > Rhizobium > Rhizobium sp. 05L419. The sequence goes on from NZ_JBFTOF010000020.1 coordinate 111,733, forward strand.
TCTGACACGTAGGCCTTGAGCAGCGACTTTGTCGGCGCCCCGACGAAGACGCACTCCGCATGCCCCGCGGCAAACGCCTTCCCTGGGCCGGAAGCTCCGGCCTGATAGAGAACGGGCGTGCGCTGCGGGGACGGCTCAGAGAGATGGTAGCCGGGCACGTCGAAGAACCTGCCCTTGTGGCCGATCTCATGAACCTTGCTCGGGTCGGTGAAGATTCCCCGCGCCGGATCGCGAAGGACGGCGCCCTCTTCCCAACTGCCTTCGAAAAGTTTGTAGAGGACCTCGATGTATTCGGCCGCGATCTCATATCGGTTGTCATGGCGCTGCAGCCCCGCTTGGCCGACGTTCTTGGCACCACTCTCCAGATACGAGGTGACGATGTTCCAACCGACACGCCCCTTGGTGTGATGGTCGGCCGTCGAGAGACGCCGAGCGAAGGTGTAGGGATGCTCGAATGATGTTGACGCCGTGATGCCGATCCCGAGGTGCTCGGTCGCGAGGGCTATTGGCGCCGCCAGTTGCAGTGGATCGTTCACGGGAATCTGTGCGGCCTGCTCGATCGCGTGATAGTTCGAACCCTTGTAGACGTCGTAGTAACCGATGACGTCTGCGATAAAGATGCCGTCGAAGATCCCGCGCTCCAGCGTGCGTGCCAGGTCCTGCCAATAGTCAAGATCCTTGTATTTCCAAGACTTGTCTCGCGGATGTCTCCAAAGACCAGGCGATTGATGTCCGACACAGTTCATGTCGAAGGCGTTGAAGCGAATATGGCGGGACATGCCGTCTCCAGAAGAAAGCTAACGATGCGCAGAGCCTAGTCGTCAGGACACGAATAAACAGGTATTCTATGTTTTTTATGGACTATTAATCAGGAAGTTTTTCCGGCTCAGCTGTTTTTGCGCGAAAGCGCTTCCCTTGAAGCCGACGACGAGTGGGCAGCGACCGTCGGAGACCACCAGTTCCGCGCCCCTCAAACCGCGTCCCTTCAACTTTACGAGGGGTCCGTCCAGGTCGAGCGGCTCTCGCGACTGACTCTCGCGACTGCTCGACCTACATCCATTGCATTTAAGCATCCATGGAACCCGTCGCGGAGGTACCGGCGACGCAGGTGTTTGCGGCAAGGTCGCGTCTGCGCTCAGTCCCAAAGCTCCGCGGACGCCTCAACGAGAAGCTTGGAACCCAGCGCGTTCGAAGCGATCCGGTGAACGAATTCGGTCGGTACCATGGACATGTCGCCGACGACGCTAGTGCGGCGCTGGGTAGTGAGTATCGGTATGGAAAATTCGCTACCGGCACAGAGTGGCCCTCTGCATAGGACGTGAGCGGCATTGCGGTGTCACCGACATGACCGGCATGGTCGGCGCGCGCACGGGCGGCGCAACCTCCGCGTCCCTTACCTCGGAAAAATCGGAGTGAAGAAAAGACAATACACCGCTGAAGTTGATGCACCAGCCGCTGTGCATTAGCGCTCGCGGCCGTCAATTTTTGTAGATTGGCTATGTTGGGCAAGAGACAGCTCCGAGCTGAAGTTGGCCATCAAATATTCCGACTGTGTCGACTTCGGGCACTCATATATTTCAGTTATCACTGAAGTAAACAACTTAAAGTGGCGTTTTGGCTTGCGTTGAAGGTTGACTTCGCCTTATAGCTGTAGTCAGGATGCGCCGGGCTGGAAAAACGGAGGTGTTGCCAATGGCTATCGTTTTTCAATCGCACGGTGGTTCCGAGAAGAAGAAGGCAGTTCCAAGACCCGACCTGAGAGCCGTGCCGCCAGCGGCGGGTGACGTCGCCGTCGATGAGGAAGCGGACTTCGGTTATTTTGTGCCGCCGCTCGACGCACCGGAAAACTATCTTCTGGAAGCGGCAACCACGGTCAACGAACTCGACCAACTCGGCGACCTTATGATCGATGTTGTGGCTGACGAGAACGCGCAGGAGGACGCCAGCAAAGATTCCACCTTGCCGCCTGTATTAACGTATTGGGGTCAGTTTTTGGATCACGAGCTAACCGCGCGAACCGACCGCGAGGGAACGATTACCAGTATCGTGAACGCTCATCCGCCTGTGGCATCGTCGGAGGTGGAACGCAACTTCAGGAATGCCCGATCTCCCCGATTTGATCTCGATAGCGTCTATGGTGGGTCTCCCGTTGGAGTCGATATCGGTCCCGAAGTCGTTTCGGTCATTTCAGGCCTGAGGCATCCGACACTGACGAACAAGATGCGTGTCGGCACAGCGATAGATCCAGGTCCACTACCCGACAACACCATCGACGAGCATCGTGATCTACCGCGATACGGTCAGGTGCAGCAGTCTGTCCGGGACGCCGCCCTGACAATAGCCGAAGCAGCGATGACACCAGAAGCATTTCAGAAATTCTCAGCAACGCTACCGCAGCGCGCGATCATCGGCGACAACCGAAATGACGAAAACCTCGTCGTGGCGCAGTTTCATCTGAGCTTCCTGCGATTTCACAACAAGGTCGTAGATTACCTCGCGAACCACAACACAGGCTGGCTGCCCGATTTCAATTCGGCCCAGTCACTTACAAGACTGCACTATCAATGGCTCATCGTTGAAGGCTATCTTAAAGGTGTCTGCGACCCGGCGGTCGTTCAGCGTGTCTTGGATGACCGTGCTTCGCACTTCTTCAAATTCCGCGCGGAGTACGATTCAAGAAAGCAGAACTCCAGGCTGGGCAACGCCCTTCCACTGGAGTTCTCCGTCGCCGCGTATCGGTTCGGGCACACGATGGTGCGGGCCCTATATGACTACAACAAGAATTTTGGGCGGCCCGGTCCACCTGTTCTTGCGCATGCCACCCTCAAACTTCTGTTTGGGTTCACAGGTGGTGGCGGCAACATCGACCTGAACAAGAAGCTTCCCAAGAATTGGGTCATAGACTGGACTCGTTTCACAGGTGTCTCACCGCACGATGCCGCGGACGGCGAAGCAGCACGATTTGCAAGGAAGCTCGACACTGAGCTGGCACCGCCTTTGCGGACTATGGTGAAGGAGGGAAACGACGAGGCCGACGTGGATCTGAGGGCGTTGTTCAAGAGCCTAGCGCGGCGTAATCTGCGACGCGGATATAACTTACGCCTTCCTACCGGCCAGGCTATGCATAAGCATCTCAAACAGATCGGCGCGGTTCAGTCGGCTCCAATTGCGGACGTTTCCGCGCTTTTCGCGGCCAAACCTGGCCTTCGAGACTTTCTCGCTGGCTCTCAGTCTGCCTTCCACACGCGAACACCGCTGTGGTTTTACGTTCTCGCCGAGGCGGAGGCCGCTGGCGGCAATCGGCTCGGCGAATTGGGGGGCTGTCTTGTGGCGCTGACATTTATCGGTGTCCTGCTCTCCGATCCAGATTCCGCGTTGTCACGGGGGTTCCACCCGGATCAAAGCCCGCTGAAAATGCCGGACGATTCTCCGATCGACTCCATTGTGAAATGGATGCGTTTTGCAGCCGTAATGGAATAGCAAGTATCAACGGCATTGCCGTCACGTTCACCTGGCGGGACGGCAAGGCCTGACCATTCATTGGTTTTCAGCAGGAGGAGCAAATGCGCGTTTCCATGATCGTTTCCCTGCCCGCGCGCGAAGCACTGCGAGCATCCAGCCTTGTGGCATTCTCGCTGACCGAGACACAGCGACCAGTTCAGGATCCGACCGACCGTGGCGGCCTTTACATAGATCCTAGATTTCCGCCTTTACCCCTGTCTGCACGCCGGTCTGAGGGCATCGATCTCGCGTTCGCCTCCCCCGGTGGCGCTCCAGCGTTCGTCGCCAGGGGAACGATCGACACCGATCGAATTGACGAAGTCCAAGCGGAAAATGAAGGCGTCGAGATATTTGCCGATCCAGAGATAGGATTGCTGGAGCCCTACTGTGGCGCGGGGGCCGTGGGCGCAGCGGCAGATGTGGCATCCAACCTTGATGTCGGCACGTTGGCGTCCATGGGGCTCGACGGGACAAAGGTCGCGGTGGCGATCATGGACACCGGGATCAACGTCGCTCACTTGCGTAGCCGCGGCCTAATGGCCAAGCTGGACCGCCGGATCTCCTGGGCACCGCCGGGCGTGCCTTTGACGCCGGGGAAGTATGCCGTCGACCACGGCACTATGTGTGCTTTCGACGTGCTGATCGCTGCGCCTGCATGTACCTTGCTCGATTTTCCAATATTGAAGTCCACGACACCAGGTGGCAGCGCGATGTCGGGATTTCTTAGCGATGCCCTTCTGGCGTTCTCATTTCTCAGTTCGCAGACGACGACACCAGCTTGGAAGCGCAAGTATAAGGCGCTGGTCGTCAATAACAGCTGGGGAATGTACCATCCCAGCTGGGACTTCCCTGTAGGACATCCCGGTCGATACTCGGACAACCCAAACCACCCTTTCAACATCATCGTCGGCACGCTCGCCCGCGCCGGAGCGGACATTCTGTTTGCGGCCGGGAACTGTGGTGCGGATTGCCCTGACGGGAGGTGCCAAGGCGTGACAACCCATACCATCACGGGCGCAAATGCCCATCCTGACGTGCTGACGCTGGCCGGATGCGATATCACCGATCAACGTGTTGGTTATTCTTCTCAGGGCCCAGGAATACCGGGCATGGCGGACCAGAAGCCCGATATCGCCGCATACACGCATTTCATCGGGTCCGAGGCGTTCGGAGCTGGCACCCCGGATTCCGGAACGTCCGCAGCCTGCCCTGTCGCTACGGGCTGCGTGGCCGCAATCCGCACCAGACTTTCGCCTTCCAAAGTCTCCCCGAAAGACTTATTCTTGCATTTCCTTGAGAAGGCGGATCCTACGGGGCCGGGATCGTCAGGCCATTGGCGGTCGCCAACCATTTTGGCCTCTAAGTACAAATGGAGTCATCATGTCAGAAGCGTTCGCGCTCATGACGGTCAAGTCCCCCGCCGGGGTGCCCAGTGTGGAGAGTGCCGCGACAATTCTCAACGTCTCGCCCTCTGACATGGACCCATCGTTTGGCGTTGTACCAATAGATCCGGAAAAAGGGCTTTATGCCGTTCAGGTTAAGGCGGGCGCGCTGGCGACCCGCCAGAACTCGGGGGCCCAATTCGACGGACCGTTTTCCAACCCGCGTATTGAAGGTTACGGTCCCAAAGACGAGTAGGGCCATAGTAGCCCTGTGCTGGGCCGGCTTGAATGATACACGGTTTCCTTGGTGACTTGGTCGACCACGGACCTCACAGCGAGCGAGCAGTTGAACTCGTCATGGAGACCATTGGAGGCACTTCACGATGGTCATGGCACTCACTCYTCTGCCGTTCTTCGCTAGCGACCGAGATCAATCAGAGCAGAGTGAGCAAGAGAGCGGCCACTGGTCTTGTCGAAGAGATGCATACGATTCATGTTCAGTGACAAAGCCGCAGTAGTGCCAGCGCGGGGGCCACTTTCCGGATCAACGGTAGCGCACAAAACGGTTGAGCCGATATTGAAATAGACCATGGTGGCGGCCCCGAGAGGCTCCACGAGGTCAACCCTCGCGTCGAAATCCGCAAATCCCGGGCGATCCTGGCGGCTCGATATCGATTCCGGTCGAATACCGAAGACAACAGGCTTGCCCGCATGCGGCGCGAAGTCCAGTGCCCGGTCTGCGGGGACCCCGAGTTCTGTTCCATCGGTCAGCTTCACCGCCAGATCTTGTCCCTTGGCGACAAGGGTTGCGTCGACAAAATTCATCGATGGCGAGCCGATGAAGCCGGCGACGAACTGACTGGCCGGGTAGTGGTAAAGTTCCTGCGGCGGACCTGCCTGCTCGATCAGACCGCCATTCATGACCACCACGCGATCAGCCATGGTCATTGCCTCGATCTGGTCATGCGTGACGTAGACGGTCGTCGTCGGCAGAAGCTGGTGCAGGCGCTTGATCTCGGTGCGCATTTGCACGCGCAGCTTGGCATCAAGGTTCGAGAGCGGCTCGTCGAAAAGAAAGACCTTCGGGTTGCGGACGATCGCGCGGCCCATCGCCACGCGCTGCCGCTGGCCGCCGGAAAGCTGGCCCGGCCGACGGTCGAGCAGGTCGTTGATATGCAGCGTGTCGGCGGCGCGCTCGATGCGCGCGGCGATCTCGGCCGTCGGGAGCTTCTGCTGCTCCAAGCAGAACGAGATGTTCTCGCGCACCGACATATGCGGATAGAGCGCATAGTTCTGGAATACCATGGCGATGTCGCGCTTGCCCGGCCCGAGCCGATTGACGACCTGATCGCCAATCCTGATCTCACCGTCGGTTATATGCTCGAGACCAGCAATCATCCGCAGCGTTGTCGATTTCCCGCACCCGGAGGGCCCGACGAAGACGACGAACTCGTTGTCCTCGATATCGAGATCGATGCCGCGGACTGCCTCGTAGATCCCGTAGGACTTGACGAGGTTTCTCAGTTGTAACCGTGCCATGATCCGCTCCTACTTTTCCTGCAGCCAGACCAGCAGCGCGCCGGCGCTGCGATTGGCCCAGAGATGATAGGGAATTGCCTTGATAGGTTTAGGCTTGATCGCCGGCGGCGCAGTCCGGTATAGACGGCCATCCCAATCTCCGGCGTCCGCCTCCATTGCTTCGGCCTCGAGCACGACAGCACCGCCAAGAAGGCTTTCGTCGAAGCGCGCAGCGATTGGCGCATCCGCCGGCAGGCGAATGCGCTGCGGCTCGCCGCCGACATCGGTCTCCTCGACGCAATAGACCACCGGTCCGCGCTGCAGAGCCACGCGGCCACCGTCCTCGCTGACGGCGGGATGCGCATAGAGCCTATCGACCGGCATCGCGAAGGAAAGACGGACCTCGTCGCCATTCTTCCAGTCGCGGGAAATCGCAACATAGCCCTTCGTCACGGCGCAATTGAGATCAACTGCTTCGCCATTGACAGCGACGCTGGCATCACGACACCAGCCGGGTATGCGCAAGTTCAGCGTGAAGCGGCTCTTTTTTTCCAGTGACAGTGTCAGCGAGACATCACCTTCCCATGGGTAGCGCGTTTCCTGTTTCAGGCGGACGAAAGTGTCGCCCACCGTTAGCTCGGCACTGTTTGCGCCGTAGAGATGCACCGCCACAGCATCTTCGCAAGCGGAATAGAAATACTGGCCAAGCGAGGTAATGAAGCGGGCTATGTTCGTCGGGCAGCAAGGGCAATAGTGCCACTTCCAGCGTCTATTCTGCCCGTGGCTTTCCAGGACGTTTTCGTAGAAATAATGCTCGCCGTCGCGCGAGATTCCGGAAAGCGCGCCGTTGAAAAGAACTGTCTCGAGCTTATCGGTGAACTTGCTGTCGAGATCGGTTTGAGCCATCCGATGGCTCCAGAAGCCAAGTGCGACTGCCGCACAGGTCTCGGCATAGGCCGTTTCGTTCGGCAGATCATATTCGCGCGTGAAGCCCTCATTCGATGCGGACGGACCAAGGCCACCGGTGACGTAAAGCTGCCGCCCGGTAAGGTTGTCAAACAACCGGTCGCAGACCTCCTTGAGGCTTGGATCGTCGTTTTCATAGGCTAGGTCGGCCATTGCCGAGAACAGGTACATGGCACGGACAGCGTGGCCGACGACTTCAGTCTGCTCGCGCACCGGCTTGTGCGCCTGACTGTAGGCATAGGTCTGATAGACATAATCTTCCGGATTTTCGCCGCGCTGGCGCGCTTCCTCATCGTAGTAGGACGGCATCTGGCCGCGCTCGTCGACGAAATAGGTGGCGAGCTGTAGGTGACGGGGATCGCCGGTGACTCGGTAGAGCTTGACCAGCGCAAGCTCGATTTCCTCATGGGCGTCATAGCCGCGCAGCTTGCCGGGCTCAGTGCCGAACGTATCGATGATATGATCGACGGCACGGATCATCACGTCGAGAAAACGGCGCTTTCCGGTCGCCTCGAAATAGGCCACGGCCCCCTCGAGCAGATGCCCCATCGAGTACATTTCGTGAAGGTCGCGTAGATTGGTCCAACGTTTCTCTGGTTCACGGCGGATGAACCAGCTGTTCAGATAGCCATCCGCCATCTGTCCTTTTTCGAGCTTCTCGACGATGCCGTCGATCTTCGCCTCGATCCCGGCATTTGGGTGAGCTTTCAGCGTGTAGCTCGCAGCCTCGATCCATTTGCCGAAATCGGAATCGAAGAAATGCTGCATGGAAAGCCCGCTCGGCTGGATCGGTCGCGCCAGGGGACCGGCCGGCTTGTCGAAATCGAGAACCTCGAGGAAGCCCTCTTCTTCGAGCCGCTTGTACTGCGACGGAATGGTGACGCTGCGGACCGTCTGCGTCCAGCTTTGCCAGAATCCGCCGTCGAAGGAGACGCGGGAATGATCGGCGGGCACATAGCGCTGCATCCTTGCGGCCTTTGCCTCTCGAGCGCGCGGGGAACTGGGCATGATAACTCCTTGGTCAGAACGACCGCTGTTACTTCACGGCGCCGGCGGTCAAGCCGCGGACGTAGTATCGTTGCAAGAGAAGGAAGAGCAGGATGCAGGGCACCATGGTGACGGCGATACCGGCCTGCAGCGCGCCCCAATCGATGATGCCGTAGATGCCGGAGGCGACGTTCACCAGCATGATCGGTAGAGTGAATTTGTTCTGGTCCGACAGAAAGATCAGCGCGGCCAAGAACTCGTTCCACGAATTGAGAAAGGCGAACATGGCAACGGTGGCAACACCTGGCAAAGCGATTGGCAGCATGATCCGCCGCAGGATCGTCGCCTGCGAAGCGCCATCGATCCGAGCTGCCTCGATCAGCGCTTTGGGCACAGCATCGAAGGCATTGCGCATCATGAAAATCGAGAAGGGAAGCTGGAAGGTCACATAGATAAGCACCAGACCGAAGAGGCTGTTCTGCAGCCGCAAGACCTTCAGGATCAGGAAGAGCGGCGTCAGGATCGACTGGAACGGGATCATCATAGTGGCCATGATCAGGATGAACAGGAGTGACTGGCCGGGGAAGCGAAACTTGGAAAAGCCGTAACCCGCGGGCACCGAAACGAGAACCGTCAGCAGCACCGTTCCGACAGCGATCATCACCGAGTTCCCGGCATAGACGTACCAACCGGCGCCGACTTGCTCCAGACGCCGGTAGTTCTCCAGCGAGAACGTCTTGGCAAACAGTGCGGCGGGGTTCGCCAGCGCTTCTGCCGCCGGCTTGAACGAATTGGCAAATGACCAGACGATCGGCATGACGAAGAAGACGGCAAAGATCAACGCCACAACCAGGAAGCCGAGAAAGGCAAAGTGCTCGCCCAGCGGCTTTTGCGCGGGTTTGCGAAGCAAGCGGTCCATCAGCCCTCCTCCGGCCGCTGACGCAGGAAGACGAACTGGATGGCGCTGATGGCAACAAGCACCACCAGCAGCGCAAACGAGATCGCCGAGCCATAGCCGAGACGATAGGACGAAAAGGATGCGAGATAGATCGAGAACACGGCCGATATCGTGCCGTTTGCCGGCCCTCCCTGGGTGATGATAAAGAACTGGTCGAAGGCCAGCATGGACGACGTCACATTGAGAACCAGCGCAAGCACCACTGAATTGCGCATCAGCGGCAGCGTGATGCGCCGGAAACGGCCCCACGCATTGGCGCCATCGATCTTGGCTGCCTCAATCACATCGTTCGATATGGCTTGCAGGCCGGTGAGCAAGATGACCATCGTGAAGCCGGCCGTTTTCCAGACGACCATCAGGATGACAACGCCAAGCGCCGGCCAAAAGCTCTCGAGCGGTCGCGGCGCGCTATCGATCAATCCAATACCGCGCAGCAGTTGCGCGAAGACGCCGCTGTCGGGATTGAGCAGCCACATCCACAAGGTCGATGCCGCGCCGAAGCCGATGACGACAGGCATGAAATAGATCGTGCGGAAAAACCCGACGATGCGAAGCGGACGATCTACCAGAAGCGCCAGCGGAAAAGCCACAAGCAGGATCGCCGCGGTGACGAGCACGGTGTAGAGCAGCGTAAATCCCAGAGAATGCCAGAGCTGGATGTCGCCTATCAGCTCGGCGTAATTGGCGAGGCCGATAAACTTGGTGCGTCCGAGAAGCGGCCAGTTGTAGAAGCTCATCCAGACCGTCATCACCAGCGGCACCAGGAACAGCCCTGAGATAAAGACGAAGCTCGGCACGATGAACGCGAGACCAAGCCACCCCTTAGGCTCTCCGCCATGCATTGCGCGCAGCTTGTTGCGAAGCACCGACGATGTCACGGCGTCCTCCTTCCCGCTTGAATGTCACTTGGGTCACTCGAAAGCAGGGCGCCGACAGACGCCCCGCAAACAATTCGAACAGTTCTCAGTTCGGATTGGTTCGCTCCAAAATCTTGGTGAAATCGGCCTGCGTCTTGGAGATCGTCGCATCGACGTCATCCCCGAAGATGGCGCCCTGGATCAGATTGAGGAAGGGACCGGTGCGGCTGACGAAGAGTTCGTCCGACGAGAAGGTGTAGGGGGTGCGCGCCTTGGCCAGGATGTCGTAGGCGACGAGATTTCGCTTGTCGAACTTGGCATAGGCCTCGCTGGCAAGATCGGTGCGCGAGGGCATGCCGGATTCCTGCGTGATATAGATCTGCTGTTGTGGCTGCATGTAGAAATTGACGAAGTCGAGTGCGACCTTCTTCTTCTCATCGCTGATGCCCTTGATCAGGGAAAGTGTATCGCCACCGGCAAAGCTCGATTGACCGCCCTCGGGTCCCGGGATCGGCGCAACGTTGAACTTCACATCAGGATATTTGCTGGTCAGCAGATTGACGATGTAGGAGCCGGTCATGAGGATGCCGACCTTGCCGGAGGCAAATGCCTCGACCGCGTTGTTGCCATTGCCGGAACGCGAGGTCGGGTGGATCGCGCCGGACTTCCACATGTCGCGGTAGGCGGCGAGCGTATCGCGCAGGACAGGCGTATCGACGGTGGCCTGGCGGCCGTCGTCGCTCAGAACATCGCCCTTACCGGCCCAGAGATGCGGCAGGAAGTCATAGATCAGCCAGCTTCCGGAATTCGCGACGAAATAGAAACCGTAGGTTTCGTTGCCGAGCGCGGTGATCTTCTTGGCATCGGCGGCTATCTCCTCAAGCGAGGCCGGCGCCTTGTTGGGGTCGAGACCAGCCTTGGTGAAAAGATCGGTATTGTAGGCGATGATCGAGGCGTCGGGCAGCGCAGGGACACCATAAATCTTACCGTCATAAGTCGCGAGGCGGATATGCGACGGGCTCATTGCCGATGAGTAAGGCAGGCCCTTGACGAAATCAGTGATATCCTCGAGGCCATCGGCGGCAGCAAAGGTGGGTAGGTAGATCAGATCCAGCACAGCGCCATCAGGTGCCGCACCGCCGGCAAGCGCAGCGCCAAGTTTCGGAACCATCTGCTCAGCTGTGATCTGGGTGACGTTCACCTTGTCGGAATGCGATGCGTTGTACTTGTCGGCCAGTCCCTGCAGCACGGCACCGGACGAGGTACGCACCCAGAAAGTAACCTCTTCAGCGCTGGCGAAGGAAGAGCTTGCCAGCAGCGCAAGAGCGGTCATCGTTGTTTTCAATCGAAGCATGCTTGTTCCCCTTTTTCTCGTTTTTGGCCGTTGGCCTTTGAGACGGAGAGAAGCCTAGTGCGGATTTTTCCACCTGTCGACAGTCCGTACACAGGGAATCGGCAGGAATCTGATAAAACCTTTTAACAACACATTTTTTTCTGCTAAAAGCTTTTATCAGACAGGATGATAGGACCTGACGTGAGCGACACAGACGGAAAAAGACGCACGATTCACGATGTAGCGAAGGCGGCCGGCGTCAGCATTTCGACCGCATCTAATGCGCTGAATGGAACCGGCCGAACGAACGCGGAGACGCGGGAGCGGGTCCGAAAAATCGCCTTGGAGATCGGCTTCCGACCGAATGCGCTGGCGCGGGGATTGTTGCAGAAGCGCAGCCACGCGATCGGTATGCTGACCAATGACACCTATGGAAGGCTGACCTTGCCGATGGCAGCCGGCGTCTCCGAAGTCCTGGTCGATCAGGGTGTCTCTGTGTTCCTCTGCGCGACCAACAACGATCCTCGGCTCGCCCGTCTGCATCTGGACGCGCTCCTCGACCGACAGGTGGATGGCATTATCTTTACCGCCACGCGGCTCGACCTGAAGCCGCCGGTCGAGCTCGCCCGTCTGCCGATCCCTGTCGTCTACGTTTTCGCGGAAGGACCGCCCGAAAGCGTGGCCTTCATTCCGGATGACGCGCAGGGCGCTCGACTTGCGGTCGGGCAGTTGATGAAGCTGGGCCGATCCCGCATCCTGCATATCACCGGGCCGGAAGATTACCAGGCGGCCCGCAGCCGTGCGGAGGCTTACCGAGAGTGCGTCGGGAAGCATGCCGAGGTTATGTTTGGAGAATGGTCGGAGGAATGGGGCCGCGAGGCAGTCGATACCGTGTTTGTCCAAAAGGGCGTGAAGCCGGACGCCATTTTCTGCGGTAGCGACGAGATCGCGCGCGGGGTCATCGACGCGCTCAGGGATCTCAACATCTCTGTCCCTAGCGACGTTGCCGTGGTTGGCTTCGACAATTGGGAGGTCGTGTCGAAGCAAACACGCCCGCCACTGACCACCATCGACATGGAATTGAAGGAGCTTGGACACCAGGCCGGATTGGCAATCTTGGCCCTGTCCAAAGGAGAAAAAATCGCCCCTGGCGTTACGAAACTTCCGTGCAGTCTGGTCGTCCGAAACTCTTGTGGTGCAGAGTAGCTGCATTGCCTGATTGCGGGCGCGGCTTATCGATGTGAGAAGGCGCCGACCCATCGCAAGGGGAGCGCCGCATTGACGAACTCAACGGTCTGGATAGGTATCAACCGTGGACCGTCACGGTCGCTACTCGTCCCCGAGTTCGGTAGGCAAGATCTGCGCGCCATGCTTTGCCACCCGGCCGTAATCGTTGAACTGGCGCTTGGCAGCCTTCGGGATCGCGGCAGTGTAATCACTCTTCTGGCGGCGCAGCGCGGAGCGGCCGTCGCCACGTACGACGAAGTCATGACAATGATCGATCGTCACGGCATTTTCAGCATGGGTATTGGCTGCTGCACGGATGCTCCCCTGCTGGCATCTGCTCACCAGCGAGCGGCCCTGTGGGCTGGAGGCGAGCGCCTGCGGGCGCGGCCGAACACGCGAGCGCTTCACTACACATACCGGTCAACCTGCCTAACTAGTGCCCGTCCATAAACGGTAAACTACTGAAAATATTGGGTGAATTTCGATATTTCCGCGGGCAAAGCCCGGCGGCTTCAGGTACACTTTAGATCAAGCTACTGATTCTAAAGACAAACCCGCAACCGCCGGAGCCGACAATGCGCCAAGAACGCACCGTCCAGGCCAGCATATTCGATCTTTTCGCCGAACACGAGATCGGCCGTGAATTGCAAGCCATGTCGCGGTGGCTGGACGAGCATCGCGGTGTGGTCAGTCTGGCGACGCAGGACCTGCGCCGACAGGGCATCAAAGAAACCGGCCGTGAGGGCTTGCCGGCGGAGGCTGTTCTACGCTGCGCCCTTCTCAAGCAATATCGTCAGTTGAGCTACCAGGAACTGGCGTTCCATTTGGAAGACTCCGCCTCATTCCGGGCTTTTGCCCGATTGCCTTGGGGGTGGAGCCCGAAGAAGTCGGTGCTGCACAAGACGATCAGTGCGATCCGGGCCGAGACCTTTGAAGCGATCAATCGGGTCCTGCTTGCCAGTGCCCGGCAGGAGAAGCTGGAAACCGGCAGTGTCGTGCGTGTCGACAGCACCGTCACGGCTGCGCTCCTGCATGAGCCGAGCGACAGCAGCCTCTTATGGGACTGCGTGCGGGTGATGGTGCGTCTCTTGCAGCGGGCCGATGCATTGGCCTGTGCCGGAGTATGGCGCGATCACCGCCGCGCAGCGAAAGGGCGGGCCCGGGCAATCCAGTATGTCCGCGGCGGCCCCAAGCGGGTTCAGCACTACCGTGCGTTGCTCAAGAGCACCCGGGCGACCTTGAACTATCTGCAACAGGCGGCGCAGGAATTGACCCTGTTGGCAGGCCCAGCCGTCGAACTCTGGCGGGCCATGGTCTGCCATTACCAGCCGCTGATCGAACGGATTATCGCCCAAACCGAGCGGCGGGTTCTGGCTGGCGAGGCGGTGCCGGCCGGCGAGAAGCTGGTCAGCCTGTTCGAGCCGCACGCCGATATTATCGTCAAGGGCAGCCGCGATGTCGATTATGGCCATAAACTCAATCTGACCAGCGGCACAAGCGGACTGATCCTCGACCTTGTTATCGAAGCGGGCAACCCGGCCGACAGCGAGCGGTTCTTGCCGATGCTGGAGCGCCACATCGCCTTCTATGGCGAGGCGCCACGTCAGGCGGCGGCTGATGGTGGCTATGCTAGCCGCGAAAATCTGAACGCGGCCAAGGCCTGCGGCGTGCGCGACATGGCCTTCCACAAGAAGCGCGGCCTCAACATCGAAGACATGGTCAGCAGCCGCTGGGTCTATCGCAAGCTCAGAAACTTCCGCGCTGGCATCGAGGCCGGAATCTCATGCCTGAAGCGGGCCTACGGCTTGGGCCGCTGTACCTGGCGCGGGCTTGACCACTTCAAGACTTATGTCTGGTCCTCGGTGGTGGCTTACAATCTCGCACTCTTCACGCGCCTCAGCTCGACCTGACATCCCATGCCGCCACGTCAGACGCACCGGCGAGTGCCGGCAGCTGGCAATGCGCGCGTTTCCGCCAGAAATCCCTTTCGCCGCGATTTGCACCCATCATGCCGACCAAACGGCTTCAAAGGCGCCGCACACTGAGCCGCAAGTGCTGTAAAAACGAGAAAAACAGCAGTTTATGGATGGGCACTAGCTAGACCCGGGACAAATTCTGCACGAGGTTCCGGATCCCTTTGCTCTTGAACGGATCTGAACTCCAGCCCCCATCATTGTCGAGTTGATGTCTCGACCACGGAGCGTCGCGAGCGACGCTGTATCCCTCCGCAATCGGGCTGCCTCGAGGAAAAAAGGATCCGATCGCAAACACATTCACCTACGCCGGTCGACAACGACTATTTTCCGTCTTTGTTTCCCGATTGTTTTGTCGCTGCCTTTAAAACGCCTTCCTGCAAATCCGCCTCGTCGGCGAGAATGGCGGCGGCCTCGTTAAGCAGGACGTCTTTTGCGTTCTTGCGGGCATTCTCAATCGCAATATCAGCACTCAGGCTACGCTCGTTTGCTTGCAGGCCATCGTCTTCACCAGGATCTACACCATCGCTTATTTGCTGGCGTGCCCTGCGGCGGTTCTCCCGAGCAGTCAATTTTTTCCGCCGTTCGGTTTCGTTGAGAGAGACAACCCCTTTCTCGCGCTGCGCCTTCAGTTCGGCAATGTCTTCCGAAAAGCGTTGGAACTCCGGATCGCTCTGCACCCGCGCATCATGGCGGCTTTGCAATTTCTGCAGCAACGTCATTATATTGCCGGCAGGCGCATAGTTCGCAGGCTCGATCTGTGTCCACGGCAGGGCATTGTCATAACTCGCCTCACCAAAGCTCTTAGGGTCCGAAAGTCCCGGTAGGCTTATGTCAGGCGTCACGCCGCGCAGCTGCGTGGTGCCGCCATTAACACGGAAAAACTGGGCAATCGTCAATTTCAGCTCGCCGAATTTCGGTTTGCTGTTGTGTGCCACCTGGTCAAGATTGATCACAGTTTGCACGGTGCCCTTCCCATAACTGGGTTCGCCGACAATCACACCTCGGCCGTAGTCCTGTATCGCTGCGGCAACAATCTCCGAAGCCGACGCCGAACCGCGATTGATCAGCACACCCACCGGACCTGTCCATGCAGGCGCTGGAAGATCATCGCTTTTAACCACCACCTTACCGTCGGTACCGCGTTGCTGCACCACCGGGCCTTTGCCGACGAACAGACCTGTCAAATCAATCGCCTCGGCCAATGAACCGCCGCCATTGTTGCGCAAATCAAGCAGAACGCCGTCAACCTTGCCCTGCTTCAGTTCACCGAGGAGTTTGGCGACATCGCGGCTTGCGCTTCTGTAATCCTTGTCGCCTCTTCGCTGTGCTTCGAAGTCCTCATAAAACGCCGGCAGAGTGATAACTCCGATCTTGCGCGTGGCCTCACCATCCTTTATGGACAAGACGGCTTTCTTGGCAGCCTGCTTTTCGAGGCTTATTTTATCACGCACCAGGCTGACAATGCGATGATTGCCATCTGCTCCGGCATCCGCTGGTAAGATGTCCAATCGCACGACGGAATCTTTTTTTCCTCGTATCATCTGCACAACGTCATCAAGGCGCGTGCCCAGCACTTCCTTTACCGCGCCGTCCTCGCCTTGACCGACACCGGTAATACGGTCCCCGACTGCCAGCTTGCCGGACAACTGCGCCGGGCCACCAGGCACAAGCTCACGGATCGTCGTGTAGTCATCGCGTTCCTGCAATACCGCGCCGATACCAACCAGCGAAAGCTTCATTGAAATATCGAAATCGGCCGAAGCGGTCGCGCCGAAATAGTCCGTGTGCGGGTCAATCGACGTTGTATATGCGTCCATGAATGACTGGAAAACGTCGTCGCTCTTGTACTTGTAGGCGCGCTCGAGGGCGTTTTCATAGCGTTTGTCGAGTGTGTCGCGAATAGCTGCATCAGTTTTACCTGCCAGTTTCAACCGCAGCCAGTCGCCCTTGACGCGCTTGCGCCAAAGTTCGTCACCCTCGGCTTCGGATTGCGCCCAAGGTTCCTTGTCGCGTAACAAGGAATAATCTTCCTGCACACTGAAATCGAAGTTCTGTTTGAGCAAGTTGCGCGCATGGTTCATGCGGTCGACAACGCGTTGTTCATACAAGTTGAAGATCGAAAACGGGATCTGCAGGTCTTCCCGGTTGATGGCGTCATCAATCTTGGCGCTGTCAGACATGAACCTGTTGATGTCCGCCTGCAGGAAGAACACGCGGTCGGGATCGAGCGACTTGATGAACCGGTTCATGACCTTGGCCGACAGGTCATCGTCGAGCGGAACGGGCTTATAGCTGAAACGCGTGAGAAATTGTGCACTCAACTGAGCGGCTTGTGCCTGCTGCTTTAGCGGCGCCAAAACAGGCGGTGATCCGACTTCTAGGGCATATGCGGACGGTGCAATTGCCAAGAATATGCCAAAGAACCCGTTTTGTATGCGCATTCAGCTTTGATCCAATTCTTAATTTTGCGTCTCTATGTGCGTGTAGGGGGGACAATTACGGTTTTTTTAGCAACTAACTGAATGGATGGTCAAATGCAGGCGGGCGCTGTCTGCCATAAACTTTAATGATCCAGGCTTTCTGGGCCGGTCTTGGAAAGACGCGTCTTTGACCGTATCGAGCCGAAGCGGGCACCAAATCCAAGAGACTCGTAGCGGCGTTGATGGGGTTCGAACCGCCGGCCAGTCGAGAGCGTTAGCTGCGGCATCATAGTGAGCAGCAACTAGTGTCCCGTCACCGAGATTCTGACTCGTTGAGTACTGGTGTCGGATAAGACTTAGCCATCTTTTCGCGCGCTTGCTCGATTGAGAACATCCATCGGATTTGGGCACCGCTATCGGTTCGACGACGCTCCCATGCCTGAACCTCACT
>NZ_JBFTOF010000021.1:0-104919 GCF_056397845.1 Rhizobium sp. 05L419
GATCACCAGTTCCTCACCATCCGGAACAAGCTCGATGCAGCTGACCAGCGTGCGGAGCTTGTCGGCAGCCTGTGCCCGCGTCTCCTCGTTGCCAAGCTGGTCGTGAAGAGCAGCGATCTCCTCGTGATAATACTTCGCCAGATTGGGGTAAGGATGCTGGCGCTCAACCCGTGCACCTGCAGGGTCGCCGGCTGGTAGCCGGGTGTCTTGCCGACAACGACTTTCTGGACCAGGTGACGGACGATCGGCATCAACTGCCGCTTGGCATCCTCATTGTCGCCCCGCGCGCCATGAGCATGAAATGACGCATCCTCAGTTCGGTCTCGTCAGGATTGTGGCGCTGCCTCAACTCCGCGATCTTCGCCGCCATGTCGAACTTGGAGACGTTCGCAGACAATTGCTTTGCCAATGCCTCCCGCCGCGCTTCCAGTTGGTCGAGCGTGTCGTCGGAGGGAGAGGCGAGGCCGGCCTTCGGCGGCGCGGTCGGTGATCTGTTGAATAATGGCTTTCTGTCTGCGTTCCAGTTCTTTAAGTTCCTGCCGGATCTGCTCCCATTCCGCTTCCGGACGACGCAGGCTGGATGTCTCTTCGGCGATAACGTTGGCGGACATCGTTTCGAATGCGCCGATGGAAAAGAAGGCCGCCGGCAGGCAGTCGAGCACCCTTTCCTCCACGTCCTGACGCGCAATGGTCTTGCTGTTACTGCAGCGCGCGCCTCCAAGGTCGTCGATCGGCAGGCGCTTGCGATGGTTGGTACAGCTATAGCGGTCCATTCCCGAGATCGCATAGGGGCCGCCGCACTCGGCGCCACTCCAGGAGGCGGCTCAGCAGATATTCCGGGCGGTGCGTCGCATTCAGCCGGTTGCTGCTGGTAGCTGCATGGAGCTCGCCGACTTCCTTCTGTCGGGCCTTCACCCGTTCCCAGAGCTCGTCGCTGACGATGCGCATAGACGGCAATTCTTCGCAGACCACTCGCCGGCGTCATTGGCGCGCGCATTGCGCAGCTCGGTCTGCGGGTTCTTGCGGTATTGTCTGCGGTTCCAGACGATGCGGCCGACTTAGCTCTCATTATTGAGAATGCCGGCGCCGCGGTCGCGGTGGCCGCGGATCGCGGTGTCGCGCCAGTAACGGCCGCGCGGTCCCTGGATGCCTTCCTTGTTAAGAAGCTCGGCGATATCGGCCGGCGACATGCCGTCGGAATACATCTGGAAGATTCGGCGCACGATCTCTGCCTTCACGGGATCGATGTCGCGCAGGCCCTTGATGCGGTCGCCGTTTGCGTCGCGCGCCTGTGAGAGCATGTAGCCGTAGGCGAGGCAGGTCGAGGCCTTGCCTTTCCGCACCGCGGTCTTCATTCCCTCCCGGGTGCGGTATCGGATCTGCTCGACCATCTCGTGGCTGAGGACTGCGCGGATCGACAGCTCCATATCCGTCACCGGCGTGCCGGCATGCACGGTCCAGAGATCGACGTCGTGATAGCGCAGGTCCTTGAGGATCTTCGAACTATGCTCGACATCGCGCGACAGGCGGTCGACAGTGACGCAGAGCACGACATCGATCCGGGTTCAGGCTGATGATGCGGCCGCGGTCACAGGTGCGCCCCCGGCCGAAAAATCGGACGGCCGGGTTGCAGGACGTCGCTACCTGGCACTTTTCGGAAAGGCGGGAAGCTTGCCGATATCCTTGGCGTCATGCTGCACGACAAGGGTAGCATCAAGCGCCTTGGCAATTCCCATTAGCCGCTCCATCGACGCCAGCGTCTCAGCGCGGTCGAAATTAAACCCCGGCACCCCCCGGCTCTCGAACTGCTCCTCGAAATGTGCAACATCGCCGGACAGCAGGACCGGTCCGGTTTCGCCAAGGCGGACCAACAGGCTGGTTTCGCCCGGCGTGTGGCCGGGTGTCGAAAGGATGGTAACCGTGCCATCGCCGAAAACGTCGCGGTCGCCCGAGATGGCGTCAACCTTTGAGCCGCCGTCGAGCCACGGCTTGACGAAGGCCGGATCGACGGCGAAGGGCAGGGGATCGGCCTTGAACTGGGCAAAGTCAGCAGCGCCGATCATCAATGTTGCCTGCGGAAATGTCGCGGCCTGGCCGACATGGTCGAAATGATTGTGACTGATGCCGAGGCGGCTGATCTGCTCGGGCTTAACGTCGATTTCTGCGAGCTGGGTCGGAATGTCCTTTGCAAGCGTTGGAGCAAGGACCGCTTTTGGATCGAGCTTTGCCCCGAGAAGACCAAGCGGCAATCCGGCGTCCCAGAGCATGTAGTCGCGGTCATGTCGGATCACGTAGCAGCTGTCAGTCAGCGTCCGCTTTTCGCCGACGTGATTGTACGTATCGGAAAAAAGTGAGAGGTCGCGGACTTCGATCTCGCCGCAGTCGAGCCGCCAGAGTTCGACTTCGGCGGAATGGGCGGTGGATGCCGTCAGGGCGGCGGCGGAAAAGAGGATTGTTGCAATCGGGCTCATGTCAGTCTCCTTGGACGTGGAGACCGCTTTTGACGCATCCTGTTCGCCGAGGAGGGTCCGGTTCGATCGATTTCGAGCCCGAAACGCTCACCTGTGCGGTTTTTTATTGGAACGTCCTGCGTTATCGTTTCGACATGAACATTCATTCCAAAAGCAGCGACGACGCCCATCTTCGATCCACGCTCGTGGAGAACCTGCGGCCGATGATGGCGCCGGACGGCACGGCCGGGCGATATGCGCACGGCCACCAGCTCTTTTCCTACTGTTCTCTCGACAGAGAGCGTCTGAAAGCGATCGAGCTTCCGTGGCCTCTCATCGGCATCATGCTGAGAGGTCGCAAGGAAGTCTGGCTCGGCGATACGACGCATTTCTTTGAACCGGGCACTGTCTTCGTCCTTCCCGCGCGCGTGCCGATGGATGTCGTCAATATTCCTGACGGCCCCACCTCCTCCTATGAATCGCTACTGCTGGAGGTGCCGGCGTTTCCAGCCGGCATGGCGCCGCTGACGAGAGGCGAGAAGACGAGCATTCGCGATCGCGACAGGCAGTTAAGCGTGCCGCTCGATCTAGATCTCGTACATACACTAATTCATGCGGCGACGGCGATCGCCAGCGAAGCGCTGGGCGAAGCGGTCAAGGCGGTGCGGCTGATGGAGGTCCTGACTCTTCTGCGACCGATCCCCGCCGCCCGTCCGTTGTTCGAGGCCAGCCTGTCCGAGGAGGTGGCCTGGCTAATCGGTAGCGCGCCGTCGGAGGACTGGACGGTCGAGCGGGTCGCCGCCCGTCTCGGCCTAGGAGGCTCGACGCTGCGCCGTCGGCTTGCGGCGAAGGGCACAACCTTCCGCAGCCTCCTTCGAACCGAGCGGCTGCGGGCCGGCCAAACCGCGCTCGCCGCCGGCGCATCGAGTTTTGCCGCTGCCGAGGCCGCCGGCTATGCCTCACGCTCACATTTCGCCCGGCGCTATAGGGAAAGCTTCGGCCAATCGCCGAGCGGTCGCCGCTCCTGATAACGAGGTGTATGGTTTCGAACCTCATCAAGGCGATAGCGTAGATTCTCCCCAAGACGCTCAAGCGTGGATAATGAGCTCTTCGATCTCGTATCCCTCCCGTTCAATTTTTTGCAAACCGTTCCCGTCACACCATTACCGCGTTCTTCCGGGGTCGTGCTTCTTGTCACAAGCAGCTATGCGCCCTCATTTCCGCCATTGCGGTCCCCTCGGCCGCCTCCCGAAAGCAGACACTCGACTCAGGCAGAATGATGACCGGGTTTGACCCAAAGCAGACTCAGGCTCGCCTCAAAAGACGCCAGTTTTGCCGCCCATGTCGGACGCTGAAAGTTTTAGCCGCATCCGAAAAGCGGACATTTGCGCGAACTGGCGAGAGAGCGGGTTGGTGCCACCAGAGGACCTCTGGCAATCGGAGGGCAGTTCTCGCGGCGTTGGGTCAGCTTTTCTTCCAAGCAAGTTCTGGAAAAGTGTCCCACGGTTTTCGGACAAGAACCTGCTTAGTGCCCGGATGTTAAGCCAAGCCCTTTTTGACCGCGGGCATTTCGAAGCCCGCGGTCAGTCGTCACGCCGCTGCACCAAGTCCGTAGCGGGCAACGGTCACCAGAAACAGCAGCATCGAGGCCAAAGTCAGTATCGCGCCGGCGCTCGCCAGAGCGGCGAACCTCCGACGATGACCATGGCAATACCTGGGGTCATGAGAGCGACACCGAGGATGGCAAGTCCAGCGTGAACGCGGGGAAGAATCCCCTGCGCTGCTGTGGGGGTCAGTCGGTAGTACAGACCAAACAACGCCAGTGTCGTCCATCCCACCAGGTTGAGGTGCGCATGGGCCGGCGCCAGCAAATGGTCCTCGCTGATTGCCATCTGGATCCCCCAACCCATGCCAGACGTGACGCACACGACCGCCGCGAGAAAAAAGATAAAGGCGATGTCACGCATATCAGCCTCTCTGCGCCAGCCCGGGGCCGGTAAACTGCGAGCCATAGCGTGCCGCACATTCGGCAACAGCGGCGATGTCACGCGGTATTTGAAAACCGCCTGCGGCGACTTCTTTGAAAAAGCCTTCAAAGCCACCCGGCGTCAGCACGGCGATGCAAACAGCGCCATCGGGACCGGTGCGGAAGCTATGACGCTTGCCACGTGGGATATGCGCAGTCTCCATCGGACCGCGCCGAAACACAGTGCCCTCAAGTTCGAAATCAATGACGCCTTCCAGCACAAGGAAAGTTTCGTCCTCGGCCTCGTGGACGTGCGAAGGCGGGCCTTCAAGCGGGCCGGCAACGCCGTGGACGATGGACATGGCGCCTTGAGTTTCGGCGGAGGACAACAGGATGCGATAGGTGGTGCCGTTCCAGCTATGAGACTGCTGTGGCTGGGTGTATGTGTTCATGATGCAGGGACCTTTGTGGTTGGTTGATGGAAGGGCCCCGAGGTAACGCACCGCCGGACTTGTGATAAATTGAATGATTGTATCGACTGAATTGGTCCCATGAATTTATCCGCGTTCGACCTCAACCTGTTGAAAGTGCTTGATGCCTTGTTGCGCGAACGGTCTACCGTGCGCGCCGGGGAGCGGGTTGGCCTATCGCAGCCGGCGGTGTCAGCGGCCCTTGGGCGGTTGCGCGCCGCCTTCGGCGATCCACTGCTTGTGCGTGATGGCCAGCAAATGCGCCCCACCGAATTCGCACTTGGTTTGGTGTTGCCGCTGACGCAACTGCTCGAGGATTCAAGCCGTCTTTTGAACCCGGCAAGCTTCGATCCAGTGGGTGCGGTGCAGACTTTCCGCATTGCAGCGTCGGATTTTTTCACCGAGATGATGCTTCCCGGCCTACTGGCTAACCTGGAACAGCAGGCGCCCGGCATTTCGCTGCGCTATACTGACTCGCCCAATCTTCAGACCATGGACGACCTACGAGAAGCCAGGCTGGATCTGATTTTGTTGCCTGCGGGCAATTTTTCGCCCTGGGTCGATTGGCGACCGATTTTTCATGCTAGTTACGTTGTTGTTGCGCGGCAGGATCATCCGGTTCTACGCCAGCACGATGTTACGCCAGCGGCGGCGATGCCCGTCGAACTGTATTGCAGCCTGCGCCACGCCGCCTTCCGTGTCATCGAGTCGGCGCCCGATCGAGAAACTGCCGCACTTGCTGCACTGGGTCTGCAACGCGAAGTAGTTCTGTCGGTGCCAACCTTTACGGCCGTCTTGCGGTCTGTAGCGGCGACAAACCTCGTCGGAATTGTACCGCGCCGGATGGCCCACAAAGTGGCCGTCGCAGAGGGGCTTGCCATTCATCCGCTGCCCTTTGCTTTACCGCCAACGCTGTTGGCAATGATTTGGCACCGGCGCAATTCCGCCTCCCGTGCACACGCCTGGTTGCGCGATCAGGTCTCCGAAATACTCACGCCACTCGATGATCTTGAACAGGCCGGCGTCGGCAACGCGGTATTGGGAGGCCCTGGCAATATCGATTGATTGCAGGGCAGGTTTGCGTCCCGTATCGGGCGTTATTGAACGGCTGCTCGCGATACTTAGAAGCCGAAAACCGACCGTCAGTTTCCGGCTATTTCGGAACTCCAGGCGCAGTCGGGCAAACGTCTCCTGCTGGCGCAAAGCAGTCCGCGCTATACTGGACGTGAAGATCGGCTTTTTAGCCCTATCATCCTGGAAGCCGGACGGTCCGCCTTCGGCCCCCTGAATCCTTTCGCTCACGCGTTTTTTCGAAGGCAATGGAGGCCGAAGGAGAACTCAGATGGGTATTGCACAATATGATCCTGCTGCATTGGGCCGACCGGCTTGGAACGCCGGCCGGACGGTTGGCGTCAAGAGGCCGTTAAAGCAGCGCCAGATTTGGGCGATCCGCTTCTTCCTGGACCGGGAGGGGCGCATGAGAGATCGCGCGCTGTTTGATCTCGCAATAGACAGCAAGCTCCGGGGCTGCGATCTCGTTAAGATCAAAATCGGAACCCTCGTCACAGGTCAAGAAATTCGAACCCGCGCCATGGTCGTTCAGCAAAAGACCGGTCGTCCAGTACAGTTCGAGATCACAACCGAAGTTAGGGCAAGCCTGCTTGCATGGCTTGAACGGAGCGGTGGAACAGTTGACGACTACGCCTTTCCCAGTCGAGTCGATCATGCCCATCATCTTAGCACTCGTCAGTATGCCCGGTTGGTAGATGAGTGGGTAACTGCCATCGGGCCAAGACGCGAAGACTACGGCACGCACTCGCTTCGACGCACGAAAGCCGCAATGATCTACAAAGCGACCGGCAATCTTCGTGCAATCCAGATACTGCTCGGACATACCAAGATTGAGAACACGGTCAGGTACCTTGGTGTGGACATCGAGGATGCGCTGGAACTCGCGGAGCATATCGAGATTTGACGAAGGGCGGCCCTGCACGCGGCAGGGCCGCATCTCTCAGAGCGATGTTTCCGTGTTTCCAAATTGAGCGGTCGGCTATGCGCCGTCATTTCGGTCGGTCATACCACCTGCTGAAGTTCCTGAAAGCCGTCCGTCCGCTTCGCTAGTGTGGCCACGTCCGGAACGCGCCGATATTGTTGAAAAACTCCTGAGAAGGGTGGCACGTGTGATCTCGGTTGACGGTGTTAGGAATGAAATTCCGTTGTCGGCCATGATGTGGAATTGGATTGCGTGGCGTCGGAGAATCAACGCCTTCGAGCAACCTCATTTCAGCGTTTGCAATCCGAAGCCTCCCGCGAGGAGTTTTTCAACAGTATCCGCCACAAGCGGACATAACCATTATCAGCCAGCGAGGGCCAACCCTCCTTGGCGACCAATGTCCGTCTCAATTTCTCGAACTAAGCTGTCGAGAGCCGGATTTCTCGACTTACGTGCACGTCTCACAACATAGGCCAAGGATGGCGGCGGCGGCAGACGGTCGGTCATTATCTGCATCTCGCCTCGGATATGGCGGTCACTCAGCAGCGCTACACCCATCGTCGCGTTAACGGCGGACACAATACCAGCGGCGCTTGAACACTCGAAGACGGTTTCGAGAACCGCATCGTCCTGGCCGATGTCGAGCGCCCACTGGCGGTAGAAACACTCGTCGTCGAACGACAGAAACGGAATCGGGCCGTCCTGCGGGAGCGCCAAATCTGGATGCTTCACCCAGTGAAGGTCTTCACGGTATAGGACGACATCGGCGGGGCGTACCTCGTGGCTGAAGACCTGGACGATTGCGGCATCGAGTTCGCCACGTTCGAGCATGGCGCGTAGGACAAGGCTCATACGGACCTTGGTACGGACCGAGACATTCGGATGCAGACGCCGAAACCGCCCCAGAATGCGCGCGAGGTCGGTACACGTCGTGTCTTCGGTGAGGCCAAGGGCAAGCCGTCCCGCGAGCGGGGTCTTCGATAGGCTGAGCAGAGCCTCGTCGTGCAATCCGAGGATACGGCTGGCGTAGTCGAGCAGGTCTTCTCCCGCAGCGGTGAACATCGGACCCGCCGACTTCCGGCCGAGCAGCTCGCAGTCGAGACTGATTTCCAGTCTCTTGATCTTATGGCTTACGGCGGACTGCGAGAGGCCCAGAGCGATAGCCGCGCGGGTAATGCCGCCATGTTGGCGGATCGCGGAAAGCGCCCGTAATGCGTCGATCTCGAGGCGGCGACTGTTGAGTTCGTTCATGGCCATCTCCGTTCCAATCTCACGAACTTATCACGAACTGCGCCAACCATGACGCCAATTTGCGAAAAGTCATGAAGCCATCGAAATTTGTCATGTGTGCGTTTTGTGCGATCTGCCTATTGGTTGATCGTATTCCTCGCACCAGAGCGCTTGATGACCGACATCTCTCTTCCTTCCGCCACCTCGAACCGCAACCCTCTGCTATGGCCATTGCTCGCCACACTCCTGATCATCGGATGGAGTTCAGGCTTCGTCGGTATCCGGTATGCAAACCAGGAGGCGAGCGTCATGCTTCTCCTGTTCTGGCGGACGCTGCTTTCGGGACTGATCCTTCTGCCTTTCGCGTTGGCTATCGGGCCGCGCATATCCATGCGTGCGGTCAGAGATCAGGCTCTATTTGGCATCATGGCGGTGTTCCTGTACCTGGGAGGCTTCGCCTTGGCTATCGAGCAGAAAGTGCCCACTGGGCTGGTCGCGCTCATCGCCGACCTGTTGCCACTGGCGATCGCTGCTCTTTCACAGCCCGTCCTCGGCGAACGGCTGACCCCACGGCAATGGCTCGGTACCGCGATTGCCGTCATCGGCGTTTTGATCGTGTCCTTCGACAGCCTCAGTTTCGGCACGGCCCCGGTCTGGGCATACGGGCTGACCGTCGGTTCGATGCTGATATTCGCCGTCGCCTCGGTCCTGCACAGGCGACGCAAAACGCCGCATATGCCTGTCCATCAGAGTCTTTGCATCCAGACCCTGATGGGTTCGGTTCTCTTTGGCCTGTGTGCGTTGACGCAGGGCAGCCTTGCGCCACCGATGACCCGTGATTTCGCAGTCGGGATGATCTGGCTGGTCCTGATCGCGACGTTCCTCGCCTACGCCGTCTACTACACCAGTCTGCGGCTGTTCCCTGTTGCCAAGGTGAGCGCAGCTATCTATCTCAGCCCGCCCGTGACGATGCTGTGGGCATGGATGTTGTTTTCAGAGCCCCTGAGTGTCGCGATGTTCGCTGGACTGGCGGTGACGTTGGTTGGTGTATGGATGACCTCACGCGGCTGAGCGATACCGCACTCGGTTTTGACCACGGGATTGGAAGTAGTCCGCTTAGGGCCGACAGCGGAAATGATTTCCGCTTCGCGCCTCATGCCGGTCGTCGACACAACCCGCCTTAATTCCGAAAGGCGGTCAGTCTGCTATTCGAGTGATCGGAGGAGCGGAGCGATAAATCTACGACAAGTGGCAGTTTGTAATAAGCAATGCTACATCGGAGACACTCTCGCTCTTCCCGACTGGAGGCAAACATTCAGCTTCGCCATCTCACCACATTCGCGGCTGTCGCCGACACACTCAACTTCACCCACGCGGCCGAACGCGTTCATCTCTCTCAATCAAGCGTAACCGAGCAAATCCAGGCGTTGGAAGCCGACCTTGGCACTCGGCTTTTCGACCGGTCCCGCAGAAAGCTGATGCTCACGCCCGCCGGAGAGCGGCTGGTCGCTTACGCGGCGGAGCTGCTCAGGCTGGCCGAGGAAACGCATTCAGCGATTGCCGACGCTGGCAGCGTGGTGGCTGGAAGTCTCGTTATCGGTGGCCTTGAAACGCTTTGTGCCAACCGGTTGCCGCAACTGCTGGCGGAGTTCCACCGCCGTTACCCGGCGGTGGAACTCGCTCTGAAAACCGCCGACAGCGGCGGTCTGCGCAGCGGGGTGAAAAGCGGCGCCTTGGATATCGGCTTCCTTTTCGGTGAGGCAAAGGAATCCTTAGACATCCAAGGCGAGGCCGTTGCGGAAGATGCGCTGATGATTGTCCTGCCGGCCGGCCATCGTCTGGCAAAGCACGCAATGATCGGGCCGGAGAGCCTCGCCGGGGACGTTTTCCTCGTCACTCCGACTGGATGCATCTATCGAAGGATGTTCGATGAGGCCTTCGCAGCAACGCTCCCGGAAAGCCCAAGGATCATCGGGGAGTTCGCAAGTATTGGTTCGATAAAAGGGCTGGTCGAGGCCGGGCTGGGATGCGCGATGGTTCCGACATCGGCCCTTGTTCCCCCGCGCGATCTTGTCGTCGCCGTTCCGTGGTCGGGCACCAGCTCGACAGTGCCCCTCACAATGATTTGGCGCGCCCGACGCGCGCGACCTCCGGCGACGGCTGCCTTTCTCGCCGTCGCCAGGGAAAGTTTCGGGCGCTAGACCAGACGCTGCCCGCCGTCGACATGGACAACGGTCCCGGTCATGAACGTATTGCGAATCACCGCTTCGATCGCTTGTGCGATATCGTCCGGCTGTCCGATCCGTTGGACAAGCAACCGCTTTGCCATAGCTTCCAACGCGGCGGTTTTGCCCGCGCCCGCAAAGGACTCCCAAATAGGGGTGTCGACCCAACCCGGCGAGACGGCATTGACCCTCAGTGGTGCCAGTTCGACGGCGAGGGCGTAAACCAGAGACTCAAGTGCTCCGTTGATAGCGGCGACGACAGAACCCTTCGGCGCCGGTCGGTAGGCAGCGATACCGGAGGTTAGGGTAATTGAGCCGCCGGGGATCAGGCGCCGAGACCCATGCTTAGCGAGCATGACCGGCGCGATCACTTTCGAATCGACCACCCGGCGCGCCGTCGAAATATCCATATCGTCCAAAGGCACGTAGACGCCACCAACGTCGGCGGCGGTCCAGACAATATGATGGAGATCACCCGTCGATGCGAACAGTCGCTCTACATCGGCCTCACGCGTGACATCTGCGACGACAGTGTGGAGTCGCGGCGTATCAGCGCCAAGCCGCTCGCGAGCCAGCGTGAGCCGTTCGGAAGATCGACCGGCAATCGTCACCGTTGCTCCCCATTCCAGTAGCCTGTTGGCCACGGCGAGACCCATACCGGAACCGCCGCCGACAACGAGTATATGTTCCTGATGTTTGTTTGCTTCCATTGCTCTGTCCCTTCCGCTGTTGGAGGCGCGCATAGCGGCGTGCCGGATTGGCCGAAGGTTTACTTGCCCGAAGGTGGCGGAGGAAACGGGAATGTACGATTGTTTCAATCGGAAAAACCGGGAACGACAAGCGGGTCGAGGTCGAAACGAACCGGGGCGTGTTCTCAGGCGCCGTACGGAGGGAGATCGCATAGCGTTGGAGCTAATCGCGTGTTGCAAGGGCAGCGCCTCTGTTGATCACGCATCGCATTCCGATACAGAACCGTCCGCTTTGACATTGTGTACTGGGCCGGTCCGCTCCAATGAGCCCGACAGGGTCCGCATTGCCGTATCACCGCTGTTTGTCACAACTATCGCGGTTTACGCAATCGCTCAGTAGCCTTTCGGAAATGATTTCCGCTTTGCGCCTTCTAGTCAGCCGTTCCGGCGGCTATGCCGAATCCCCGAAAGCAGACGTTGGGCTCGGGCCGTCTCAACATCCGATCTGGGGTGGAGAGCGGCCACTCGCCAAGGTAGATTGGGACGACTCGCGAGCATGGAGCGGAAGTACAGGCGAACGGCTTCGGGCTTCGGGAGACTTGCCAAACGCGGTTCATTCCGGAAGCCCCGCTAGGCGATAGCCAGCCACGATATGCTGGCGCACGTCTTCCGCCGGGAAAGGCTGCGATGCCGACCAGTGCCGGATGGTGAAGTGCGGGTTGCTTATCATGAACATTTTCGCCTCCCAGCGCGCCTCCTCCAAGCGGCCAAGCTGCGCCAGACTCGCTGCCAGCAGGCGTCGTGAAGTCGTGCGATAAGTTTCGGGCCTGCGCAGCGTTTGGACCGCTGATTTGTAGTCGCCGATGGAATATTGAGCCTGGCCCAACATCCAGTAATACCAACCGGGCGGGTGAGGATTGAGCCGGAGCGCCTTCCGCACCTGCTCAATGGCTTCCGCAGGCCGCCCGTTTTCCGTCGTCAGTTCAGCCTGCATCGCCCATGCGTCGGCGTGGTTGGGGTCCAGCTTGTGGGCGGCGTTGAATTCGGCATCCGAATCCGCCCAGCGGCTCTCGTGGCCCAATATTACGCCCAATACCCAGCGATTCCCTGCATCGTTCGGGTCGAGTTCGACCGCGCGCTGTGCTTCGGCAAGGGCTTTTGCGCGGTTGGGATCCATCGGTTCGTCCCAGAACTCCCAGCCCAGCCAGAGGTTCAGTGCCAGCCAACGGTGCGCCTCCGCGTATTCCGGATCGAGCGCGATTGCCCGGTTCAGCAGGAAAATGGCTTCTTTCGCGGTGTGCGCCGTTTGCAGGCCAAGGGCCCGCGCGCGCACACAGAGGTCATAGGCTTCCAGGTTGCTTGGTCTGTTGCGCGCCGGCGCGGCGATCAGGCGGCCCACCAAAGCTTCGACAATTTTGCCGGTCACCTCGTCCTGAACAGCGAAGATATCTTCAAGGCTCCGGTCGAATCGTTCGGCCCAAAGATGGTCACCCGCGATCGCGTCGATCAGTTGGGCATTTATACGCACCCGTCCCGCTGCCCGCCGTGCACTCCCTTCAAGAAGATGGCGCACTCCTAGCTCGCGCGCGATGCGACGCACATCCATGTGCCTGCCCTTGTAGGCAAATGCCGAGTTGCTGGCGATGACGAACAACTCACTGGTTCTCGACAGATCCGTGATCAGGTCTTCGGTGAGGCCATCGACAAATGCCTCCTGCTCCGGATCGTTGCTCATGTTCGTAAATGGGAGGACGGCGATGGAGGGCTTGGTGGGGAGCGGCAGCGGCGCTTTGTCCGCCGGCACGCCATCTTCCGATGCGGTCGACAACGGAATCCGGTAGACGGACACCGGTTCGGCGACGTTCTTGATCGATTGCGGACCAAGTTCGTCGAAGCCGCAATCAAGCTTCCGCTTGACCTGGTCGTAGATGCCGCCGGAGACACAGATATCTCCTGCCCCGGCCATCGCCTGAAGTCGCACGGCGACAACGACGCCATCGCCGAACAGATCGCCGGCCTCGACAACGACGTCGCCCAGATTAATGCCGATATGAAGGTTGATTTGCCGGTCGGCAGGCATACCCTCGTTGGCGGCCGCCATCCGCTTCTGGAGTTCGACGGCGCATAACACAGCGTTCACAGCACTTCCGAACTCCACGAGAACGCCATCACCCATCACTTTTACGACACGGCCTTGGCGGTCGCGGACCAGTGGTTCGAGGATCTCCTTTCGCCGCCCCCTTAACGCGGCCAATGTTCCTTGCTCGTCCTGGTCCAGAAGTCGACTGTAGCCCACCACGTCGGCAGCCAATATGGCGGCAAGACGGCGCTGGGCCCGTTCTTCGGACATTTCGTATTGCCTTCGTAGAACGCAGAGATCGGATTGTATGACGACTATTTCAAAAGTCTATCGGGGACTTCGAGGTTCGACCGCCAGCAGGCTACATGGGGTGATCCCGCCAGTCGATTGTCCCTTTGGGCTCATGACTTGCGCTTGGGCTTGCTTCGAAGAAGGTCCGCATTGGGTCGCAACGGGTCAGACTGCTTTGCGCCTCCATTTCGGCCGTTGAAGCAGGCCTTGCACCTGCCGGAAAGCAGACATTGTCTAGTTTCAAGGTAACGGCATCTTTACGCCGCCGATAGCGGAGTAAGCGTTGTCGCATTCATGTCCTCGAACGCGTCGTGATCGTCCCCACCCGCTGTCACATCTCCGGCAGGCCGGCCTTTCGGAAGCCATCCACAAAGTGGTCACGTACAGATGCATCGCGCAGCGGCTGGGAGCTGAGCCAATGGCCGATCGTGAAATGAGGGTGGGCGATCAGGAACAATTCTGCTTCTCGCCGCGCCTCCTCATGGTGGCCCAACTGCGCAAGCGTAGCAGCCAGGAATTTGCGCGAGTTGGTACGATACGTGTTTTCCCTGCGGAGTGTAGCTTTCGCCGCCTCATAGTCACGCGCGGCGTATTGCGCCTGCCCAAGATGACAAAGATACCAGCACGCTGGATAGGGATTGAGCCGCAGAGCTTTTTCGATCTGCGCCAGTCCGTCGGCAACCCTGCCGTCCAGCACGGAAATGTCCGACATGGCGGCCCAGGTGTCGGCGTGGTTGGGGTCCAGCTCCAGGGCCTTGGCGAAGGCGGCCTCCGATTCCTCCCATCGCCGCTCATAAGCCAAAATGGTCCCCAGAACGTAACGGCAGCCGGCATCGTTGGGATCGAGGTCGACCGCATTCTGCGCGGACGTCGTCGCCATCCGACGGTTGGGATCTTCGGGCTCGCCGAAATGAGTCCAGGCAAGCCAACGGTTATAGGCGAGCAGACCGAGCGCCTCGGCATATGATGGCTCGAGCTTAACCGCGCGTTGGAGCAGCATATAGGCCTCACGCTCAGTTTGCGGCGACTCTTCCGTCAGAAGGCGGGCGCGGACACACAGATCGTACGCCTCAAAGTTTTTCGGCCGATTGCGTGGCGTCGGGATGGTCAGCCGGCCGACGAGGGCTTCAACAATCTTGGCGTTAACCTCATCCTGTAACTCGAAAACATCTTCCACCGTCCTGTCAAACCGGTCGGCCCACAAGTGCTGGCCGCCAAGCGCGTCGACCAATTGGGCATTGATGCGGACACGGCCCATTGCGCGTCTGGCGCTCCCCTCCAGGACGTAGCGGACGCCAAGTTCCTGGGCGACCAGCCGTACGTCGACCGGCTTGCCCTTGTAGCCGTACACGGAATTGCGCGCGATGACGAACAGGCCAGCCGTACGGGAAAGGTCGGTGATCAGGTCTTCAGTCAAGCCGTCGACGAAAGGCGCGTCCACTTCATCCCCACTCATATTCGTGAACGGCAATACAGCGATCGAGGGAATTTCGGGCAGCGGCAATATGCTCTGCAGCGCATCCGGCCAATGCCACACGTGGACCGGGCGAGTCAGGTTCTTCAGGTAGCGTTCGCCTGCATCAAAGAAACGGTCGTCGATCTTGCCGACGATCTCGCCGTGAACGCTGGCTGAAATGCAGATACCTCCCGGCGCGGCCTGAGTCTCGAGGCGCGCCGCGACATTGACCCCGTCGCCGAGGACGTCTGAACCGTCGTCAATGACATCTCCCAGATTGACACCTACACGTAAAAGCAGGTGCCGGTCTCCGGAAGCCTCAACAGCAGTGGTGGCCCGTTGCATTTCCAACGCTGCTGCGACCGCTTCCACCGCGCTACCGAATTCGATTAAGAAGCCGTCGCCCGCGACCTTGAAGATGCGACCATTGTGACGCATCACAGCCGGCTCGATAACGCCAGAACGGAGTTCCCTGAGGTTCGCCAGCGTTGCGACTTCATCTGCCTCCATCAGGCGTGAATATCCCACCATATCGGCAACGACGATGGCGGCAAGGCGACGCTGGAGAGATTGACCCGTCATGTGAGGACAAGCCTAATGACCGAGTTCACAAGTTACTGTTCAACCGCGGGTGAGTCAACGAGTGGCAAGAGGTAACATCCGATTCCCGACACTGACAAGCACCTCTATAGGCGCTCCTGGGCAACGGTTGGTTGCTGTTATTCCGCCTGGCAACCTATCGAGCAGTCCTGTCCGTGACCGTCATACCATGGGTGACGAGCGGCGGCTTCGCCGGAAGCGCCGAGTTCTGTTCCGCGAAATGCGCTTCGGGGTGAACCCGAACTGCAACTGCCTAAGTCTGCATTTCTGGCTCGCCCTCCAGATGCGGCCAGTCTCCTTCCGGCCCCCATTGAACCTAAAATTTGCGCGTTCTTCCAGCGGCCAATGGTGGCCGAAGGAGAACTCTAATGGGTATCGCAAAATATGATCCTGCTGCATTGGGGCGCCCGGCATGGAACGCTGGCCGGAAGGTCGGTGTAAAAAAGCCTCTCAAGCAGCGGCAGATTTGGGCAATTCGTTTCTTCCTTGATAGAGAGGGGCGCATGCGAGATCGAGCGCTGTTCGACCTCGCAATCGACAGCAAGCTACGAGGCTGCGATCTTGTTAAGATTAAGATCGGAACCCTCGTCACGGGCCAGGAGATCCGAACCCGCGCCATGGTTATCCAGCAGAAAACCGGACGTCCTGTACAGTTCGAAATCACGGCGGACGTCAGGGCAAGTTTGCTCCCGTGGCTTGAACGAAGAGGCGGCACCATCGATGACTTCGCCTTTCCCACTGGGGTCGATCATGCTGATCATCTTAGCACTCGCCAATACGCCAGATTGCTCGATGAGTGGGTCACTGCGATTGGACTGCGCGGCGAAGATTACGGCACGCACTCGCTCCGACGAACGAAGGCAGCGATGATTTACAAGGCGACGGGCAATCTTCGCGCAATCCAGATCCTGCTCGGACACACCAAGATCGAGAACACGGTTAGATACCTCGGTGTGGATATCGAGGATGCTCTCGAACTCGCCGAGCATACAGAGATCTGAAAGCTTGCAGCACCGCACCGAGCGATGCCGTTCGCACATACGCGAACGCCATCGTCCAAATGCGAGGGAGCGGCTATTCGCCCGCATGTCGGCCCACAGAGGGGATCTTTGTCTTCGCCCGGAAGCTGACATTGCGGTGACCACCACGAGTTCATAGTCGCCCCACAACCGGCCATTCCCGCAAGTTCGGTGTGCGTCACGCCCGACTCGCCCGAACGCTCAGCCACCGATCATGGGGCTTTCCGACGCACCGACGTACCTCGCTGACGATCCAGCCGGCGTCTGTGAGTGCGGACCGCAGGGCAGACTCGCGCCAGTACGTCTCGACGTAGCGCCGGGGCGCTGCAGCACTGCCGTGTGTGGACACATCCTCGCCTTCGCCCTCTCTGACCGAGGCGTGCAATCGCCACCAGGCCGGGTGGCCTCGGCAAGCTTTCCAAGCACCGTGCCGAAATCCTCGCGCGCGACATGAATCAGGCAGGCACAGGCCCAGATCCCGTCGTACGGCGTGCCGGGACGCTGCGGGTCGGCCAAGTCTTCGGTCAGCGGGTCCAACAGGTCGGCTTCGAAGCCACTTTCGCGAAGCAGTTCGACGAAACCCTTTGAAATGTCGGTACGCCGGACGCTAACTCCCCGCTTCTCAAGCTCAAGTGCATCTCGCCCGCCACCGCTTCCGATCTCCAGCACCCTGCCCGAGCCGCTCAGCTCGGTCACGAACGCATCGATCTCTGTCGCGACCCATTCGGGCATCGCCGCGGCCTCTGCAGCGTACTGCGCCGCGACCGTATCATAGGACCGCACGGTATCCAGGTCGGTGCTCATCCTAGCGCTCCTCCTTCAAGACAAGAGGCCTGATGAGCGAGAGGCGCATCAGCCCGTTGCGCCCTTCACACTTCGGGAGTTGGTGACATCGCGGGCGATTTGCTTCCCAGCTTTAGCAGAAATGCGATTAGAGACACCACCGACCGAGTCAATGCTTCCGGGCGGCTACGCGCCCTCATATTTGTCGTAAGGGAGCGCTGTGCTTTTTCCCGGAAGCGGACGTTGATCGCCTGCTAACCTTGGCCAGCGGAGCAATCACCTTTCCGATTCGATCAGGATCACCAAGGACTCTGGCACCACTCCATCGAAGGCCATCGCATCCGCGGCTTCCTTGCTCTGCATAGCTTTCATCATGGCGTCCATGTCCGGAACGTCCATAAGAACGGCCACCCGAGTCGGATTTTGTGGATCTACAAATGTTCGTATGTTGGTCACGCCGAGCGGACCAAAAAGCTCTTTGCGCTTCGGCGAGTCGAGCCAGTGCTTCGTTCCCTTTGTGATGTTATGGTGGCCAATGACTGTCGGCATTGCATCCTCCCCATCGTAACGGCGAAGGCCGGCCTCAACCAAGAGTGCCAAGATCCATCGCCGTCGAACCACGGAGCGCCGTTTTGGTTGGACTGTCAATTATTTCGTTAAGGGCGCGGAAGAACGATTCGGATAGGGCGTTTCTTGCGGACGGTTCGACCTCAATGAACCAGGATCGCGGTCACGCGGCTGTGGCTATTGACATGTGACATGCGCAAACAGCCGGACAACAACTGCAAAGGCCCGCGTGGCGGGCGGAAGCCGCCGTCCGGCGATCACCACGCGCATGGCCGTTCTGCGCCAACAGCAGTCGAATGACAGTTTCCGATCAGCGGCTGGAATCGAGCCAAAGCTGCCGTTCACGGATAGAGGCTAGGATTTCCGATGTTAGGCCCAAAGCAGTCGCCAGAGGCCCTGGCATGGCTCCAGCCCGCCGGTCCGCCGAAACTGCTCAGACCGCGCGAACTTCGGCGAGCCGCCTGACCGCATACTTGTCCTGCCAGCAAATGGCGGCTTCCCATGCGGCTGATGCTTGCGCGGCGATGTCATACGCGCCGTCGTCGAGATCGGCAGCGTTGCCGGGCAGCACGAGATCAAGGTCTGGGACGTCGACACGAGACTCATCCCAGTCGATCAACGCGACCCGATCTGCGAGGATGCGGACGTTGCCAGGGTTGTCGGGGTTGCCGTGGACAACGCATGTCTGACGCCCGACGAGCCGCGCCCACGCTGCCCGACATCGAATAACAGCCTCAGGGGGCATCGCGGCAAGGTTGAGCCTCGTTCCGGTCTCAGTGTGCAATAGGTCGGTCGAGGATCGCCAGCCCGGGCGCTGCGGCCAGCCCTGCGTCAACCGATGCAGCTCGCGCAGCGTGCCGGCGACGCGACGCCAGTCGGACCCTGTCTCGGGCGGTCCGCCCTCCATGTATTTCATTACCACCAGCCCGTTCACGAACAGTCGGCCGTCAGTCGTCGGAATCGGCACCGGAACGGTCATGCCTTCGCGGTCAAGATATTGGAGAAGCTCGGTTTCCCATGCGAGATCAGCGTCGCACCTGGAGCCGAGACGACCGACGACGATCTGCCCGTGGAGGCGAACACTCCACACGTCGTTGGCAGACCCACCGGTGAGCGGCTCGATGCGAACTACGTCTTCACCCCATTGCCCAAGTGCTTCCCATCCCACTGGCGATCCCCGACGGCCTTTATGACATTGCTGCACGAAATAGAGAAAGTTTGCGACGCCACAATGTCCGCTAGTGCCGCATTCCGGCCGAAGGCATTGTCGCCTTCCGGCCCTGAGCGGCCATCTGCTACCATTACGGTCTTCGGTATAGGTATTGACGCTTTTCCCTGCGAGGGTTGCTTTGCGCGTTCCTCTTTGCTGTCCGGAATAATGGTCGCGCTAACCGACCCGCTACTGCCCAGTAAGCGATGCCTCCCAAAATCCCGCACGAGGCCCAAATGGTGTCTTGGTAGGCGAAAAGCACATCGTAACGAAGTGGTGGCAGGAACGGTTTAGCGTTGGAACTTACAGCGTATCCCATAAGCGCCMAAGTTCCTGCATAGTAGGCGAGGCTGCGGTAGCCTAAGATTTCGGCAACACTCACAATCAACAGAACTGGTCGAAAGAAATAATACAAACTCAACAAGATTAAAGGCACAGTCGATCCAGGAAGTTGGATGGATTGAGAAACCCCGTCTTCACGTAAGAGCACTGTGATTATCGCGTGCGCCAATCCGAATGAGATTACTCCCGCAAGATAGCCCATCAAAATCATATAGATGCGTATCAGGAGATGCCCGAACGTTTCAAAAGCGGACTTGCAGTAGTCGATAACCATGCCAACTCCATAAATCCATCACGGGTGGAGGCCGCGCAAACAGAAGCAGAATGTTCTTTCGATTGTTTTCCGATCTTCTTTTGAATTTTAGCAATACCACTTCACCGTTGCCTCACCAACGACCGCTTCTGGCGCTTCTGGCGCTTCTGAGCCATGGCGCCTTGCGTTCTCTAAGGTGTGTCCGTCTTAGCCTTTTGCCACAAGTCGGTCAGCGATAGGCCCTTCCTGCCCCAGTTGTCGGTGTCCACCTCATCGATCACGACAAAGACATACTCAGGATCGCGGCCAAGCTCCTCGACAAGAACCTCAGTCATCCTTCGAATGACAGCACGCTTCTGATCGACGCTGGCGATTCCTTTCGCAATTTCAACTTTGACGTATGGCAACGGCTAACCTCCCATGCTGAATACCTACTCTATTGTCTTATGAGCCTCTCTTGCAATGACCGCAGTTGGCGCGAACCAGACCGCAACTGAGCGGCTACTTTACGTCCGCTTTCACCCAAGCAGACGCTCGGCTGGCAGACAGAAGCGACCGCTTGGGGCCAAACCGGACATTGGCGCCAAGAACTCTAATGTCCGTTTTTTGTGTCGGGTGTCCTCGCAGCGGACGGTCGGCTATCGGCCTCAAAGCCGAAATTGCCGCCGTAGGGCCGACTTGCGGCTGGGAATTTACAAGCCTCCGTGGACTCAGGCCCCCGCAACCAAACGAAACTTGCAAATTCGATAAAACAGCCCGCAGGGATTTCCCCTCGCGGGCTATTTGTGTTTAAGCCGCCGAGCGGACGCTGTCGAAGCCGGAACACCGGCTCCGCATTGAATGAGCTGCAGAGCATTCGCTACGCGGCATTGCATTGGGACGTAAAGCTTGGCACCGGTCGATGGACCAGCTCGAAGTTGGCCTGCGTGCAAATTCCGAGGCATGTCGCCCCCTGATTCCGAAATGATGCCGCCCCCCAATTCCGAGAATTAGCCGCCCTCGGGAGAGACGCTGTAGCCAGCATCTCCGACCAGCACCATGCGATTTTGCGACCATCTCTCCATATAAATTTGGTTGGCAAGATTTAGCGTGCATGTTAGCCGAAGAATCGAGCGCAGAAACCCCGTGATTACTGATAATGGGTTGGTGCGGTGTAAGGTCTCCGTGCTTTTATGGATTTGTGAGGGCTAAGTGTCGAACGACGGCGGGTCCCGTGCCTTGTCGAAGCAAAACGCCTACCAGTTCGGCGATTTCCGGTTGCTGCCAGAGGCCCAGGCCCTCCTGCACAACGGGCAGCCCGTCGCGCTCGGCGGGCGAGGTTTCGATATACTGACCCTGCTCGTGGCGCGGGCTGGCGAGGTAGTCAGCAAAGCCGACCTGTTCGCGCACGTATGGCCGGACTACATTGTTCATGACCATAATTTGAAGGTCAATGTCGGCAACCTTCGACGCTCGCTGGCCGAACTCGATCCTGTCACGGATTACATCGCAACGATCGCGGGCCGCGGCTACAAGTTCGTCGCCGCGGTGGAGAGCGATCGCCCGGCGGCAGCACGCAACATTGCTTCAATCACGAGTCATCATACCGCTCCACCGCAAGTGCGGCAGCTCCTCGGCCGCGATGACGCGATCCGGCAAATCTCCGAGCAGCTCGATCAACCGGGTTTTGTCACCATCGTCGGGCCAGGCGGAGCCGGAAAAACGTCACTTGCGGTCACAGTTGCTCAGCATTGCTGCGGCGCAGGCGAAGCCATTGCCTTTGTAGATCTCTCGACGCTCAGTGATCCCCGATTTGTGGTGCCCGCGATAGCCTCCGCTCTCGGCATCTCGCTTGGATTTGACGATCCGATCGCAGGCGTGATCGACGTCCTTCGTGGCAGCAAGCTGCTTGTGATCATCGACAATTGTGAGCACGTCATTGCGATGGCAGCGACGATCGTCGAGCGGATATCATCAGAGGTTCCTGCCGTCCGTATCCTCGCGACCAGCCGCGAGCCGCTGCGGACGCGGCACGAGCAGATCTATTTCCTCTCCGGGCTCGCTTATCCAGACCAGACGACGGCGCTCTCCACGAGCGACGCGCTGCAGTTTCCAGCGATCCAGCTCTTCATCACCAAGGCGCACGGCTCTGACGTTGCCAAACCAACTGACGAATATGTCCGGAATGTCGTCTCGATCTGCACACGGTTGGAAGGCCTGGCACTCGCTATCGAATTGGCCGCCGGCACGGCCAGTGTCCTTGCGCCCTCGGCGCTCGATGATCTCTTCAAGGATGGCTTTGATTCGATGAGTCGGGGAGCAAGGGATGCGCCCTTGCGCCACCAGACGCTGGAGGCCACCCTCGACTGGAGCTATCGGCTTCTTCCCGACCGCGAGGCTGTCTTGCTCGGTCTGCTTTCGGTGTTTTCGGGCCGTTTCAGCGCCGACGACGTGGAGGGCATGTATTCCGCCGGCGCTCTCGAGCCTATGACAGGACGCGATGCCCTGTCGCAGCTTGTGGCGAAATCGCTCGTCTCCGCGGAATACGACGGCGGGACTGTGCACTATAGGCTGGCCGAGAGCACCGGCACCTATGCTGCGCAGCGTCTCTTTGGTTCACGATATAGGGAGAAAGCAAGGCGACAATTTGCCATCCGGATAAGGGATAAGCTGCAGATCGCCGAACGGGAATGGTCCTCACAGACATCTCGCGAATGGTTACGGAAATATCGCAGGCAGATCGACGATGTCCGTGCCGCGATCGGCTGGGCATTCGATCCTGCGGGCGACGCTGAATTGGGCGTCGAACTGGTGGTCGCTGCATTGCCCCTGTGGCAAGAACTTTCGGCGTTCAGGGAAATGCTGGCGGCCATCGACCTTGCAAGCGCGAACAGCGCGGCACTATCAGGGCTCGTGCCTCTGGGCCGAGCCAAGCTCTCCACAGCGCGGGCCTGGGCCATGACGCTGGCGCGCCACATGCACCCGCAAACCGACGACGCTTGGCGCGAAAGCATCTTTCATGCGAGCGGATCGCGCGATGCCGAGTTCCAAATACGCTCGGTCTGCGGACAGGCCGTTTTTCTTGCTTATTCCGGTCGACCGCGCACGGCGTTACGCAATATGAACGATTTTGCGGCGGCAAAGGGTTTGGACTGGGCGACTGCGCCCGACGGCAAGCGCCTGTTGGCGCATATCGAGA
This sequence comes from Rhizobium sp. 05L419, assembly GCF_056397845.1. Lineage (NCBI taxonomy): Bacteria > Pseudomonadati > Pseudomonadota > Alphaproteobacteria > Hyphomicrobiales > Rhizobiaceae > Rhizobium > Rhizobium sp. 05L419. The sequence goes on from NZ_JBFTOF010000021.1 coordinate 22,803, forward strand.
TCTACGCAGGCCAGCTAAATTCGGCATCGGCCCATCTCGATGCACTGATGGAGGATTGGGGTGACCTGGAAGATGGTCATGGACTGTCTCGGTTCCAGGTCGATTTGCCGGTTGGCATTCGTCTGTCGCAGGCATTTTTGTCCTGGTTACAGGGTGACCCTGATCGGGCCTCCCGTCTGGCCGCCCGTGCCATCGATCGAGCCGCCGATCTCGATCACATGATATCCCTGGGCAATGCGATCTCGCTGGCAGGCCTACCGATCGCTTTCGTGGAGGGCGAACTGGAAACTGCTTCGCAGCTTCAGCGGCAGCTGGCCGAAGTCAGCCGACGTGAAAGCGTCGGCATTTACGAAGGAACAGCCATGTTTTTCGCGGGCGCTATCCAGTCGACTCGAGGTGACAGTGCTGGTTTCACCTTGATGCAAGACAGCATCACCGGATTGCTCCGGGGAGGCTGGCGTGCTCGCGTCCCCTTCTACCGCAGCCTGTTGGCGGAGGCCTATATTGCCGCGGGCGAAATGCAACTTGCGGAGAATAATCTGCGCGCCGTGCTCACGGAAACCGGGATTCGTGAGGAACGTTGGTGGCATCCGGATCTCTGGCGCGTCGCGGGCTTGATTGAAGCCGGCAATGCGCGTCCACACAAGGCGTTGAGTTATTTGCAAAAGTCTTCAGACTGCGCGCGCGCCATGGGTGCTGGCGCAGCGACCAAGCGGACCCAGCTTGCCATGGCTACAACGAGCTTACGTTGACCTGGCGCTCCAGATCGCCGAACTATCTCCAAACTTTTGAAGTAGCGCGCCAATCTTGGCTTCGAAGATTGCTGCCGGCCAGTTTCAAGCCGCTCAATCCTTTCGTCGTGCGTCGAGGCGCTCGCGCAGCGACGCATTTTCTCGCTCGAGCAGGGTGACCTTGTCCAGAAGGTGCTGCGAGGCCGCCAGAAATTCGGCTTCCGTGTACTGCGGCACGATATGCTGCGGGCAGTTCCAGTCGAACGCCTCGAGCTTCAGTCTGAAAATGCGTTCGGCCTTGGCGCCATAATCACCGTCAGTGATTCTCGCTGTGAGCACCGGATCCGCGTCGAGTGTCAGCTTCTCGGCACGGGCATAGATCTTCAGGCGGGAGCGGGTGGGATAGTCGATCAGAAACAAGCATGCCCGGTCGTTCTCTGCCAGATTGCCGGTGCTGATATATTGGCGATTGCCGCGGTAATCGACGAAGGCGAGGGTGCGATCGTCGAGGACCTTGAGAAAGCCCGGAGGCCCGCCGCGATGCTGGACATAAGGCCAGCCTGTTTCCGAAACCGAGGCCATATAAAAGCTGTCGCGCTCCGCAATGAACGCGGTTTCTCTCACCGAGAACCGGTCGAATTCGCGGTGCCCCTTGAAGTCGGACCAGAGACGATCCGCTCCCATTTCCGCCTGCGCCCTGCGAACTGCAGGAGTGAGCGCGATATCCATGAAACCATAAGCCATATCGTGTCTCGCTGTTGTGTTGTCAGTTCATAGGGTGCCGGACGAATGCGAGCCTAGCTCGCCTCTCTCGCGGCTTGCTGCGCGCGCGTAGCTCTCGGCCACGGCCGCATAGTTGGGCGCGACAAGTCCGTAGAGCTTGCCGAGTTCGGCTGCCTCCGGCCGCGCCCAGGTGCGGTGAAGCTCGGACAGCAATGCGTTGGTCGATGTCGGTTTGACGCCGCCCTGCACAAAGCGGGCGAGCGAAATGCGCGAGGCCATTTCGCTCGGATCTCCCGAGGCATCGAGTACCGCATAAACGTCGTAGCCGGCGGCGCGGGCGTCGAGCGCCGGAAACATCACGCAGACGCTGGTCCAGACGCCCGCCATAATGAGAGTGTTACGGCCGCTCGAGCGAACCTGGGCGACGAAATCGTCATTGTCCCATGCATTCACTTCGCCCTTGCGCGGCACATAGATGGCGTGCGGTGCATATTCGTGGATCTCGGGCATCAGCGGACCATTGGTGCCGGCAGGTTCCGAGGCGGTCGTGATGACCGGGATACCCAGCAGCGTGGCGAGCCTGGCGATCATCTCCACATTCCGGCGGAGATCGGAGATCGATATGTCCTTCACGGTCTGGAATAGCCCCGACTGGTGATCGAGAAGCAGAATCAGGGCGTCGGAGGGATCGATGAGGGTCGCACCGCCACCGCTCGGAAGCACGCTCGACTTGGATTTGCTGTTGTACATGGTCGATATCCCTGTTTGAGTTTTAGTTACTGAGTTAGATTTCGCGCGAGGAAGTCGCGCATTACGGGGATCATCTCGTCCGCCTTGTCTTCGAGGGCGAAATGTCCGGTGTCGAAAAAATGAAGTTCGGCGTCGGGCAGGTCGCGGAGGAAGGCGCGCGCTCCGTCGAGCAGGAAGATGGGATCATTCTCGCCCCACAGGATCAGGGCCGGCGGCCGATGCGCGCGGAAATAGGCGTGAAAAGCGGTGTAGAGCGTGACGTTGGTCCGATAGTCGTAAATGATGTCCAGCTGGATTTCCGCGCTGCCCGGGCGGTCGAGGAAGAGCTGATCGTACAGCCACGCCGCGGGATCGATCCGCGCCTCGTCCCTTGTGCCGGTGAGATATTGGAAACGCGTGCCGTCAAGCGACAGAAAAGGCCGCATCGCGTCGCGGTTTACCGGACCGTTGTCGGCCCAATAAGCGCGCGTCGGCGCCCAGAACTCCCCCATGCCATCTTCATAGGCATTGCCGTTCTGTATGATCAGAGCGGTCAACCGGTCGGGGTGCGCGAGCGCCACGCGAAACCCGGTCGGCGCGCCATAATCCATGACGTAGAGAGCGTAGCGTTCCGCACCCAGCTGCTCAAGAAGGCTAGCGACGACGTTTGAGAAGGCGGCAAAGCCATATCCGAAGTCGCTCGAAGAAGGCATCTCTGACAGACCGAACCCCGGAAGGTCGGGCGCGATCACATGATAGCGGTCGGCGAGCGCTGGAATGAGGTTGCGGTACATGTGCGACGAACTCGGAAAGCCGTGAAGCAACACCACGACAGGTGCGCCCCGCTCTCCCGCTTCGCGGTAGAATATTTTCACCCCGGCAACGTTGGTGGTTCGGTGGTAGGTGACGGGCCGGGTCATTGTCTGTCACCTTGCATCGGCGTTGCGGCCGAGGCGGCGGCCGCGATGAACGCGACGACTTCCCGCGGGTGCGACATCATCACGGCGTGGCTGCTGTCGATTTCGGTGATCGCTGCTGCCGCGCGCTGGGCCATCCGGCGCTGCGCGCTTGGAGGCACCATCTTGTCGGCGGAAGCGACGAGATAGAAGCTGGGTTTGGTCATCCATGCTGCACGGGTGAGGGGAGCGACTACGGCCGCAAGGCCCCAAGGTAGCTGCGCTGCCGCCATGAACCGCGTGGTCGCGAGGGGGACATCGGCTGCGAAGGCTTCCGAAAAGCGGGCCGGGTCGACAACGAAGTAGCCGTCCTGCGGGGGCAGCAACGGTGCCTTGGTCTCGCCGGGCTCTTCCGGAGCTTCGTTCAGCGCTGCAACGGACTCGCCGACATCGGGCACGAAAGCCGCAATATAAGCCAACGCTTGGACCTTTGGGCTGGCGCCGGCTTCGGTGACGACGGCCCCACCGTAGCTGTGGCCTACCAAGAGCACTGGGTGGCGAGCCGCAGCGATCAGGCGCTCGGTGGCGGCAACGTCCCCTTCAAGCGAGATCGTTGGGTGTTGGGCGACAAGCACTTCAAATCCGCGGTCGACAAGTTCGCCATGGACCTGTTGCCATCCCGAGCCGTCGACAAAGGCACCGTGCACAAGGATGATTGAGAGGGATGGCGCCCCAGCTGCCTGGGTGCCCAAATCGGGATTGGTCATATCTCTTCCTTTCAGGGTGTTGGCCGCAGGGCCGGTGGCCCCGCGGGACGCGTCACTTGCAAAGCTTGCGGTCGAGGAAATCTCGGATGAGGGGCGCCATCACGTCGAGCTTGTCCTCGAGGGCGAAATGGCCGCTGTCGAGAATGTGCATCTCGGCGTCGGGGAGATCGCGAAGATAGGGGTGCGCGCCGGACTCGGGGAAGATCTTGTCGTTCTTGCCCCAGACGATCAGCGTTGGCGGTTTGCGCTCGCGGAAGAAAGCCTGGAACTGCGGGTAAAGCGGCACATTGCTACCGTAGTCGCCCAGAAGATCCAGCTGGATGTCCTTGTTGCCCGGTCGATCGAGCAAGGCCTGATCGACGACCCAGTTGTCGGGGCTGATCCTCGCGACATCGCCCATCCCGTCGGTATACTGAAACTTCGTGGTCTCGAGCGTAACCAGGCCGGCGAGTGCTTCCCTGCGTTCCGGCGTCTTCTCGGCCCAATAGGCCTTGATCGGATCCCAGAATGCGGCGAGGCCTTCGGTATAGGCGTTGCCGTTCTGCACGATCAGGGTTTCAACCCGGTCGGGATGTTTGAGCGCGAGCCGGTATCCAATCGGTGCGCCGTAATCCATGACGTACATACTGTAGCGATCGGCTCCGACCTTTTCGGTCAGCTTGTCGACGATGTTGGTCAGGTTCGCGAATGTGTAGTCGAACTTTGTGTGGTCGGGTGCGTCACTCTGGCCGTAGCCGGGATAGTCGGGCGCAATCACGCGGTAGCGGTCCGCAAGCAGCGGAATGAGGTTGCGGAACATGTGTGACGAGGTCGGAAATCCGTGCAGGAGGAGGATGACCGGCGCGTCCTTGGGGCCGGCTTCGCGATAGAAGACCTTCACGCCGTCGATCAATGTGCTTTTGTAATGAATTAGGGGAACTGCCTGCGCGGCGGCTACCGCGTTGGTCGGCACACAGCGGGCATCGGCCGCAGCGGGAGCGATGGCTACAAAAAGTGCGATGGCGGCGCTAACGAGATGTTTTTTCATGATCCTTGCCTTTCCAAAATGGGTGCAGATCGAACATCGGCACCTCTGGAAAAGAGGACTATCAGCAGCGGGCTTCGGCCCTGGGATAAATAAGGGTAAAAAGTTGAACCGTCAGCCTTGGCTGAACGCACAATGAGCAGCCTGAACCGCTCGATCCAAACGAAAGCCAATCCATTAAAGCAGCGTCTTGGGAAGATCTGTCTGCCTTTTCGGCTCTTTTGGCGGCCTCAATTTATATCCATGATAAAGGACATTATCATGGATATTCGTGAGCGCTATGAACAGCCCACCTTTCCTTTTGTGATCGCGGCCGCGAGATAAGCTCCTTCACCGATAGGAGCGGAACGGGATGGTTGGAGATCGCGCTGGGTTGGAAAGTCCTGCCTTGGGCCTGGAAGGCTGAGCGTGAAGCGATGACACAGCAGGAGCGACGGGTGGCATGACACAGAACAGCCAGGGGACGACAGCACGACCGAAGCTCGATGACGAGGCGTTCGAAACCTTCATCAGGGGACGTCGTCCGGCATCGCCAATCTGGTCAATGAGCGGTCTCGATGGCTATCTTACAGCTCTCATCATCGGCCCGAAGTTCATCGACCCACGCAAATGGATCCCGGAACTGACCGGTCCGGATGCCCTGAATCTGCCGATGGAAACAACCGAACATCGGGCCGTGCAGACGATCGTTGCGGAGTATAACCGCATCTCGGCGAGCCTTTCCGAAACACCGAAAGACCACCTGCCCAGGTTCACCAAGCTCGATGATCAGACCTTTGATCCATTCGATTGGGACCTCTGCTTTCTGCTGGGAACAGGGTACACGCCCAAGCTTTGGCAGCCCGTCCTTCGAGGTCATGCCGTCACTGGCGATATCATCGCGCCCATCCGCAAGCTCGGAGAGGCAAAACGGAAAGCGACCCGCCAGGATGCTGCTGACGTCGCCGAAGCACTCGTCAATATCCGAACCTACTTTATGCCGAAGCGGGTAAAGCAGAAGATCTGACCGAGTGTCAGAAACCTATGCTGTCAATTACGAAAGCCGTGGGCCATTCGTTGCGCTCACGATCTTCAACTGCTCTGCGTCGGCGTGACGACAGATATAGTCCGACCCTTTATGCAGAAATCTCGGGGAAGTGCTCAACCACACCTCTGACGCCGCGGACACTCTCGGCGGCTACGCGCGCCGCCTTCTTGCACTCAGTGGTGTCAACGTTTCCCCACAGGTGAGCTACCCCGTCGGAGACGGTTACCGTCATGTCTTTTCCTGCAAGACCCGTGTTTTCGCTGAGGCGGCTCGCAATGCTGCGACGGATGGCCTCGTCACCCGGTGCGGTTTCATCCTGGTTCGCCGCGATGATCGCCTCCAAAAGGTTCGCGCGACTGATGATACCGACCAGTTGACCCTCTCTGACCACAGGAATGCGCTTGATGCGATGTTCCTGCATCAGCCTGGAGACGTGCCCGAGAGATGCGTCCTCGTCCACGACCACTGGGTCGCGGCTCATGACATCAGCCACTCTCCACGCATTGCTCTTGACATACGAGCTGGCTTTCTCCTCGGCAGTTGAGAGGGGTGTTCCAAGTTCGGCAGTGGCTCCCCCGCCCAACTCCGTTCTTCGCAGCAGGTCACCCTCACTGATAATACCAACGAGGCTACCTGCATCATCGATGACGGGGACACCGCTTATGCGATTGGCAAGCATGATCTCGGCGGCCCGCCTGACACTGTTGTCAGGTGATACCCCGACAACCTTCGTGATCATCACGTCCTTGACCAGCATGGCAGCACGACCTTCCCTTCGGGGCACCGAGCCGCTCGCAAACTACACCTGTTGCGGGCGTTCGACAACCATTTCACCGGCATTGGCGTGGCAGCGCCTCAAGCCCGGCTACCCGTCCACTGCCATCCGCCATCCTCTCCGAATTCCAACACCGCATCGTGACAATCGCGCAGGGCGTCGGTTTCCGCGCTGTTGATGCAGGTTATTGAATTTTCGGAAAGGATTTGCAGGATCCTGTGAAGCTTGTCGAGACCCAGTGTTGTATCAATACGGTCCAGGAAAGCGAACCGCGGCATCGCGATAAGAATGCTGACGAGTGCCAGGAGTTGCTGCTCCTGCAGTGGAAGCAACATTTCCCAGTCTTTCTCCACATCTAGCCCGCCCGCCTGCTCCAGCACATGTTCAAGATTGAGGTCGTGCAAGTACCGCACGATGCGTTCCTGGGGGACGTCGGCCGCGCGTGCATTGCGGACAAGAACCTGGCGTAGCGTGCCTGTCGGAAGATAAGGGCGCTGAGGGAGAAAGAGTATGTCGTCGAGGGCTGGCCGGACGATACGTCCGGATCCCTTGACGGAAATGCCGGCCGTTGCTTTGAACAGCGCTATTCGAGCACCTTGAATGGGCCCTGTGATCAAAACGCGCGTTCCGACGGGGATCGAAAGCGACAAGTCTTTTACGAGAGGGACCTTGTTCGCTGGTGACAACAGAGTCAACCGCTCGTAGGCCAGGCGCCCTGTTTCCTCGGTAAACTCGATACCCGCTTCTACGGGTGTTTGGACCTGTTCCATAGCCTCCATCAGGGAGCTAAGCCGCGCGACGACCGCGGCGAATGTCGAAATGGACTGAAACTGGGTTATGATAAGCGAAAACGCGCCCACGAGCATTGCGAAAGCCGCGCCGGATTGGGTTATCACCCCGAATTCGATGTCCCCTCTGATATACGCAGGCGCAATGATCAATGCGGGAATGATTTGGATCAGCCAGTTATAGCCAGTTGTGAAAAAGCCCACGTTGCGGTTGATCGCGGTGACTTTGCGAAAGTTGGCGACTGCCTCCTCGAGCCGCTGCAGCAGCCGAAAACTCTGCTGTCCTTCGCAGCGCGCCAACATAATGGATTTGGCGTTTTCTCGAACTTGAATTAGGCCGGAGCGGAAGCTCGCCTCCTTGTCGAGTTGGTCATAGTTCAGCTTGATCAATGGTCGTCCAAGCATGATCGTCAGGTACGACCCGCCAGCCGCATACAGCACAGCGACGACAAACAGCGGGGGGCTTATCGACCAAAGCACTCCGGAAAATGCGATGATCGTAAGGCTGCTGTTAAGAGCCATGAGGATGAATGACAGCGTAGTCACCGTGAATGCGCGCATGTCCTCAGCGATCCGCTGGTCGGGGTGAGTGAGCTGCCCGGAAACGTCCAGATGGTAGTAGGTCCCATCAGCCAGATAGGAACTGACAGCCCGCCGGGTGAGGAAATCTCGCCAAAGCAGTGCAAGTCGCTCTTCGATGAAACGGGAGACGACCGAAACGATGGTGAATGCCGCGAAGACCGCAACGTAAAATGTCGCCTGCCGGATGAACTCAGCGGTTTGGCGATCGGCGATCGCGGTCATAAAGTTGCGGCCTACGTAGCTGCTTACAACGTTCAGGCCGCTGAGCGCGAACAAAAGCGCCACCAATCCGGAAAACATCACTCCGGCTTTTCCGCCCACCTCGGAAGTCAGGAAGACCTTGAGCGCTCGCACGAAGCGAACAGCAGTTGTCCGGAAGGGAATCTGTTGCTTGTCCATGGCAGTGGTTTGCCTCCCGAGTCACGACACGAGCCAACCCGTCGGTGCCTTGCACGTTCGGGCTGGGCTCAAGGCATCTCCAGTACAGAGTGGAGCGCCGTTCATCTCCCACGCCCTCCACTGCCGCCACCGCCATTGCAGTTATGGAAGTTTCCGCCTGACCGCGCAATACATCGGCCATAGGCGCGGTTCAGTTCATCTGCCGTCCATCCATGTCAAACGAGAAGTCATCGTCGAAATTCGATGAAGCGTGGCGCGGGCAAGGATGTCGATGCAATACCCCGCGACGCGACAATCGTTCTTGCCCTCCGATCTGGACGATGAGCGGCATCGACGGCTATCTGACGGCGCTTGTCATCGCTCCGAAGTTTATCGACCCACGCCAATGGATCCCGGAGCAGGCCGTGCAGACAATCGTTGCGGAATAGAACCGGATCTCGGCGAGCCTTGCCGAAACACCTGAGGAACACCGGCCCAGGTTCAGCAGGATCGACAACCAAACCTTCGAAACCATGGATTGGCACAACAGCTTCCTGATGGGGACAGGCTTTTCGCAGAAACAATGGCGGCCGGTCATCCGTGGCCATGCCGTCACTGGCGATATTATCGCGCCGATCCGCATGCTCAGTGAAGCTACTGGGCCGGCTACCCAATCGGATGCAGCGGTCGCTGAATCACTCGTCAGGATCCGAAGCTACTTCATGCCAAAGCGGACAAAGCAGAAGTTCTGATAAAAAGCGCAACCGACATTACGTCAACGCCAGAAGCGGTGGGCCGTTCGTCGCGCTCACGAATAAATCGCAAAGCGTGGTAACAAATTCTTGTGCGCATGCGTAGAGGGGTAATGTCGGGTGAAACAGTCGGCACGTGAACAGGAATGGTCCGGCTGGATGCGTGAAGCCATCGAAGGCGATGCGCGCGCGTATCACCGCTTCCTTTCAGCCGTCACGCCGCATCTGCGCGCAATGGCGCGTCGGCGCTGCGGCCAATTCGGCGCGCCCGTCAGCGAGGCCGAGGATGTGGTTCAGGAGGTCCTGCTTGCTGTCCATTTGAAGCGTGGAACCTGGGATCCGAAACGGCCGATCGGCCCTTGGCTGTCGACCATCGTGAGGAACAAATTGGTGGACAGCCTGCGACGGCGCGGCCGGCATGTGAGCGTGCCCATCGAGGATGTGATGGCCACATTGGAGGCGGAAGAGCAGGCGGACGTTTCGGATCGGCTCGATGTCGAACGTCTGCTGGAGCAGCTGAAGGATCCGGGGCGCGAGATCGTGCGCTCCATCTCGCTCCAAGGCGCGGGTGTGCGCGAGACCGCGGCGCGGTTGAAAATGAGCGAAGGAGCCGTTCGCGTGGCTCTTCACCGGGCGCTGAAGTTGCTGGCCGCCCACTATCGGAGAGATGAACGTGAAAACGGATGAACTGATCGACCTTCTTGCGAAGGACGCTCCGGTACGCATGCGGCACGGTCGCATGATGGCTTTGGCGCTGCTGGTCGGTGCTGCGATCTCCATTGCCTACATGATTTTGTTCGTCGGCGTCCGGCCCGATATCCAGACCGTCTTCGATACGCCGCGCGTCTTCTTCAAAATCTGCCAAACCCTGATCCTGGCTGTCGTCGCAGTCGCGCTTGTTTTTTCGATCGGCCGTCCGGGCATTGCGCTGAAGACCCGCGCGCTGGCGTTTGCCTTGCCCGCAGTGCTGCTGGTTGTCGGCATTGCGACCGAGCTCGCCGTTGTGCCGGAACAGAATTGGATGACGAGCATGATCGGCAATTATGCCGATTATTGCATCTTCTACGTTCCTGTTCTTTCGCTTGCGCCGCTTGCCTGCTTGCTCTTGGCGCTGAAAGAGGCAGCGCCCGATAAACCCGGTCTTGCCGGCGCTGTGGCCGGCCTCGCCGCCGGCGCCATTGCCGCCGCAATCTACGCCTGGCACTGCCCTGACGACAGTCCTCTTTTCCTTGCGGTCTGGTATACGACCGCAATCATGATAGTGACATTTTCCGGCTTCGTCGTGGGCCGGAAAATTTTGCGATGGTGAGTCGTGGCGGCGCCCCGCTGCGGGTCCCGACGATGAAGGGCCGGCGCTGCCGCCGCGACGTCCGAGACGCTCGCCCGAGAGAAGGCATCATTCGCCTTCCGCCGCCTGCTGTTTGAGTTGGGTCGCGCGCACCGCCGTTGCGGCAGCCGCACCGCCGCCCTTGTCGTCTCCGCCAACCTGTACCGTCGGCTGAGCGAACTCGATGCCGTTCGCCTGGAACGCATCCCGGATCATCGCGTACGCCTTGCGACGAATATAAGTCTGCTGCCCCGGCACCGTGGTCATCGCGAAACTCAGGACGATGCCGTAGTCGCCGAATTCTTCTACACCTTTCATCTTCAGGGGTTCGATGAAGAGCGGACCGACCTCGGGATCCGCCTGCAGTTCGGCACCGATCGCCTTTGTGATCTTGCGCGCCTTGGCAATATCGGTGTTGTAGCCGACGGAAATCCGGAACTTGTCGATCACCCAGTCGCGGCTCATGTTCTCGACGGCGCCAAGCTCGCCGAATGGGATGGTAAACACCGGGCCTCGGTGATGCCGCAAGCGTACGGACCGCAGGCTGAAGCCCTCTACCGTTCCCTTGTAGTTCTTTGCCTGGATGTACTCGCCGACCCGGAACGCGTCGTCCAGCATATAGAAGATACCGCTGATAACGTCCTTCACCAGGGTCTGCGAACCGAAGCCGATCGCCACACCGAAGATCCCGGCGCCAGCGATCAGCGGCCCGATCTCGACGCCGACTTCCGACAGCACGATCAGCCCGGCCATGACCGCCACTATCGCCGCAAGCCCGTTTCGGATGATTGGCAACAATGTCCGAAGCCGGCTGCGGCGTGCGATGTCGGCCGCCGACAATCCGGTCGTATCCGAAGATGTCGCCAGCGTGCGATCGATGTGGGCGCGTGCCAGATGCCACGCCAGGTCGGCGAGAAGGAGGACGACGACACTTTTCAGCAATCCGTAGAGTATTCGGGTCAAGGCCGGATTCTGGTGCGCCAGCGAGTCCGGATTGACTTGCCAGATAACGGCGATCCAGGCCGCCGCGAGGGCGACCACCACGGCCCGGCTGCCCCGAACGAGCAACACGCTCCGGCGACTGTCCGGCGGACAAGGAATTGCCGCCTCCACGCTGCGTCCGACGCTTCGCAGTATTCCCGGCAATACCAGTGCATAGATGCCGATCCAGAACAGCCCGCGAAGATCGATACACCAGAGAAACCAGACTGCGACAAGAAAAGCGGTCAGGCCGAGTTTGGCCGCGCGCCCCTTTCGGGTCGTTCGCCAGAGCAATTCGATCGCCAGCAGAAGCAGCACGAAGGAGAAGCAGTAGGCGATCGCGGTCGTTGCTGCAGGATCGAGCCCGACCGCTTCTCCCAGGCTGGTGGAGGCGACGGCAAAGACCGCGATCCCCAGGAAGATCCGGACACGCCGCAGCAAATCGTTGCGGCCGTGACACGCGATATCGGCAAGCGCCGACGCGAACCGATAGACGACAAATGCAACCAGATAGGTAAGCAGGACGATGCGAGCGAGCGGTGGCCACTCGACCGCGAAGAATATGACCGCCATGGCGGCTGTGAAGACGGCGAGGGGCAAAAGCTCGGAGAGGGCGCGCGGCGGACTGCCGGGGACGGCCCTGTTTGGTCTCAACCGCCTGAACAGTTTCTCAGCAAGCGCGCCGAAAACAACGAGGCCGGCGAAGATAAGCATGACGGGCGCATAGCCATGGGAGATCGCATCCTGCCGCACTCGCATCGAGGCGGACGCGACCTCGCCCGGAATGCGAGGGACGGCCGAAACGATCGCGTTGATCCGCTGGCGTGTCGCCAGCTCCCAGGCGGGCAGGCCGCTGATCGCAGCCGGTTGGACCGCAGGCGCTGCCGGCTTCTGGCTCTCCAGCCAGGTTCGCACGTCCGGATCCTGGAGAAGTCGGACGAGATCGTCGATTTTGCTCGGCRCCGGCTGCGTCTGTGCGCCTGCGCTACCAGTCATCAGCAACACGAAAACAAGAGCGACCAGCCATCTCATTCTTTGGTTTCCTAGTGGGAAAACAGGAAATTCGTGCGCGAAAAATTCTGCCGGCGCGGCGCCAGCAGACCAATTTGACCTTGTGTGTTCGCCAGATAGAGTTTTCTCACGCTCGCCCTCCAGCTCAACTGCCACCCAGATCACGAAACGGGTTTCAGTGCGAGTACGCAACGGTAAATGCGAGCGTAAATGTCCTCGGAAAAAATGTAAACGTTGCTAGCCTCGCGCGTAAAAGCGGCGGCTTTTACCGTTACGTACTTCCGCAGCGTCTCGGTTGGCGTAGATTTTTGCGGTGGGAAATTTTGCAAGGCCGGATAGGCTGATGACCGGGAGCCGTACGACAGAGAAATCGCCACATGCGCAGCGGGGTCTCTGGAGGCTCATGCTGAAACTCCCCGCGCTGCGCGGGAGCCTGCAAATTCTCGCTCAAAAGTCGTCCGCATTGGAAAATCTCTGTGAAGCCTACGAGGATGCCTGCACCACGCTCGATCGGCTCCGAAAACGTCATGGGACGTCGCGCGACCCGTTGATCGAAGAGTACGAAACCATATGCGGGGAGATCGAGTCCGACGTCATTCAGCTCTGTCTTCACAACTCTTCATGAGTGTCGCAAGGGCGCAGCTCGTTTCAAAATCCGGCGTGTTTTGGTTTTGTTAGTGTTTGTTGTTGCAACCTGTCGTAATGCATTGGATAACTCTCCTGTTCTACTCAAGCGTCAATCTTTGCATGCGAGAGGCAGCCATGAGTGTGGAAGAACAGTACGTCACGTCCCGCGCGGTCACGATATGCGAGGCGAGAGCTGAACTCGAACGGTTGCTGTCCGACAGCAGATTTCATGTGACCGATCGCGCGGTGAGCATACTGCGCTATCTCGCCGAGCACCTGTTTCAAGGCCAGCAAGAGGGCGTCAAGGCATACGCCATTGCCGTGGATGTCCTCGGTCGACCCAGCAATTTCGATCCGGCCATCGATCCGATCGTTCGCATCGAAGTCAGTCGCCTGCGCTCCGCGCTCAATCAATATTATGAGGCATATGCCGCGGAGACCAGCGTCGAGTTGCAGCTGCCCAAAGGCAGATATCTGGCGGTTTTCCTGCGTTCGAGTGCGATGCCGCGCCACATCCTCGACGACACCAAGGCAATTGTCGAAATGCCTCGTGCGCGGTTGCGGCCGGCGCCAGCGCAAGAGCCTGCTACCGTATCGCGGCAGAACGCCCGACAGTCCCATGGCTGGAAGCTGTCACTCGCTGTTGCGGCGGCGGCGGCCGTCGCTGTTTCAGTCGGGTTGGTTGTCTATGGCCTGCGACCCTCCTACACGGAAAAACCCACGGTCGCAGTGACGATGACGGCGGCGGAAGCCAGGTGGGCTGGGGACGCGAGCCTAACCAGGGACATGCTGCTGACCGCGCTGGCTCAATTCCAGACATTGCGCCTGGCCACCGCGACAACGCGCGGGAGACCCCTTGCGGAGAGCCTCCGGGCACCCAAGGGCAGTGCCTACGACATAGCCATGAAGTACTACGGCGACGGCGATGACCGTAGCGTCTGGTGGCAGATCGTCGATACCCGCACCGGCGACCTGCTGAGTTCCGGCCTGGAACACATCGATACGAAGGGAAAGGCCGAGGCGACGGTGAGGGACGAGCTCGTCACCACTCTTTCGCGCAGATTTGCCGCTGCGCGGGGTGCGATCAACAATATCGAAACCCACAACAGTGCTGCCAACACGATCGGGAATGCCTGCGTCCTGAGAGCGGAATACGCCCTCGACGACGGCGGTCCTGACGCTATTGCCGAATCCGGAGCTTGCCTTGAAAAAACGCTCTTTGCCGACCCGAACAATGCCGACGCAAGCGCCACCCTGTCGAGGGTGCTGATCGCGGGGCATGGCGCCGGCGTGAACGCTGAAACCGTTAGCCGGTCCATCAACCTTGCAAATCGAGCGGTATCGCTTGCGCCTCTCTCCGATCGCGCCCAGATCGCCCTGATGCTGGCACAATTCTACAGCGGACGAACAGATGCCGCGATCAGCGCAGGCAACCGTGCGCTTGTGCTCAACCCGAACAATCCGGAGGTCAGCGCCAAGCTCGCCATGGTGCTGTTCAGCGCAGGCTATTGGGACGCCGGCGTATCCCTGGCGCAAGACGCCGGCCGATCGGTGGACGCCGTCCCGCGCGATGCCGTTCTGGTGCTGGCGCTCGATGCATATCGCCGCGGCGATTGGGCCGAGACATCGCTCCTCGCCGAACAGGTGAACGGCAACGACTTTGTGATCCGAGTGCTTCGCGCCGCCGCACTCGGACAGCTTGGTTCCGACCAAGCGGCCGCGCGGCTGGATGACGCCGGACGCAGGGCGCCTGAATTCGAGACGACGTTGCGCGAAGAAATGGCGCGGCGCCATTTCGGACCGGCGTTGTCAGCCTCCATCAAGGAGGGTTTGACAAAGGCCGGGCTCAAGAGCAGCGCCCTCGCAAGCGCGTTTTAAGTGCGGCGTGTGGCCCTACTTGTCGAAGCGCCGGTGACTGCGGTTGCGGGTGCCGATCTAATCCTGATTGCGGCGATGCGGCCTCGCGATCAGGGGTAGCACCATGGCCGCAAATCCTGCAGCGCGTCCCAGCATTCGTGCGCCAACAAACGTCGCGACCATCGCGCCTGCGAGCTTCGCCCACGGATACGGCCCGAGTTGTGCATGGGCACTGGCGTCGGCCCACTCGACGTTTGACCTGACAACGGTCGCCGCCTGTTGCTGGATGATCGACAGGCGCGCGCGGAGATTATCGATCTCGTGGCGCAGCTGATCGACGTCGTCACGGACATCCTGGAACGTTCGCCGCTCGGTCGGAACGTAGTCCACGGGAGGGAGGAATTCGTCCTCGGCCGGGGCTTTTTCGAGTTCGGCGAGATGGGCCTGGATCTCGGCTTCCGTGTTCAACCCCTGCGGCTTCCCGCTCGCATTGCTCATTCCTTCGCCGGGGGAAATGGATTCGCCGGCATCGACCCATTCCCGGAGGGCCCCTTGGGCGTCTCTATCGGGCATCGCGCGCTTGGACATCCAGTACCTCCTCCGCTGTCATGACCATGTCACGTGAACGCGCGAAAAATCAGAAGGTTGCATGACAAAGGCCGACACCCGACCATCGTAAAAGTACGTTGCAGGCTTCGATGGAAAGGAGGTTCTGTCGCAGGCGCGCCAAAGCCAGTGTTTCTTGCCGGCGATCGTGATGACAACCTCATCGAGGTGCCATTTATCGCCGAGCCTGCCGGCTGATCGCTTCCGGATATTATTGGCGAAATGCCTGCCGAACTTCTCCGCCCAGAGCCTCACGGTCTGGTGAGAGACGATGACGCCACGGGCTGCCAGCATATCCTCGACCATTCGCAGACTGAGTGGAAACCGGAAATAGAGCCAAACGGCATGGGCAATCGCGTCCGCTGGAAATCGGTGGCGACGAGAAAGAGGATCACGGGCGACCTTGGTCATACCGCCAGATCCCACATTTTGATCGCTGCTCGGTTAACGTTACGGTGCCCCACACCGTTCTCATGCTGATACAACTGGAAGCGCCGAATGTCCTCGGCCGTTGCCGTATCAGGCGTGCGCCTAAGAAAAGTGGCGAAGCGCCGGACATGACGGATGTAGTCCTGCTGAGTGTGGGATCCCAGACCCCGCATCACCATATCTTCTTGCATGCGCTGGCGAAGCGGTGTGGTCGGGGCATCATGTGAAAAGCTGACCATTGAACGTTCCTCTCGTTGAAGGGAACTCCATGGTCAGGCAACGCCAACAGCCTGCCTAGAACTTCAGATAGTCACACCAACCTCACCGCGCACGCCCTCCCGCGAAGCGGGTTCGTGCTTGGCGGCGCAAAGCGGAAATTGTTTCCGACTTTGGGGCCGGAAGCTGACTGGCAGGTTCCTGTAACAAAGCACAAGAATGCAGACATTCAATCCGGTGGATCCGAAGTCTCGAACTGACCCAACCCTGACATTCCCTTGGGCAGATGGGAAGGTCAGGAGAGGGTCGAACCTTCGCATTCGCGAAAGGCAAGAGTGAGTTTCCAAAGTTCCGGAAAGCCCCCACAATTGCGGAAAATAGTGACGGACCCGATACCGCTTCAGGCCTTGTCGGGGTGCTCGATCTCGGTGTAGAGGTCGCCTTGGGCGGCGCCTGACCCTGCGCGGCCCCCGCCCGGCCCTCGCAGCACCCATGCCGCTCCCACCGCGAGCATAGCGCCGGCCAGTGGACCCGCCACGTAGACCCAGTAGCTCGTGAAATCGGTGCCGACAAGATTCGGCCCGAACGTGCGCGCGGGGTTCATCGACGCACCGGAGATCGGACTTCCCCAGAGGCCCGCGAGCGCGATGTAGGCCCCGACCCCAATCGCCCCGAAGACGCCGATGTTCTGCGCTCCGGATGCAGTGCCGAGAATGACGCTGACGAGCCCGAACGTCAGCACCGCCTCCATCAGGAACGCGCTGCCCGCCGAATAGCCTGCCGCCGGATAGTTCGACCCGTAGGTCGCCGAAACGTTGATCACAGCGTGCAGGAACTGCGCCGCGAGGGTGGCGCCGATCAGCTGCGCGATGATGTACCCGGGCACGCGACGCCACGGGAAGTCGCCGCGGAGCGAGAAGGCAACGCTGACGGCGGGATTCAAGTGAGCGCCGGAGACTTTGCCCATAAACAGGATGATCGCCATCACCATCAGCCCGGGCGCGACCACTGCCGCGCTACGGTCGATGGTGTTGGGAAACGCCTGCCCCATCATCCCGCCGCCGGCGGCGACGAGGACGAGGAAAAACGTCCCCAGCAGCTCGGAGAACAGCCTGCGCCACTCCTGCTTCGGATCGGCGAAGTTCGCGAACGTGTCGACCAACGACTGCTCGTACCTTTGGATAAGATGTTGGTCAGGGGCGCTCATCACGATGACTCCTACTCGTCAGTTGACGACGTGAGCGTCAGCAATTCGCTGAACGATCGGGCCTGAGGCACGCATAACGCGACGCTACGCAAAGTGCCGCACGCGGTCAACCGTGAAACGGAGAGCGGGTGGAGAGCGGGAGGCTCGTCAGCATGGGTCTTCGCCCTTCACCTGTCGCAAAGTGACTGACCGAGGCTTCGCCGTCTCACGCGCCGTCAACGCACGCCACCCGTCCGGCGGCTGGGCGTGCGGGCGCGCGCGATCGGATGGAGCCTTTGACAGCAACATGGAAAGGGGCGATATTTTGAGCACGGCATCGCCACAAAGGAAGGGGGGCCGATGAGCAGAGTCGAGGCAGGTCGGCCCAAGGTTGTCCCGCACTTCACTCCGGCCGAGCGTGCGGCGCGTGGCAAGGCAGCGCGGGTCGAGGTGCCGCGGACGCTCCAGGCCGAGATCGAGATCCCCCGTGATCGGGACCCGGTGGCCTTGCTCGAGGAGCAGGCGGTCACGCGCTTGCCCGAGTTGGTGCCGACCCGGTACGGTCGAATGCTTGCGTCAGCGTTCGCCTTCTATCGCGGCGGCGCGCTGATTATGGCTGCGGATCTCTCGCGGACGCCGAACTCAGGCATCCGCACCCAGCTGTGCGGCGATGCGCACCTCTCGAACTTCGGCGCGTTCGGCTCGCCGGAGCGGACCCTCGTCTTTGACGTCAATGACTTCGACGAGACAACGCCGGGGCCGTGGGAGTGGGACGTGAAGCGGTTGGCGGCGAGCTTGGCGATCGCGGGCCGCGACAACAGCTTCTCGCACAAGGAACGAGCGCATGCCGTCTTGGCCACGATCCGCTCGTACCGGGAGGCGATGCACGGCTTTGCTGCGATGCGCAATCTTCAGGTCTGGTACGCCAGCCTTCCGATGGAGCAGGTGCTGCGCGAATTTTCGGCCGGGGTCGACGTGAAACAGCTTAAGCGGGCAGAGGCCGACGTCGCCAAGGCACGCACGCGCGACAGCATGCACTCCTACGAGAAGCTAACCCACCTCGTCGATGGCGAACCCCGCATCATCAATGACCCGCCGCTCATAGTGCCGATCGTCGAGCTGTTTCCTCCGGGGGGGAGCCGCGACCAGATTGAGAACGAGATCCGAGACCTGTTCGGTGCCTACCGGCGCACGCTGGCCAGCGACCGGCGCGTCCTGCTCGAGCAGTTTCGCTACGTAGACCAAGCTCGCAAGGTAGTCGGGGTCGGGAGCGTCGGCACCCGCGACCGGATCGCCCTCTTCCTGGGCGCTGACGACCGAGATCCGCTCTTCCTACAGGTTAAGGAGGCGCAACCGTCGGTACTCGAGCGGTTCGTGGGCAAAAGCGAATACGCAACCCACGGCGAGCGGGTTGTCGCAGGGCAGCAGCTGATGCAAGCCGCCACCGATATCTTCGTCGGCTGGCAGCACATCAAGTCCCCACTCGACGGGCAGGAACGAGACTTCTACGTGCGCCAATTGAAGGACTGGAAGACGTCACTGGTGATCGAGGCGATGAGCCCGCCCGCCCTGGCCGCGTACGGGAAGGCCTGCGGCTGGACGCTCGCGCGTGCCCACGCGCGCTCGGGTGACCGAATCGCGATCAGCGCGTACCTCGGCAAGTCGGATGCCTTCGACCGGGCTATGGCCTCGTTCGCCGAGACGTACGCCGACCAGAACGAGCGGGACTTCGCGACGCTCCAGGCCGCCGTCGCCTCGGGCCGGGTGAAGGCCGATATGGGTGTCTGACGGGCTGGTACATCAGCGATGCCGGGACTAGCCGTTTTACGCTTGGAGACCCCCACACTCTATGGGGTCCGGGCTACGGGGTCCGGGCGCGAGAAGCTTGGAGACAGTCACGCAGGTCGTCATTCACCGGATCGGCGGTTGCTTCGCGCTTCAGCGCGCTTCCTGTCGGCCTTGCCAAATTCCGTCATTATGTTGACCAAGACGCTGCCCGTCCAACCGAACGTAAAGAGCCCCGACATGGCTATGATGGGTCCGATCAGACGCCATTGATAGGGCAGACTGACATTGCCTTCGCCCAGCGTCGTGTAGTTTTCCAACACGTAAAAGTAGCTGTCACGCATTGACGGAATCAATCCAAATGCAGACACAGGGACTGCCCAGAAAAGTGTTTCCAAGAAGTGGAGAGCGCCGAGAGAACCTATTGTGAAGGCTAGCACTATGTTGATTGTCCACTGCGGCGTGATCTCACTTATTCGTATCCACGATCCGGTGAAACGCTGGTTAATAATTCTGAGCCCAATCCCGTGCACGAAGATTATTAGTATCATTCCCGAGGTCCCGAGAGTGATTTCAAACAGGGGCTTCGAAGTCAAAAGTGCGTACATCGTGCTATCCTAACATCCTGTCAGAGCTGAGTTGCTTACGCAAAGAACCTAAGCTTCATGTTAAAACGAATTTGCTTGATGTTAATTGGTATTAGTCTTCCGTTGTCCCTCGGTGAATATCTAGACTGTCGCTGCCCGGCGCGAACCAAGCTCTCGACTACTTGCATGGACGCTAAACCGGAAGTCCGTTCGTAGAGCCTTGCTCAATTTTCATTCAAAGCTGGCGAATGCGATCTCACGTTGGTAACGTAGTGGTTGACCTGCTCAGTCTGTAAAAGTGACCCAGAATTGTGCAACGATAAGTCAACGATGAAAAATCAACACTGCAGAGATGAGGCGTAGCGCACGGCTCCCTTATCTCGGACCCGCTGGCGCTCGATGGGCGACTCAAACCACAAAGGCAATGGGCTGTTCAAACCAAAATCCCAGCGGACTGTGGCTGGCCTTGGCGTTCGTCGTCATTCACAAAGGATTTGCGAGGCAGCGCCAGCCGCCAAGTCAATGACCGCTTCACGTCTGAAAGCGTCACTTTGATGGAGCACCCCTGAAGGTCAGAAGTGATGTCAGGTTAACTTTGCTGAAGACAGTTCCGGCATGCCGCGAGGATCAGGCTGCGGCCCCGGTGACGGCCTTCCAATGTGCGATCGCCCTGAGGCGATGCAAGTGGACGGTGAAGGCTGAGTGCTTTGAGCGTGGCGGGACGAAGAGGACCGCCGAAAAGACGCTAGTGAAGCGCGGCGAAGCGGGAAATCATGCCCGGTGTCGAACATCGCTCGCACAAGGGCCTGAACAATCGGGCAGAAAACTCCCATCAGCCTATCCGAAGGCGTGAGAGGATCATGAAACGCTTCAAGTCAGCAAGGCATCTTCAACGCTTCGTTTCCATCCACGACCCGATCGCCAATCTCTTTTACATTCCCGCCACGACATTCCATCCACCCACCATCGCCAACTGCGAGCCGCAGCCCTGGATGCCTGGCGCCAAATCGCACGCCTTCACGCCGCCTGAAGCAATGCCGTACTCCAAAATATTGTCTTCGTGGCGTTAAGTTTACGGTGCCGCCCTATCGATCCCGCCTGCCGTCACGAAGCCGATGCCTGTCGTTCAATGACGATACGGCGGTGCGCGCCTCTTTCCGGCCTGCGCATCGAAGTGATCAGCGCGTGCGGCTATTGCTCGAAGGGGTAGATCCTCTTCCAGTCATCCTTCATGTCGACGACCAGCCAGTTCCGCTGCAGGGCTTCGTCGAGCGCCTTGTCGAGTTTGCCGAATGCGGACTTGCGATCGTAGGCGTATTCCCGCGTACCATCGGTGTGGTGGATGATCATCGCGAATGACGGACCTTTGCCCGCCGTCACCCAGCGCAGCATCTCGTAGTCGCCATCGGAATTTCCAGCCGCAAATATCGGACGGCGGCCGATGAACTTGTTGATGCCTGAAGGCTTGCCAGGACCATCGTCGATGAAGTCGATCTTGGGGAGGCGTCGCAAAACCGGCACGTCGTCGACGAGGTCGTATTGCGTGACGACCGTGCTGCCGATGACCTGCTCCGGCGCGATCCCGTACGCCTTCTCCGTCATCGGTCGCATGAACTCCACGCCGCCGCCCGAGACGATGTAGGTCTTGAAGCCGTTGGCGCGCAGATAATCGATGAGTTCCCGCATCGGCACGAAGGTCATCTCGTTGTACGGCTTGCCGGTCTTTGGATGCTTCGCCGTCGCGAACCAGTCGGTGACGATCTTGGCGAACTCGTCAGTCGTCATGCCGGCATGGGTGGCCATTGCGAGTTCGACGATGCCCTTTTCGCCGCTCTTGGCGAGACCCGCGAGATCACCGGCGAGGATTGATTTGAACGGTTCCTTCGCTTTCCATTCAGGGTGCTGCGGCGCAAGCACCTTGACGCGGTCGAGCATGAAGCCGAGCTGAAAGTAAAACGGCTGCTCGGACCAGAGGGTACCGTCGTTGTCGAAGACGGCAATCCGGTCATCCGGTGCAACATATCGGTCGCTTCCCTCCGTCGTGGTCGCCTTCACGAACTCCATGATCCGTGTTTTCGCCGCGCCGTCGCTCCACGATGACAAGGCGTCCTGGGCGAAGACGGCATTTGCTGCGGCGATCAGGAGGAGGAAAGCCAAAACGAGCGAGGCAAGTCGAGTATCGTAACGTTGTGCGTGCATTCGCTTCGATCTCTCCGGTTGGCGCGTCAATTCTTCAGCCGGTCAATTCGTCAGGTCGGCGATCGCTTCACGCAGCGAAAGCCGACATGGCTTGTCGATGTATCCTCCGGCTCGGCATGGCGCGCGGCGGGGCGATAGCGGCGGCAGTAGTTCGGCGCGCAGAGATGCGAGCCGCCTTTGAGAACGCGACGCGGGATGCGGATCTCCGGCTGGCGGGGATCGTAGCTCGCATCGATGTCGCCGCCGCGCGGGTTTTGAGGGATGCAGCAGGATTTCGCGGCCGGCTCGGGATGGCGCATCGACCAGTAGTCGCAGGTCCACTCCCAGACGTTGCCGATCATGTCGTAGGCGCCGTAGCCGTTCGCGGGAAACGAGCGAACAGCGGATGTTCGTTCCTTGCCCGACGGCTTCGTCGAGCGCGTCGGGAATGTACCTTGCCACGTGTTCGCCATCGCAACCCCGCCCGGCATGAGCTCGCCGCCCCAGGCGTATTCCGTATCATCGAGGCCGCCACGCGCTGCAAGCTCCCATTCCGCTTCGGTGGGAAGATCGCGCCCGGCCCAATCGGCATAGGCCTTTGCGTCGCAATAGGCCACATGCACGACCGGATGATCGAGCTTGCCGCGGATATCGCTCAGACCTCCCAGCGGACGTCGCCAGTTCGCGCCGAACTTGAACACCCACCATTGGGAAATATCCGGGCCGCTCACCTTCTTGGGTTGGGTGAAAACCAGCGATCCGGCCTTCAGCATCTCGGGCAGCGCGCCGGGATAGTCCTTTGGATCGGGTGTCTTCTCGGCGAAGGTCACATAGTTTGTCGCCTTCACGAATTCCATGAACTTGCGGTTGGTGACCGGTGTTTCATCGATCCAGAACCCCTCGACTTTGACCAAGTGAGCCGGCGCTTCCTCCGGATAGTGATCGTCCGATCCCATGCTGAAAGTACGACCGGGAATCCACACCATGCCGTCAGGCGTCGTCGATGGTCCATGCTCAGTTTCGAAAGCCAAAGTCATCGCGACCTCCAAGGTTGGCAGCAAGTTTGACGATTCAGCAGTAAACAGGAAGTACGTAACGGTAAACAACACGTGCGCTTAACGTAAACGACCGCGTAAACGAGCCATATATGGCGCGGCTGAGATTTGTCGCCAGCGCCACCATCGCGACTAAACGGGATTGAGGGGCGGCAACGCCGTTGGATATGGCCGGACCCTCACCGCTGCGGCTTGTTGGACACTGCGCTCGACCATGGTCTCCGGGCCGATGATAGACTGCCTGATCCGCTGGCCCAATGCGATGATGTCGTCGCGTGCCGTCATGCTGACCCCGTGTATGGTGTGGACGGACGCATCGGCTGTGCGGATGCGTCCGTCTGTGCTTCACAAGGCCGATCGGCGCGCTATTTCTCGATACCGCGGTCCTTGAACGACTGGTCGATCGCCTTGTTCACCTGGTCGCGGACACCCTCGATGTTGAAGCTGGCGACGCGCTGGCTGGGCGGATACTTCACGAAGGTTTCCAGGAAGGCGGCGCCCTTGAGCTGGCCCTTTACGAGGAGATAGTCGTTCCTGACGAGCCAATCATTGTATTGGTCGGAGACCGTGTCAGCCCGTTCATAGGGATCCATTCGCAGATTGAACAGCTTGGGCAGACGCAGTGTGACCAGGGGTTCCTGCCAGACGCCAAAGCCACCGGGTACCCGCTGTTCGTGGAAGACGACCTTCCAATCGTCATACCGAATCGACACGAGATTGCCGTCGTCATCGAAATAGTAGAACTCGCTGCGCGCGCTCTTCGGTGATTTGCCGGTGATGTAGTCGAGCTGATTGTAACCGTCGAGATGGTTCTTGAAGGCGGTGGCGCTTGCCTCCGGCTTCCATCCGTTGAGCAGGCGATCCTTCACGCCGGTATCTCCGGCCGCCGCAAGCAGGGTGGGGAACCAGTCGAGACCCGATACCATGCCGTTGGACACCTGTCCCGGCTGGATATGGCCCGGCCAGCGAACCATGGCAGGCACGCGGAACGCGCCTTCCCAGTTGGTGTCCTTTTCGCTGCGGAACGGTGTCGTGGCAGCGTCAGGCCAGGAGAACTGGTTGGGACCGTTGTCGGTTGTGTAGACGACGATGGTGTTTTCAGCGATGCCGAGGTCGTCGAGAGCCTTCAGGAGCTTGCCGACGTCGCCGTCATGCTCGACCATGCCGTCGCCATACTCGTTGCCGGGCATGCCGCTCTGTCCTCGCATGGAGTCGCGCACGTGGGTGAACAGGTGCATGCGTGTTGTGTTCATCCAGGTGAAGAACGGCTTCTTGGCCTTGGCCTGGCGATCGATGAAGTCGATGGCCGCCGCCGTCGTTTCGTCGTCGATCGTTTCCATGCGCTTCTTGGTCAGCGGACCCGTGTCCTCGACCTTGCCGTCGGCCGAAGCCTTGATGACGCCGCGCGGAGAATAGGCCTTCAGGAATTCCTGATCGTCTTTCGGCCAATAGGGGGCCTCCGGCTCTTCCTCGGCGTTCAGGTGATAGAGGTTGCCGAAGAATTCGTCGAAGCCGTGGTTGGTCGGCAGATACTCGTCCTTGTCGCCAAGGTGGTTCTTGCCGAATTGCCCGGTGGCATAGCCGAGCGGCTTGAGTGCCTGGGCGATCGTCATATCGCCGGCCTGCAGGCCAACCGGGGCGCCGGGAGCACCGACTTTGCAAAGTCCCGTGCGCAGGCATACCTGCCCGGTGATGAAGGTAGAGCGGCCAGCCGTGCAGCTGTTCTCGGCGTAATAATCCGTGAACTTCATGCCTTCCCTGGCGATACGGTCGATGTTCGGCGTGCGGTATCCCACCAGGCCTTCGGAATAGGCGCTGATATTCGTCTGCCCGATATCGTCGCCGAAGATGACGAGGATATTCGGCTTGGCTGCCTCTTGCGCATGCGCCGATGAAACGCTGAGCGAGGTGGAAGCAAGCGCCACGGCGAAAAACGCGCCCGCGCTCAGGAGGCGCTTTGAGAAGGAGGCGCTCATGACGATCTCCCTCTGTGTTTCAGGTCGTTGAACATTACGCTCTCCCTATTGTCAGGCAGGCGCGAGCGCTGCCGGAATGGATCGTCGCTTTTCGACCTGGACAGACTTCTTCAGAAGGGCGGTGGCGTGTAAGTACGTTACGGTAAATACGCGACCCCGCAACGTTGCAGACAACGTAAATTCCCGTTGATTTACTGGGTCAGCGGCTGCGGCGTGAGATCGCCCGGAAGCGTTGCGTCGGCGCTGGGAAGTACTTTACAGTACAACCCGCAAATTTTACGTGGCAACAGCCTGTTGCGTTGCCACCAAGCACAATTCAGGGACGAGCATGGTTCAAGGAGAACCCGTCAAATGGCGGGTTCTCCTTGGAGATCCGGGCGCAGCTTGTGGCGGCCCCAAATTCTCGCTACCGGTCCATGTGATAGCAGGCCGCCGTCTGGTCGGGGCGAACCTGTTCGCTCATCGGCATCGCCGTGCGGCAGATATCGGTCGCCTTCCAGCAGCGGGGCGAAAAGACGCAGCCCTTCGGCGGATCGAGCGGTGAGGGTGGATCGCCCTGCAGGCGGATACGCTGGCGGTTTCGAGCCCGCTTCGGATCCGGGATCGGTGCTGCCGAAAACAGCGCCTGCGTATAGGGGTGCGCCGGATTGTCGAAAACCGTGGCGCAGTCGCCAGCCTCCACGACCCTGCCGAGATAGAGCACCAGCACGTCGTCTGAGATCAGCCGCACGACGGACAGATCGTGGCTGATGAAGATCAGCGTCAGGCCGAACTCCTTCCTGAGCTTGCGTAGCAGCGTGATAACCTGGCCCTGGATCGACACATCGAGGGCCGAGACCGGCTCGTCGCAGACGATCAGCTTTGGCCGTGTCACCACTGCGCGGGCAATGCCGATGCGCTGCGCCTGGCCGCCCGAGAATTCATGCGGATAGCGGTTTATCATCTCCGGCACGAGGCCGACGGCCGTCATGATCTCGCGCACGCGCTCTGTGCGCTGGGCCCTGTTGAGCTTCGGCTCGAAGACGGTCAGCGGTTCGGCGATGATGTCGCCGACCGTCATGCGCGGGTTGAGGGAGGCGATCGGATCCTGGAAGATGATCTGCATGTCGCGACGCGCGGCCCGCATGTCCTCGTCCGACAGGTCGAGCAGGTTGCGGCCCTGCCAGAGGATCCGGCCCTTCTGCGATTTCAGGAGACGCAGGATCGACCGTCCGAGCGTCGACTTTCCGCAGCCGGATTCGCCGACGATTCCGAGCGTACGGCCCTCGCTGAGATCGAAGCTGACATCGTTGACGGCCGTGAGCACCAGCGGCGGCTTGAAGAAACCCTTCGACGGCAGCTCGAACTGGGTCGTCAGGTTCTCGACCCTTAGAAGTGAACGCTCAGCCATGGTTCAGCACCTCCTCTAGGCGCGGGAAGGGATGGAAGCAGGCCGCCGAATGTCGCGGTTCCACCGTGGCAAGCCGCGGCGACGCGTCGATGCAGTCGTTCTGGACCATGGGACAGCGCGGCGAGAAGCTGCAGCCCTTGGGCAGGTGCTGCAGGTTCGGCGGCCGGCCGGGAATGACGGCCAGCCGGTCCACGTCCTGATCGGGCCGCGGGATCGAGGCATGCAGGGCTGCGGTGTAAGGGTGCGCCGGATTGTCGAACAGCTCATCGACAGGCGCCTCCTCGACGATCCGTCCGGCATACATGACCGCGACGCGGTCGGCGAGCCCTGCGACGACGCCGAGATCGTGGGTGATCATGACGAGCGCGGTGTTCATCTCGGCCGTCAGATCGTTGAAGAGATCAAGGATCTGCGCCTGGATCGTCACGTCGAGCGCCGTCGTCGGCTCGTCGGCGATCAGCAGCTTCGGTTTGGTGAGCAGCGCCATGGCAATGACGATGCGCTGGCGCATGCCGCCTGAAAGCTCGTGCGGGTAGAGATTGAAGCGCCGCGTCGGATCGGGAATGCCGACGCGCTTGAGCATGTCGAGCGCCTCGATGGACGCCGCCCGCGCGGTAAAGCCGCGGTGCACCTCCAGCTGTTCCGTCAACTGGCGCGAGATTTTCAGCGACGGGTTGAGTGCCGTCATCGGATCCTGAAACACCATGGCCATGTCCTTGCCGCGCACATGGTCGAGCTCGCGCGATCTCAGCGAGAGCACATCGCGGCCTTCCAGCAGCGCTTGGCCATTGGTCTTGCCGTTCTTGGCAAGAAGCCCCATGACGCCGAGGAAGGTCTGGCTCTTGCCAGAACCGGATTCCCCGACAATGGCAATCCTCTCGCCGCGCTTGACCGAGAGATTGATGTTGGAGACCGCCTTGACCTCGCCGTCCGGCGTTCTGAAGGTGATCGAATAGTCCCTGAGTTCCAGAAGGGCGTCGTTCGTTGTGTCTGGGTGCATGTTAGCGATCCTTCGGGTCGAACGCATCGCGCAGGCCGTCGCCGATGAAGAGCAGGCTCATCAATAGGGCAACGAGGAAGCAGGCGGGAAAGACCAGCAGCCAGGGCATGCTTTCCATCGCATCGGTGCCTTCGGCGATCAGCGTGCCGAGCGACGTCAGCGGTTCCTGAACGCCGAAGCCGAGGTATGAGAGGAAGCTCTCGGTTGCGATGATCTCGGGAACGGTCAGCGCCGCAAAGATCACCACCGGACCGATAAGGTTCGGGATGATGTGCTTGAGGATGATCTTGAATGGCCTCTGGCCGGACGCGCGGGCCGCTTCGATGAATTCGCGCTGCTTGATCGACAGCGTCTGCCCGCGCACGATCCGTGCCATTGTCAGCCATTCCAGTGCGCCGATCGCTGCAAACAGCAGGTAGACGTTGCGACCGAAGACGACCATCAGGAGGATGACGAAGAGGATGTAGGGAAGCGCGTACATGATGTCGACGAAGCGCATCATGATGGCGTCGAGCCTGCCGCCGATATAGCCGGAGATCGCCCCGTAGAGCACGCCGATGACGACGGAAACGAGTGTCGCCGTCCCAGCGACCGCCAGTGACACGCGCGTCCCGTAGAGAACGCGGGCAAGCAGGTCGCGACCGTTCGGATCCGTCCCGAAATAGTGGCCGCTTGCCAAGTCCGGTGCTATCCGGAAGGCCTCCCAATCCGGCTCCTCGTAGCCGAAGGGGATCAGATAGGGGCCGATGAAGGCGACGAGGATGAGAAGCGTCAGCACCACGATGGCGACCACTGCCGCCTTGTTGTGCGAGAGGCGGCGCAGGGCATCGCCGGTCAGCGACCGGCTCTTTTGAGAGAGACCTTCCGCCTCGAGAAGTTCGGCCGCGAGCAGTTCTCGCCTTGCAGGATTGAGGATCATCGGCTTCTCACTTTCGGGTCGAGCCATGCATAGGCGATGTCGACGATGAGGTTCAAAACGACGATCAGCACCATGTAGAAGATGACCGTGCCGAGAACCATGCCGTAGTCGCGGTTGAGCGCCGCGTTGATGAAATAGCGGCCGATGCCGGGCAATCCGAAGATGCTTTCGACAACCAGCGAGCCGGTGAGAAGGTAGCTTGCCGCCGGCCCCAGGTACGAGACGACGGGCATCATGGCGGGTTTCAACGCGTGTCGCATGACGGTGAGGCGCGGGCCGATGCCCTTGGCTTTCGCCGTGCGGATATAGTTCTGGTTCATCACCTCGATCATCGAGCCGCGGGTCATGCGCGAGATCCGGCCGGCATGCGGCAAGGCCAGAACCAACACCGGCAGGATCAGATATCGGATCGAGCCGTTACCCCAGCCGCCAACCGGCAGCCAGCCGAGATGGATACCGAAGACCAGCTGCAGGATGGGCGCAATCAGGAAGTTCGGAAGAACCAGTCCGATGAGGATAAGCAAGCCAAGCAGGTAATCGGGCGCTTTGTTCTGATAAAGCGCCCCGAGACAGCCGACCGCCACGCCGATGACGATTGCCAGGACGAACGCCGCCCCGCCGATCGTGAACGTATAGGGCAGACCGAGCATGAGCTGCTGCGTGACGTTGAAATCCTGGTTCGCGAAAGAGGGGCCGAGGTCGCCCTTCAGCACATCGAACATGTAGATCAGGTACTGCTCGATCAGCGGCTTGTCGAGGTTGTAGTGGGCCGCGAGGTTCTTGAGGATCACCGGCGGCAATGGCCGTTCGCCATCAAACGGGCCGCCGGGGGCAAGGCGCAAAACAAAAAAGCTGAGCGTCACGGCGATCCAAAGGACGGGGATCGTCGAGAGCAGGCGACGGAGTGCGTATTTGATCATGATCGTGGACCGGCCCTTCCCTCAGGCGAGGGAAGGGCCGATATCCCTATTCTTTGACAGACAGCCAGCGCGTGCGATGGATGTCCTGAATATTGTCTTCGAAGCCCTGGACCTTCGGCGATACCACGTTCTTCGAGACGTAGTAGTAGAGCGGAATGGCGGCGCTGTCGTCGAGTGCCAGCTGTTCGGCCTGCTTGAAGATCTCGGCACGCTTCTTCAGGTCCGTCTGGGCATTCGCCTCCTTGACGAGCTTGTCATAGTCGGCGTTGCTCCAGCGGCCGTAGTTCATGGACACGCCGGAGACCAAAAGGCCCAGGAAGTTGTCCGGGTCGTTGTAGTCGGCGATCCAGCCGGCACGGCCGATTTCCACCTGGCCGCGCTGCATCTCGTCGTAGTGCACCTTGGTCTCGGTGTTGTAGAGCTCGACCTGGACACCGAGCGGCTTCCACATCGAGGCGATCGCGACGGCGACGCGCTTGTGGTTGTCGTTGGTGTTGTAGCGAAGCTGCGCCTTCAGCGGGTGATCAGGACCGAAGCCAGCTTCCTTCAGCAGCTTCTTCGCCTCTTCGAGCTTCTCCTTGTACGGCATGTCCTTCCAGCTGACATAGGCGGGCTCGCCGTAGTTCGCGGTGCCTGGCGGAACCCAGGAATAGGCCGGCAGTTCGCCGGTGCCGAGAATCTTCGGGCCGATCACTTCGCGGTTCACGGCCATGGAGAGCGCCTGGCGTACGCGCTTGTCGCTGAACGGCGGCTTCTGGGCGTTCAGCACGTAGTAGTAGCTGGCGAGGAACGGCGCCACGTGCGCCTGCCCCGGCAGGTTGGTCTTCATCCATTCGTACTGGTCGGTCGGGAAGTCCGTCATGATGTCGAACTCGCCGGCGCGGTAACGCTTCAGGGCGGCTTCCTGGTCTTCCAGCGTGAAGAACTTGACGCCGTCGATCTTCAGGTCCTTGACGCCGTAGTACGCGTCGTTCTTGACGGTGGTCACGGATGCGCCCGGGATCCATTCGGTCGGCTTGTAGGGGCCGTTGGTGACGATGTTGCCGATCTTGACCCAGTCTTCGCCCTTGGCCTCGACCACATGCTTCGGCAGCGGATAGGCGGTATAATGCATCAGCGAATTGATGAAATAGGGGGTCGCGTTTTCAAGCGTTATCTCGAGCGTCTTGTCGTCGATCGCCTTGACGCCGAGCTGGCTGAAATCGGTGATCTCGCCCTTGTTGATCTTTTCCGCGTTCTTGATGGTGAACTGCAGGTAGGCGTATTCGGCGGCGTTCTTCGGATCGAGGAGGCGCTGGAAGGAGAAGACGAAGTCTTCTGCCGTCACCGGCTGGCCGTCCGACCACTTGATGCCGTCGCGAAGCTTGAAGGTGTAGACCTTGCCGTCAGGCGAAACCGTCCAGCTCTCAGCCTGCGCCGGGATGGGATCGTCCTTCGGATCTTCCGTCACGAGGCCCTCGAAGATGTCGCCCGCGATCCGGTTCTCATAGTCGCTGGAGAGTTTCTGCGGATCGAGGGACTGGGGGTCGCCGCCATTGTGGATATTCAGTGTGGCCGCATGGGCCGAAACGGCCAGCAGTGAGCCAAACACTGCGGAGGCTAGAATTTTTTTCGTAAGAAAGCTCATGATGGGGGCCACCTTTCTAGGCTTTTCGCCTTTTTTAGTCGTTTTTGTTCCCGTGTTTGACCTGTTACGTTCAGGTCAAAGCGCAAGTTAGCGGAAAGAAATGCCGTTGCAACCCCCTTCCATGTCGCGAATTGACACTGGCCTGTCGGCTGCTAAATATTGGAGCACGAACGAGGGAATGCGACATGAGCGAGCAAAGCCTGCCCTGGGAAGGCGGATGCCGGTGCGGCCAGGTGCGGCTGAAGATCACCGCCAAACCGTTGCTGACGATGGCCTGCCATTGCACAGGCTGCCAGAAGATGTCGTCCAGCGCCTATTCGCTGAGCGCCGCCATCCCTGCCGAGGGCTTCGAGGTCACGCACGGAGAGCCCGTCGTCGGCGGCCTGCATGGTGGCTCGCGCCATTATTTCTGCCCTTACTGCATGACCTGGATGTTCACCCGCCCGGAAGGCATGGACTGGTTCGTCAACCTGCGCCCGACGCTGCTCGACGACCCCCGCTGGTTCACGCCTTTCATCGAGACCTGGACGAATGAAAAGCTGCCGTTTGCGCAAACGGGCGCCGTTCACAGCTACGAGGCGCTGCCGGAGATGGACGCCTACGAGGGCTTGGTGAAGGCATACATGGCGCAGGCTTCAGCTTAGAGCAATTCCAGCAAAAGTGCGTAGCGGTTTTGCAGCAATTGCGTAGAAACAAAAAGACGGAGCGTATTTGCGGGTTCGAGGAAAAGCGCAAACGCTCTAGAGCAATTCCAGCAAAAGTGAGTAGCGGTTTTGCGCCCGGAATTGCGTGAAAACAGAAAGATAGAGCGTTTTCGCGGTTCGAAGAAAAGCGGAAATGCTCTAGAAACCCTGAAACAGGAAATCCAGGGCGGCATTGATCTCGTCGCTTTTCGCCGTCATATCCGCCGCCAGCGCGCCTATCTCGGTCACGGGCACTGCCGCCATTCGTTCCGTCACCAGCAAGTAATATCTGTCATCGATCACGACGCGCGGATTGAGCCTCATCATGACGTGAGAGACACGATCGGCGTCGACAAGCGGAATCATAATGCGTGTGTTGAGGCCGTCCAACAGGTTCGACTGTACGTCGAGAGCGTAACCCGTCCTCATGCTGTAGACATGAAAGCGCGCCATTAAAACTGCCGGTATTTTGCAAAAGGCAGACCGTGTTTGTCGACATAGGCATTGGCTTCGGCGATCGCCTCGGCATTCTCCAGACGCCACAAGCGTTCGCGCTCGCTCCTGATGGCGCGTTCGATGCCGTCTTCGGCGGCTCGTGAGATGTTGATGTTCAGTTCGCGCGCCTGTGACACGAGTTCGCTGTCGAGCGACAGGTTGGCGGCCTTGCGGGGGGAATGCGACATTGTCGATCTCCTGATATGCGCAAATCATATGCGCATATCAGGAGAAAGAAAACGGCTTACTCGTCGCTCATCTTCAATGCCGCGATAAACGCTTCCTGCGGTATTTCCACCTTGCCGAACTGGCGCATGCGCTTCTTGCCGGCCTTCTGCTTGTCGAGCAGCTTGCGTTTGCGGCTGGCATCGCCGCCGTAGCACTTTGCGGTCACGTCCTTGCGCATGGCCGAGATCGTTTCGCGGGCAATCACGTTGCCGCCGATCGCCGCCTGGATCGGGATCTTGAACATATGCCGCGGGATCAGGTCCTTCAGCTTTTCGCACATGTCGCGGCCGCGCTTTTCCGCAGCCGAGCGGTGCACCAGCATCGACAGCGCATCGACCGGTTCGCCGTTGACCATGATCGACATCTTGACGAGGTTGCCCTCGCGATAGGTATCAAGATGATAGTCGAACGAGGCATAGCCCTTCGAGATCGACTTCAGGCGGTCGTAGAAGTCGAACACCACTTCGTTGAGCGGCAATTCGTAGGTCAGCATGGCGCGCTTGCCGACATAGGTGAGTTCCGTCTGGATGCCGCGGCGGTCCTGGCAGAGTTTGAGGATGCCGCCGAGATAGTCGTCAGGCGTCAGGATCGTCGCCTTGATCCACGGTTCGTGGATTTCCGAGATCCGCACCACGTCAGGCATGTCGGCCGGATTGTGCAGCTCGCGCTCGGTGCCGTCGGTCATGTGCAGCTTGTAGACGACCGAAGGAGCGGTCGCGATCAGGTCGAGGTCGAATTCGCGCTCGAGGCGCTCCTGGATGATTTCCAGATGCAGCAGGCCGAGGAAGCCGCAGCGGAAGCCGAAGCCGAGAGCGGCGGACGATTCCATTTCGAAGGAGAACGACGCGTCGTTGAGGCGCAGCTTGCCCATGGCAGCGCGCAGATCCTCGAAGTCGGCGGCATCGACAGGGAAGAGACCGCAGAACACCACCGGCTGGGCCGGCTTGAAGCCCGGCAGCGCCTGCGCCGTCGGCTTCTTGTCTTCGGTGATCGTGTCGCCGACCCGGGTGTCTGCCACTTCCTTGATCGAGCCGGTGAAAAAGCCGATCTCGCCGGGTCCGAGGCTGTCGACAGCAAGCATCTTCGGCGTCAGCACGCCGACGCGCTCCACCTGATATTTCGCATCCGTGCCCATCATGCGGATGGTC
Source organism: Rhizobium sp. 05L419 (assembly GCF_056397845.1). Lineage (NCBI taxonomy): Bacteria > Pseudomonadati > Pseudomonadota > Alphaproteobacteria > Hyphomicrobiales > Rhizobiaceae > Rhizobium > Rhizobium sp. 05L419. Next base: position 56,206 of record NZ_JBFTOF010000021.1, read on the forward strand.
TGGCCCTTGGTCAGCACGCCGTCGATGATGCGCACGAGAACCATGACCCCGAGATAGGTGTCGTACCAGCTGTCGACGAGCAGCGCTTTCAGCGGCCCGTTCTCCCCGGCAGGGCTCTTTGGAGGCGGCAGCTGGTGCACGATCGCTTCGAGAACGTCGGGAATGCCGAGGCCGGTCTTTGCCGAGATCAGCACCGCCTGCGAAGCGTCGATGCCGATCACTTCCTCGATCTGTTCGCGGATGCGGTCCGGCTCGGCCGCCGGCAGGTCGATCTTGTTGAGAACGGTGACGATCTCGTGGTTGTTGTCGATCGCCTGATAGACGTTGGCGAGCGTCTGCGCTTCCACGCCCTGGGAGGCGTCGACGACCAGCAGAGACCCCTCGCAGGCCGACAGCGAGCGCGAGACTTCGTAGGCGAAGTCGACGTGGCCGGGCGTGTCGATCAGGTTGAGGATGTAGGTCTCGCCGTTGTTGGCCTTGTAGTGCAGGCGAACGGTCTGTGCCTTGATGGTGATGCCGCGCTCGCGCTCGATATCCATCGAATCGAGCACCTGTTCCGACATGTCGCGTTCGGCAAGGCCGCCGGTCGACTGGATCAGGCGGTCGGCCAGCGTCGACTTGCCGTGGTCGATATGGGCCACGATCGAGAAGTTGCGGATATGGTCAAGGGCGGTGCGGTTCGGATTGGTGCTCATGGGCGCCATATAGCAGCGCATCCCCTTGCCGCAAAGCGGAAAAGCAGGGTTTCGTTGACGATAAGTCGCAGTTCGGGTGCCGCGCGAATTGCACTTGATTCCATCATCGGACTATGCATTTCTATTATAGTGGAATAATGGATCAGGTGATGGAACAGGAACTCGAAGCGGCGATCGGCGTCCGCATCCGCAAGCTCCGGATCGACAAGAGCCTGACGCTGGACGACCTCGCCACCGCCTCGGGCGTTAGCCGGGCCATGATCTCGCGGATCGAGCGTGGCGAGGCGAGCCCGACTGCCTCTCTGCTGGCGCGGGTCTGTGCGGCCCTCGGCCTTTCCCTCTCGGCCTTCTTTGCCGAAGAGGGGCAAGCCTCGCCGCTGTCGCGCCGGCAGGAGCAAAAGGTCTGGCGCGACCCGCAAACCGGCTACGTCAGGCGCTCCGTCTCGCCGCCCGGCACCGCCTCGGATGTCGATATCGTCGATGTGGAATTCCCGGCCGGCGCCCGCGTCAGCTTCCCGCCGCATGCGGCAATGAGCGGCATGGCTCAGCATATCTGGCTCTTCGACGGCGAACTGGAAATGACGACGGGCAAGACCGTCCACCGACTGCTTCCCGGAGATTGCCTCTTCATGCCGGTCGCCGCGGGCCACATCTTCCACAATCCCGGCAACAAACCGGCCCGCTACTGTGTCGTCCTCGACCGCCGCGGGCGCTAGTTCACTTCAGGAGAAACCCATGACGACCATCCGCCTTCTCGGCGCGGCAGAAGCCCGCGCGGCCATTCCCGATCTGTGCGACGTGCTCGCCGATTGCGTCAACGGCGGCGCGTCCGTCGGCTTCATGCAGCCCCATGGCTTGGAGGATGGCGAACCCTACTGGCAGGGCGTTGCCGACGCCGTTGATGCGGGCGCGACCCTGCTTCTCGTTGCCGAGATGGATGGAAAGGTCGTCGGTACGGTGCAGATCGGCGCCGCGCAGATGCCGAACCAGCCGCATCGCGCCGACCTGAAGAAGCTTCTGGTGCATCGTTCAGCCCGCGGCAAGGGCCTGGCACGTCTGTTGATGGATGCAGCCGAGCGCCAGGCCGCCAGCCGCGGCAAGAGCATCCTTGTGCTCGACACCGCAACCGGCAGCGATGCCGAAGCGATCTATCCGCGTCTCGGCTGGGAACGCGTCGGCGTCATTCCCGATTACGCGCTCTGGCCGCAGGGCGGCTTTTGCGCCTCCACCTTCTTCTACAAGCGCATCGCCTGAGGCCTCAGGCCGGCTTGCCTCGCGGGTCGTCGAGCGCCGGATTGTAGAAGAGCGAAAGCGTCAGGCTCCTGGCGATCCGCTCCGCGGTTGCCATGAACCAGGCCTTCGCCTCGGCATTCGGCGCGATATCGTCGAGCGTTTCCGAAAAGAGCGCCAGCCATTGCGCAAAGAGCGCCGGCGTCAAGTCGGAGACGCCGGTATGCGCCTGCACCGGCTTGCCGCCATAGGCGCCGCTGCGAAAGGCGACGGCCGACCAGAAGCTCTTCATCTTTGCCATGTGCTCCGGCCAACGGCCCGAAAGCCTGGCGTCGAACACCGGCCCGAGGGCAGGGTGCTTCAGCACCCGGCCATAAAAGGTCTCGACCAGCCTGTCGATGAACGCTTCATCGACGCCCATCGCCTGCATCTCGGCTTCTGCGCGCTCGCGAATGGCAGCCACATGTGCCGCCCGGCCCTGTATTTCGGTGTTCATTGTTCACTCCGGCATGCCGCTCATCGCGACCGCCTCTCATATAGGCAGTCGATGCCGCTCAGTGAAGGCCGAAGCGATGCCGGCGACAACCGCGCAATGCGTCATGGCGTCGCCGGTGGCCCCACTCCTGTGCCTGCCACAGGAATGAGGGCGGGGACGTAGATATTGGCGCAGATGAAGAAAAGTCAGTGGCTTAGCGGAAATCCGCTGCTCGATTGTCCCCGCTCCCCAAACCCGTACCTGCAATTGCCGCGTCCCGTCATTGGATACACCGCAAGGTATTGCGGCGAGGGGGGCCTGGGTGTGGGTGAACGACGCAGGCTCTCTTATCCCGCGTTCGTTACCGGTCTGCGCCGCGAAGCACGCCGACCAGGGCCCTCCCATCGGTGAAATAGGGATCGCCGCCCCCGTTGCGGCCGGTTTTCGTGGCCCCGATGCCTGGGATCTCGTAGGTCGACGAGAGTTGCCCGGCCTTGAGAAGGTCGCCGATCGTCAAATCCCGCTCCGCATCGACATCCGGTCCGATGTGATGGGTGATCTGGCCGGTGTCGTGGCTGAACCCCACCCCGCGGTCGAAGCTCGCCGAGCCCAGCCACAGCGGGCGCCCGTCCGCGCCGGTCTTTGGGGTCAGCCAGAAACGCACGTGGTTGCGCTCGTCGGCGCTCTTGCCGACGGACTTTTCAAATGCCAGATCCTGCTTGCGCCCCTCAAACAGCAGCGGGCTCACCGGCGCATCGAGGTCGGGCCGATCAAGCACGACGCTCAATCCGATTTCAGCCGATGTCCGCAAGGTGATTTTATCGGCGGGATCCCATCCCGCTGCCGCGAATGCCCGGATTACCTCTTCCTTGGAGCCGACTAGACCGACATTGATGGGGTCTCCAGGAATGTCCTGTTCAGTGGTCGTGACCATTTTGCCAAAGTCGGCAACGCGGCTGGCATCCCGAAGGATCCATATTTCTGGAACGATGAAATAGGCGGCAAACAGATAGGCAACCAAAAGTGCCAGCATGCCGCTTATCGCCATCCGCGTTTTCGTGCGATGTCTCATCCCGGTTCGCGTCGCCTCATGTCTCCTGAGCGCTTATAGCATACTGTCTCTCCGGTTGATCGCGCAAATTGCAGGGAGAAACGCGCGGCAAGGAAGGGGTTGCGAACCGCCGTCCGCACCGACAAGGGTGCCCGCCCTTGCCATTGCTGCCCGTAGCGCTTAGCTCTCAGCCGTCACGAATCCGGATATAGCATGCCGCATAAGGTCACCATTTCCCGCCTCAAGCTCTCCGATTTCCGCAACTATGCGGCCGCGGCATTGTCTCTTGATGGCCGGCATGTCGTGCTCACCGGCGACAACGGCGCCGGCAAGACCAATCTCATGGAAGCGGTCTCCTTCCTGTCGCCCGGTCGCGGCATGCGGCGCGCCACCTATGGCGACATCACCCGCGTCGGCGCGACCGCCGGCTTTTCGATCTTCGCAGAGCTCGACGGCATGGAAGGTGACGTCGAGATCGGCACCGGGCTCGATACGACCGACGACACGGCCTCGCGCCGGCTGCGCATCAACGGCACCGCCGCCAGGACCGCCGACGAACTCACCGATCATCTGCGCCTGCTCTGGCTGACGCCCTCGATGGACGGGCTCTTTACCGGCGGCTCGTCCGAGCGCCGTCGCTTTCTCGATCGCCTCGTCCTGTCGCTCGATCCCGCCCACGGCCGCCGCGCCAGCGATTTCGAACGCGCCATGCGCAGCCGCAACAAGCTGCTCGACGAGCGCCGGTTCGATCCGTCCTGGCTCTCCGGCATCGAAGAGCAGATGGCAAGCCTTGGCATCGCCATGGCGCTGGCGCGCCAGGAAATGCTCGGACTTCTGAGCCGCCTCATCGGGGAAACGCGCGAAACCTCCCCCTTTCCCTCGGCCTCGCTGGAGCTTGCCGGTTTCATGGACGGACAGTTCAGCCGCCCCGCCGTCGATCTTGAGGACGACTATGCCGCGATGCTCGCCGAAAGTCGCTATCGCGACGCCGCCGCCGGCCGCACGCTTGACGGTCCGCACCGCGCCGACCTCCTGGTTCGCCACCGCGACAAGCAGATGGAAGCAGCGCGCTGTTCGACCGGCGAACAGAAGGCATTGCTGGTCGGGCTGATCCTTGCGCATGCCCGGCTGGTCGGCAATCTCACCGGCCACGCGCCGGTCCTGCTGCTGGACGAGATCGCCGCCCATCTCGACGAAGGCCGCCGCGCCGCGCTCTTCGACCTCATCGATGCCTTGGGCGGCCAGGCCTTCATGACCGGGACGGACCGGTCGATGTTTTCCGCGCTCGGGGATCGGGCGCAGTTCTTCACCGTTGCCGATGGGAGGGTTTTCGAATGACGGATGCCGCTTTCCCCCTTGCCGGCGGCCATGGTAGCATCGGACCCATGGAACCCTTGAGCCCCGAAGAAATCGCCAGATACCAGCGCCATATCCTGCTTCCCGAAATCGGCGGGGCGGGCCAGCAGAAGCTGAAGGCGGCGCGCGTCCTTGTCATCGGCGCCGGCGGTCTCGGCGCGCCGATCCTGCAGTACCTCGCAGCCGCCGGCGTCGGCACGCTTGGCATTGCCGATGACGACCTGGTGTCGCTTTCCAATCTGCAGCGTCAGGTCATTCATGATTCCGGCACGATCGGCGAACAGAAGACTGAAAGCGCTGCCTTTGCGATTGCAAGGCTCAATCCGCATGTGAAGGTGATCCGCTTCGAGGAACGCTTCACGGCGGACTCGGCACGGCGTCATCTCTCCGGTTTCGATCTTCTGGTTGATGCATCAGACAATTTCGACACGCGCTACGCGGCGGCGGATGCAGCGCAAGCCGCCCGGATCCCGCTTGTCACGGGCGCAGTCGGCCGCTTCGACGGTTCGGTAACGGTTCTGAAGCCATACGAGACAGGCACCGATGGCATCGAGAACCCCACCTATCGCGATCTCTTTCCGGAAAAGCCGCCTGCCGGCCTCATCCCCGTCTGCGCAGAAACCGGCGTCATCGGGGCGCTGACCGGCGTCATCGGCACTTTGATGGCGATGGAGGCGATCAAGCTGGTGACCGGCACGGGCGATCCTCTCATCGGCCGGCTGCTGCTCTATGACGCCTTGTCGGCCCGCTTCGATACGATCCGCTACAAGCGGCGGCGCCCGAAGCAGAGCCAGGCCTCATGAAAATCCGTCGCCCGCTTTCCTCGGGACGACATCGATCGAAATGGGCAAAATGCTCGCGGCTCAGCGACCCGGCAGCACCCGGTTCGGCGGGCGATGACCGTCGATGAAAGCGCGGATATTGATGATCACCTTGTCGCCCATGTCGATGCGGCCTTCGATCGTCGCCGAGCTCATATGCGGCAAAAGCACCACCTTGCCCTCGTTGGCGAGCTTGATCAGCTTCGGATTGACGGCCGGCTCGTTCTCGAACACATCGAGGCCGGCGCCGGCCAACTTGCCTTCCCTGAGACTCTTGATGAGCGCCGCCTCGTCGATCACGTCGCCGCGAGCGGTGTTGACGAGATAGGCCGTCGGCTGCAGCAGCGCGAGGCGCCTGGCCGACAGCAGATGAAAGGTGGCCGGCGTCGAAGGGCAGTTCACCGAGACGATGTCGACGCGGGCGAGCATCTGGTCGAGGCTTTCCCAATAGGTCGCCTCCAGTTCGTCTTCGGTCGCCGGGCTGACCCGTTTGCGATTGTGGTAATGGATCGACAGACCGAACGCCTTGGCGCGTCGCGCAACCGCCGTGCCGATGCGGCCCATGCCGACGATACCGATCCGCTTGCCGTGAATGCGGCGCCCAAGCATCCAGGTCGGCGACCATCCGGCCCATTCACCGGGTTGGTCCGTCAACACCCGTGCACCTTCGCCTAGCCGGCGCGGCACGGCGAGAATGAGCGCCATGTTCATGTCGGCGGTATCTTCGGTCAGCACGTTCGGCGTGTTGGTGACGGTGATTCCCTTGCGGGCGGCGGCCTCGACATCGATGTGGTCGGTGCCGTTCGAGAAGCTGGCGATCAGCTTCAGCTGCGGCCCGGCTTGCTCGATCAGCGTGGCGTCGATCCGGTCGGTGACGGTGGGCACCAGCACGTCGGCCGATTTCATCGCCGCGATCAGTTCCGCCGCGGAGCGCGGCGCGTCGTCGATGTTGAGTTCCGCATCGAAGAGTTCGCGCATGCGTGTCTCGACCGCATCCGGCAGTTTGCGTGTGATGTAGACCTTCGGTTTTTTCTTCGTCGTCATGTCCGCCGGAGCTGCCTTGTTCAGAGGTCCTTAACCAAGACGCGGGATAATTTCCCCGTTCCGGGCAATTTCTACCAGACCCGCGCGCGAAGACAAACAAAACTCGTTCAGCGTGCGGCCGAATCGAAGACCGAACATCAGGCAGCAGACATGCCTTGAATTTGAGCGAACGGAAGTCCCATGCGTAGCACAGTCCTGAAATCATGCCTCGCCATTGCGGTCGGTTTCGTGCTTTCGGCGGGAACCGCCGAATTGAGTTTCGCCCAGGCGGCAAAAGGTCCGAGCGGCCTGCCGCTGCCGCGCTTCGTCACGCTGAAGTCCAAGCGCGTCAACCTTCGCATCGGTCCGGGCACGGACTTTGCCGCATCCTGGATGTACCTGAAGGCGGGCCTGCCGGTGGAAATCATTCAGGAATACGACAACTGGCGGCAGATCCGCGATGCCGACGGCACCTCGGGCTGGGTCAACCAGTCGCTGCTGTCCGGTTCGCGCGCCGCCATTGCCGCACCGTGGATGAAGGGCAAGGGCAAGGGCGTCTTCGTCAACATGCGGCGCGAGGCCTTGCCGTCTTCGACGGTGGTGGCCAAATTGGAGCCGGGCGTCATGATGAACATCGGCGAATGCAACGGCGACTGGTGCTTTGCCAAGACCGACGGCGCCGAAGGTTGGGTGGCGCAGTCGGAAGTCTGGGGTGCCTACCCAGGCGAAGCCTTCAAGTAAGGGGCGAAGCCTTCAAGTAAGGGGCGAAGCCTTCAAGTAAGGCTTGCCTGCTTGCCGGCCTCGGCCAGCGACCTCATCGGCCGGGGTCCGATCTGCTGGATGACGATGCCGGCGGCGAGGCAACCGAGCTTGCCGCAATCGGCCAGCGTCCGGCCCTGCGTGTAGCCGTAGAGGAAACCGGCGGCGAACAGATCGCCCGCCCCTGTCGTATCGACCAGTTCCCTGATCTTGATCGCATCGACGTAGAAGCGCTCCGTCCCTTTGAGGATCACGGCGCCGTTTTCGCTCATCGTCACGGCCGCGATCTTGCAGTCCTTGGCGATCTTGGTGAGGGCATCCTCGAAATCGTCGGTTTCATAGAGCGCCAGCGCTTCCTGCCGGTTGGCAAAGACGATATCGACGGTACCCGATCGCATCAGGTCCAGAAACTCGCCGCGGTAGCGATCGACGCAGAAGCTGTCCGAAAGCGTCATCGACATCTCGCGGCCGTTCTCGTGGGCGATGCGGGCGCAGTCGCGGATGGCTTCCTTGGCGCGCGGCGGATCCCAGAGGTAGCCCTCGAAATATGTGACCTTGGACTGCGCCACGACGTCCGGCTCGACATCTTCCGGACCGAGTTCGACGCAGGCGCCGAGATAGGTGTTCATCGAGCGTTCGCCGTCCTCGGTGACGAAGATCATCGAGCGCGCGGTCGGTGGAAAGGTGCCTCTCGCCTGGGTCTGGTAGTGAACGCCCTGCGCCCGGATGTCGTGCGCAAAGATCTCGCCAAGCTGATCCTCGGCCACCTTTCCGAAATAGGCCGCCTTGCCGCCGAAGCTCGCAATGCCGGCTGCGGTGTTGCCGGCGCTGCCGCCCGATGCTTCAAGCGCCGGGCCCATATGCGCATAGAGAAGCTCTGCGCGCTCGGCATCGATGAGGTTCATCGCCGCTTTGGTGATCTTGTGATCAATGAGGAACTGCTCGTCGCAACGCGCAATGATATCGACGATGGCGTTGCCGACAGTCAGAACATCGAATTTGGTCATGAAATGGGAGGTCCCGGTTATTGGTGATAGCCGGTAGTCGGTCTTAGCGGATTTTCGCCGCATGGGAAGAAGAAATGCCGTCCCTGCCGCTCTTGTCTCCGCAAAAATGTCGCGGCGACGTCATGTGCCTGTCATTTCCGATGATTATAAGCAGCGTCAACCAGATTGGCATGGGCGGCTCACCGGCTGCAGCCAATACAGAAGGGAATGATACCCTTCGACGATACCGGAAGCGACGCTGACCACGGATGAACTGGCAGCATTGCAGGCCGGCTATCCGGCAAGGCCGGATGCGGAAAAGCGGGCATGGCCCGCTTTTTTTGTCGTTGCCACAAGGCGTTGCGGCCATTCACGTTTGTCACCGTCGACGATTTGCTGCTAGACCTTTGCCCTCCGCATGCAAAGGCAGCACTTCCTGATGTCAGCCATCATTTTCGACGTCCTTCCCATCTTCGTCATGATCCTGATCGGCTGGCTGATCGTCAAGGCGGGTCTGATGAAGGCCGAGATCGGCGACGCGCTCAGCGAATTCGTCTTCAAGATTGCCGTTCCGCTGCTGCTGTTCCGGACGATCGCTGAGGCCGATTTTCACGGTGCATCGCCGTTTCGCCTGTGGATCGCCTATTTCTCCGGCGTCGCCGTGACCTGGTTTGCGGCTCATATCGCCGCAACCCGGTTCTTCGGCCGCGACGATCGCATCGGCGTTCTGGCCGGTGTGTCGTCGGCTTTCGCCAACACCATCTTCATCGGCCTTCCGCTTGTGCAGCGCACCGTCGGCGACAAGGGACTTGTGCCGCTTTCGATCCTGATCGCGGTTCATCTGCCTGTCATGATGATCGTGGGCACCATCCTGATGGAGCGCGCCGAGCACAAGATCGCCGGCGGACAGGAACGCAGTTTCGTCAGGTTGCTCCGCCAGATCGCCCAAAATCTCATCCGCAATCCGCTGGTGATCGGCCTTGCGGGAGGTGCCGTCATGCATCTCTTGGGTCTTCAGATGCCGGGACCGGTGGAGATGATCGTCGATCAGATCGCCGGCGTGGCCGGTCCCGTCGCGCTCATTTCGCTGGGTATGGCGCTCCAGAAGTATGGCATCTCAGGCAATGTCGGAATAGCCAGCGTCACATCGGCGTTCAAGCTCCTCTTGCTTCCGGCCTGCGTCTGGACTGCGAGCCATCTGGTTGGGCTGGCCAGCGACTGGACGTCGGCGCTGGTGTTGATCTCGGCCGTGCCCACCGGCGTCAACGCCTGGCTTATTGCCAATCGCTTCGGTGTCGGACACAGCCTCGCAGCCTCGACGATAACGGTGACCACGGCGCTTGGCGCCATTTCGGTATCCTTCTGGGCCTTTCTCCTCGGCGCATAGCCAAACAAAAGCCCGGCTTGCGGCCGGGCTTCGATCGTCGTCAGGATGTTGCCAGCCTTACTGCGTGGCTGAATCGGGCGCGTTCGGGTCCGGCAGGGGAACCGGCGAATCGGCCAGCGTGTGCAGGTACAAGATGACATTGGCGCGATCGGTATCCTTCGGCAGACCGGCAAAGCCCATCGCCGTGCCGGCAACGTACTTCTTGGGAGCGGCCAGGAAATGGTTCAGGTGGTCGAAGGTCCACTTCTCGCTGCCGCCCTTGGAGAAGTCCTTCATGGCGGAGGAATAGGCAAAGCCTTCATGCGTGGCGATCTGGCGATCAACGGCACCAAAGAGGTTCGGACCAACCTTGTTGGGCCCCCCCTTGGTGGCGTCATGACAGGCCTGACACTTCTTGAATACGGTCTCGCCAGCCTTGGCGTCGGCCTTGGCTAGCAATTGTGCGATCGGAACAGCGGCAGCGGGTGCTGCCTCACCGCCGCCAGCGGCGGATGCCTCTTCGGCAACGATCGCAAACCCTTCTTTCTCCGGCTTCTCGGAATGAAAGATTCCCTCCGACGCGATGGAGACCGACATCAGAACGAAAATCGTTCCGAGCAGCGCCCCCACTGCCGTATTCACGTAAGAATTCATCTGCAATGCTCCCMTCGCAGCCGGCAGACATAAAACCGGACCATCTTGAAATCGCGCGGAACCTATGTCTTTTGGCTATTTGTTGCAACAGTCTAAATGGTCTACTGCGTGAGACTTTTTGACACTTTCCCTCCCGGATTTGAAGGCCTGAACAATGACCAGTCCAAATTTAGACAACGTGCTCGTCCTGATCCCGGCGCGTATGGCCTCGACCCGACTTCCCGGCAAGCCGCTTGCTGACATCTGCGGCCTGCCGATGATTGTCCAGGTCGCGCTGAGGGCAAGGGATGCGGCTCTCGGACGGGTCGTCGTGGCAGTGGACGACCAGCAGGTCTTCGAAGTGGTGTCTAAAGCCGGCTTCGAAGTCGTCATGACCAGAAAGGATCATCAGTCCGGATCGGACCGCATCTACGAAGCGCTTCAGAAGGTGGATCCCGAGGGTCGCGCGAAGTTCATCGTCAACGTTCAGGGCGATCTGCCGACGATCGAGCCGGAAACGGTTCGCGCGGCGCTGCGTCCATTGGACGACGATACGGTCGATATCGCCACCTTGACCATCGAAATCGAGGACGAAGCGGACAAGACCGCCCCGCACATTGTCAAGGTCATCGGCTCGCCGCTCTCCAAGACCCGCCTGCGGGCGCTGTATTTTACCAGAGCGACAGCACCCTGGGGAAACGGCCCACTCTACCACCATATCGGCCTCTACGCCTACCGCCGGTCCGCCCTTGAGCGCTTCGTATCGCTCGGTCCGTCGGCTCTCGAACTGCGCGAATCGCTGGAACAGCTGCGGGCGCTGGAGGCCGGCATGCGCATCGACGTCGAGATCGTTGACACGGTTCCGCTCGGTGTCGATACTCCCGCCGACCTTGAAAAGGCGCGTCGCATTCTTTCCGCAAAATCGAACTGACGGATCTCCTATGAACATCGACACCAACAGGATCGCCTTCCAGGGCGAATTCGGCGCGAATTCGGACATGGCATGTCGCGACATGTTTCCGACCATGGAGCCGCTGCCCTGCCAGACGTTCGAGGATGCGTTCGTGGCCGTCGACAACGGCGAGGCCGACCTGGGCATGATCCCGATCGAAAACACCATCGCCGGCCGCGTCGCAGACATCCATCACCTGCTGCCCGAATCGCGGCTGCACATCATCGGCGAGTACTTCATGCCGATCCGCTTCCAGCTCATGGTGCTGCCTGGCGTTGCGAAGGACGAGATCCGCACCGTGCACAGCCACATCCACGCGCTTGGGCAGTGCCGCAAGATCGTTCGCGCCAATGGCTGGAAGGCGGTCGTTGCCGGCGACACGGCGGGCGCTGCAAAGCTCGTTCAGGAAACCGGCGACCGCACGATGGCGGCACTCGCTCCGCGTCTCGCCGCTGACCTGTACGGCCTCGACATCGTCGCCGAGAATGTCGAAGATACCGAAAACAATGTCACCCGTTTCGTGATCTTGTCACGCGAGGAGGAATGGGCGCACCGGGACTCTGAGGAAGAGAAGCTGGTCACCACCTTCGTCTTCAACGTCCGAAATATCCCCGCTGCCCTTTACAAGGCGCTTGGCGGCTTTGCGACCAACGGCATCAACATGACGAAGCTGGAGAGCTACCAGCTCGGCGGAAAATTCGTAGCCACGCAGTTCTATGCCGACATCGAAGGCCATCCGAACGACGCCAATGTCCGGCGCGCCCTCGAGGAACTGCGGTTCTTCTCGGAAAAGGTCCGCATCCTCGGCGTCTACAAGGGCCATCCGATGCGCGGTCACCTGCAGAAATCATGAAAAAGGGCGCCAATATCGGCGCCCTTTTTGCAGTGGCTTACTTGTCCGGCTCGCAGACGCGCAGCCGGTGGCCGTCCGGATCAAGGACGACGAAGGTCGGCCCGAAATCCATCGTCGTCAAATCCTGGGCAATGGGCAGTCGCCGCTTTCGCCAATCGTCATAGACCGCGGCGACGCCCCGTTCGCCGGGAACCATGAAGGCGATTTCCGCCCGGCTGCCAATGGCGGAGGGCTGCGGCTCGACCTTGCTCAGGCGCCAAAGCCCGAGCGTAAAGCCCCCGTCCAGCGCGAAGGCCACGAAGTTCGCAGCCGCGGCCACAGGTTCGCGGCCCAGCAGGTCCTGGTAGAAGGTGGCGCTTTCGGCCGGATCCTTGACGTAGAGGATAATCAGGTTTGGGCTGTTCATATCGTGGTCCCTCGGTCTCGTTGAATGATGTGCGCACGACCAGAACAAACTGCCAATTTCTGGCAGCATCGTTCTGTGCATGCGGTCTTTTTTGAAGTGGTTTGCCCAGAGGCTAGCTATTGCTCGCGACGCGGGTTGCTGCAATCGGCAAACCCGAGGTCGCGCTTCATGTGGTCGGGCATGGAGCCGAGGTCGAGCCGCAGATAGCCGGTCCGTACCATTCTGCGGGATGCCTCGAGCATCATACGCAGCATCAAAGACTGCGGCCCAGCATAGGTCGGAGCGTCCTCGACAACTCGGTTGTCGCACGTCGCGGGGGAGAGGTTTAGGCGTGCCATGATCGGGTTCTCCTGTTTGGATTGATCCCGATAATAGCGAAGCCTACTGTCAGTTTATGGCAGTAGGCTCTAGGGTTCGGATGGAATGTCCTGCTGGTCGCGCCATTCCTTCAGAAGCACCGCGCGCCGGCGCGGATAGCGCGCCTCCTGCGATGCCATGTCAACGATACGGTCGGTGCGAAAATGGCGATAGTCCTGGCGAAGTTCGCACCAGGCCACCATGACCCGCACCTGCTCGAAATAGCTGAGTGCGAACGGCCAGACCTTGCGGACGGAGGCACGCCCGCTTTCGTCCGTGTAGGTCAGTTTGAGAATGCGCTCGGTGCGGATCGCCTTGCGAATGACCTCGAGATCCGCCTTGTCGGCGACCGGCGGGCGCAGATGCACGAGAAGCGTCGAGCTTTCGATTTCGTCGCGCATGTCGCGCGGCAGGACATCCGCAATCTTGGCCAATGCATCGGCACCGGCCGCGGCAAGCCGCGGATCGGCAGCCCGTGCCACCCAGCGAGAGCCGAGAACCAGGGCCTCGATTTCATCCTGCGAAAACATCATCGGCGGCAGCATGAAGCCCGGCTTCAGGATGTAGCCGAGGCCTGCCTCGCCCTCGATCTGAGCGCCTTGCGCCTGAAGGCTCGCAATGTCCCGGTAGAGCGTGCGGATGCTGATGCCCGTTTCTTCAGCCAGAACGGCGCCGCTGACGGGACGGCGGTAGCGGCGCAATGTCTGCAGCAATGTCAGCAGGCGTTCAGAGCGTGCCATGGCACGGACCTATCGTTCTTTCCACTCCACCCAGTCGCGCATCAGGCGGTGGGCGATCGCTCCCTTGGGCGGCGGTGCCTGACCGTTGGTGCCGGGGCGCTGAAGCATCTCGATCGTTTCCTCGCGCGAGAACCAGCGGCAGTCTTCCAGCTCCTGCTCGTCGCGCTTGATATTGGTCGACTTGGCCTCGGCATAACAGCCGATCATCAATGTATGCGGCATCGGCCAGGGCTGCGAGGCGTGGTAGCGGATGCGGCCCGTGCGAATGCCCGATTCCTCCAGCGTCTCGCGGCGAACGGCATTTTCGATCGTCTCTCCCGGCTCGACGAAGCCGGCGAGACAGGAATACATACCCGGCGCGAAATGCGGGCTGCGGCCGAGCATGCACAGATCGCGCTCCTCGTCGATCGTCAGCATGATGACGACGGGATCGGTGCGCGGGAAGATGGTGTGCTCGCAGGCGGTGCAAATGCGCTTGTAGCCGCCGATATGGATGTCCATCGTCGAGCCGCAGCGGCCGCAAAACCGGTTGTCCCGGTTCCAGCGAATAAGGCTCGCACCCTGCGCGAATTCTCCGAGCAGGACGTCATCGACCAGCATGTCGCGAAACAGCGACCGGCCGTCGGCGGGCTTGTATTGGCTGGCCAGTTCCTCCTCGGAAACGCCGACCGGAACGGCAAGGCGCGGCTCGCCGGTCTTGCGATAACCGAGCAGAATCGTTTCGTCCCAGTTCGGACGCAGATCCTTCAACTCGTAGCGCGCAAACAGTGGATCGAGCACCTGACCATCGTGCTTCAGCACCAGCTTGTCGCCGGTGAAGGCAAAGATATGCGTGCCTTCCTTGGCGAGTGCGTTGTCTACGGAACTCTCGTCGCGGTGCTCGGAATCGCGGATCAGGTCATTGGCGGCAAACGCTGTCAGATTGCTGGGTTCCGGATGCGGCACATCCGAATCGAAAAGCGAACGGCTCATGATGAAAGGGCTTCCCGCAACTTCTCTATCAATTCATCTCTCTTTCCGTCTTCGTAAGGTTCTGCTTTGCCGAATCCCCAGACAGGCCCCGGCCAATTGGCATCGCCTTCGAAGCGGGCGATGACATGAACATGAAGCTGGCGGACGACGTTGCCAAGAGCCCCGACGTTGATTTTTGTCGCGCCGGTGATCGTCTTGAGGGTTGAAGCGACCAGCTCGGTCTCGAATGTCAGAAGCACCTGATCAAGAGGTGTCAGCTCGAAAATCTCGGTGATATCGGCTCGCCTCGGGACGAGAATCAGCCAGGGCCAGCGGGCATCCGCCGACAGCCGGAGGTCGCAGAGGCCTGTCTGCATGACACTCCTGCTGTCGCTTTGAAGCCGATGGTCGAGCGTAAAGACGTCCAACAGGTATTCCTCCAGAGTTTTCCAAAGGCTAGCAGTTTTTTTTGTGCTTGGCTTGCTTTTGATGGCGATATTGCCGATATGTGCATCCGGGAGGTTGGTGGTGGACGAGCCACTCGCCAACCGGGTCAGGTCCGGAAGGAAGCAGCCCTAACGAGCCCGGCACGGGTCATCGTGCCAGCCTCCCACCCTTCTCTCCATCCTTGCCCGGGCAGTCCGGGCGCTAAGCAGGGCGATGAGCGACACCGAGCGACAATCAAAAGATGCCGCCTCGACGGGCACCGGATACCGGGTGCTGGCACGCAAATACCGCCCCAAGGATTTCACCGATCTGATGGTCGGCCAGGAGCCGATGGTCCGGACGCTGACCAACGCCTTCGAGACCGGTCGCTTGGCCCAGGCCTACATGCTGACCGGCGTTCGCGGGGTCGGGAAGACGACGACGGCGCGCATTCTGGCGCGCGCCCTGAACTACAAGACATCCGAGATCGACAAGCCGACGATCGACCTGCGCATCCCCGGCGAACACTGCCAGGCGATCATGGAAGGCCGCCATGTCGATGTCATCGAGATGGACGCCGCCTCGCATACCGGTATCGACGATATCAGAGAGATCATTGAGCAGGTGCGCTACCGCCCGGTTTCGGCGCGCTACAAGGTGTACATCATCGACGAAGTGCACATGCTCTCGACGCAGGCCTTCAACGGCTTGCTGAAGACGCTCGAAGAGCCGCCGGAGCATGTGAAGTTCATTTTTGCCACCACCGAAATCCGCAAGGTTCCGATCACGGTGCTGTCGCGCTGCCAGCGCTTCGATCTGCGCCGCATCAGCGCATCCGATCTCGTTGGCCTGTTCACCACCATTGCGTCCAAGGAAGGCATCGAGGCCGAGCCCGACGCGCTGGCGATGATCGCCCGCGCAGCCGAAGGCTCGGCGCGCGACGGCCTCTCGCTGCTCGATCAGGCGATCGCCCATGGCGGCGGCGCAGTGCTGACGGACTCCGTCCGCGGAATGCTCGGCCTTGCCGATCGCGCCCGTATCGTCGATCTCTTCCATCACGTCGTCAAAGGCGATGTCGCCTCAGCGCTGGGCGAGTTCCAGAGCCAGTACGAGGCCGGCGCGAACCCGGTTGCCGTTCTCACCGATCTGGCCGATTTCACGCATCTGGTAACGCGGCTGAAATACGTGCCCGACGCCGCAAACGATCCTTCGCTCAGCGAAATCGAGCGCACCAAGGCGGCGGAATTCGCAACAGGCATCGCAGTGACGACGCTGTCGCGCATCTGGCAGATGCTGTTGAAGGGAATTCCCGAGGCGGAGGCTTCCTCGCGGCCGGCTGGTGCTGCCGAAATGGTGCTGATCCGGCTCGCGCATGCCGCGCACCTTCCTGCACCTGAAGATGCTGCGCGTCGTCTGGCTGAATTTTCCGAGAACAACGGTGGTGTCCGGCCAACGGCACCCTCGGGCAATGGCGGCGGAAATGGCACTACGGTGAACTATCAGGCAAGCGTCGCGGCCAGAGCAACCGATGCCACGCCGCGCCCGCAACCCTCCGGCTCGACTGCGGTGCTGCGCTCAGTCCCCAATCCCGATCCGCAGGACATGCCCGTCGGCCGTGTCGAGACCAGGCCGACCGAGGTGCCCAAGCCCCTGGTTTCGGTCAATTCGATCAGCGACATCGTCAATCTGGCTTCCGAAAAGCGCGACGTGAAGATCAAGGCGCTGGTGCGCACCTTCGTCCGCCCGGTCCGGGTCGAGCCGGGCCGCCTCGACGTGAACCTGACGGATGGCGCCCCGCCGACACTGCTCAACGAGCTGGCGGTCAAGCTCAAGGACTGGACCGGAATTCACTGGATTGTCAGTCTCAGCCGCGACGCCGGCCAGCCGACCATGGTCGAGGCTGAAGCCCAGGCCAAGCAACAGCAGGTAAGCGACGCGCGGCAGGACCCTGACGTGGCCGCGATCCTCGCGCAGTTCCCGGGCGCCAAGATCATCGACGTACGCGTGAGAGCGCCGGAGCCAGAGGAAGAGGAAGTCCAGGCCCCTGCCGCCGCCGAATCCGAAGACGGCGACATCCTGCCCGGCGACGATATAGAATTCTGAGTGACGAAGAAGGAGCAAGACGATGCGCGACATCATGGGCATGATGGGCAAAGTCAAGGAAATGCAGGCGAAGATGGAGAAGATGCAGGCGGAAATCGCCGAGCTCCACGCTGAAGGCAAGTCCGGCGGCGGACTTGTGACCGTCATCCTCAACGGCAAGGGCGAGATGCAGAGCCTGAAGATCGATCCTTCGCTCTTCAGGGAAGACGATGTCGAAATCCTCGAAGACCTGATCGTTGCCGCCCACAAGGACGCCAAGGACAAGGCGGAAGCTGCCGCTGCCGAAAAGACCAAGGCGCTGACCGCTGGCCTGCCGATCCCGCCCGGCTTCAAGATGCCGTTCTGATCCACTCGAAAATCGAGAGGGGATGCCGTCGAACGGCATCCTTCCAGTTTCGCAATGGGAGGATTGCAGATGACGCTGACCACCTTGTTCGTCTTTGCCTGTGCGCTGTTCGTGGGTGCCGGCTCTCCGGGTCCGAGCGTTGCCGCGCTTGTCGCCCGGGTGATCTCCAAGGGTGCGCGCGATGTGTTTCCGTTTCTCGCCGCCATGTGGCTCGGCGAAGCGATTTGGCTGACCAGTGCCGTTGCCGGTCTTGCCGCGATTGCCGAGACCTTTCACTACGCCTTCGTTGCCATAAAATGGCTTGGCGTCTGCTACCTTCTCTATCTTGCCTGGAAAATGTGGTCTGCCTCGCCGGGGGACAGTCATGAAACGCTGCCTGAGGCGCAATCCGCACGGAAGCTTTTCTTCGCCGGCATGACGGTAACGCTCGGCAATCCGAAGATCATGATGTTTTACATGGCGCTGTTGCCGTCGATCATCGACATCGGCGCAGTGACGATCGTCGGCTGGGCCGAACTCGTCGCAACGATGCTGCTGGTGTTGATTGCGATCGATTTCGGCTGGGCGCTGCTTGCTTCAAAGGCGAGAGCATTCCTGAAGAGCCGCCGCGCTGTCCGCATCGCCAATCGCGTGAGCGCCGGCACGATGGCCGGCGCAGCCGTTGCCATCGCCATGCGCTAACGCACTGCGTTTGGGTTCCGTCAGCGCCCCCGCGCGGGCCGCAACAAGTCTCGCCCAATCGACTTCGGCGGCTCGCTGCGCAGCACGAGCGAGGTTGTCACCGCGCCATAGCGCGCAATGCTGTCGACGATGACTTCAAGCGCCGACGGTGTCGGGACCAGAACCTTCAAAACAAAGCAGTCCTCGCCCGTCAGCCGCAATACCTCGATCACCTCAGGCATCTCCGAAAACTGCTTCAGGCAGGCGCGGATATGTTCGTGTGTCGTCCTCAACCGAATGACCGCCATCATCCCGAGGCCAAGCGCTGCGGCACTGATCCGCGCTCCGTAACCCTCTATGATCCCCCGTTCTTCCAGTCGTTTCAGCCGCTCCGACGCAGCCGGTTGCGACAGGCCGACCTTGCGCCCCAGCTCTGAAACGGAAATTCGGCCGTCGGCCTGCATGATCTCGATGATCAGCATGTCGGTCGGATCCAGCTGCCGCTCAATGAAATCGGCCATTGATACTTACCTTTAATCTATCGGCGGATGGCTTGCCTATCCGATGGTTTCCTATGTCGTTCGCCGACTATCTCATGCAGTTTACGGACGAGGCAACAGCAAAGGAAATGCCATGAGAGAGGTGATCATCGTGCCGGGAATCGGCGGTTCCGGCGAGGCCCATTGGCAATCGCGGTGGGAAAAGGCCGAGCCGCGCATGCGACGATTTTCACCGTCGAGTTGGGACGAGCCGGCGCTTGACGATTGGATCGAAGCGCTGGATCGTCAGGTCGGAAAATCGGCCGAAGCGCCGCTGCTCGTCGCCCACAGCCTCTCCTGCCTGCTGGTCGCATACTGGGCGGGACGCACCAGCCATGCAGCCGCCGGCGCTCTACTGGTTGCGCCTCCCGACCCGGCGTCAGCCGCCTTTCCGGTCGAAGCGGTGCATTTTTCCAATCCGCCAACGACAGCGCTGCCGTTTCCCTCGCTGGTCATCGCCAGCAGCGACGATCCCTATGGCTCGCTCACCTATTCCCGCGCCCGGGCAGACCAATGGGGCAGCGCCTTCATAGATGCCGGTGCCCATGGCCACCTCAACGGCAGCAGCGGTCTCGGCGACTGGCCGGAGGGAAGAGCAGCTCTGGCGGCTTTCGAAGCCGGCCTCGGCTAACGCTCTGCTTCCAGAATGTTGCGCAGCTTGTAGTGGACCGGGGCGGCGAGATACCGGATCCGGTCCTCGGGAGACAGCCGCTTGCAAAAGGTTGCGATCATCTCCGGCATCGTCACCCTTGCGCCTTTGAACGGGCGAAGTTCGACAGGCTCTCCAGCCGTCGCCATCCCGCCATGGATGACGCGGCAATAGACACCGGGACGGGCCGCTTGCGCGTACCGCTTGACGAATTGGGGATCGCCCATTCTGGCGGCAAAGGTGGCGCAAGGGAGGCGCGCGGCCGTCGCCTCGAGAACAAGATCGCCGGCTATCAACCTGTCGCCGACGGCAACAACCCTGTTGTCGAGCCCTTCGATCACAAGATTTTCGCCGAAGGTGCCGGGGGCGATCGTGTAGCCCAGTTGCCCCGACCACCAGTCGAGGGTGATCGAGCCCTCGATATAGACGGCCTGGTCCACCCCGCCATGATGTTTTCTGTTGCAGGTCGCGTCGCCGACGAGCCCTTCTGCGTCAACAAGCGCGCTGGCGCCTATCGCGTGCTTGTTGATCCCGGTCTTGTAGCTCTTGCCCGGCAGCTTTTCGGGATTGCCGATGCAGACGGCGAGGATTTTCATGCGATCCGGGGTCCTTGGATGTTTCCGTTTTACCAACATATGGGCTAATAACCGCTCATGGCAAAGCGAGTCACCGGCCCCGAAATCGAAAAACTGATCCAGCTCCTGGCGAAAGTGCCGGGCCTCGGCCCGCGCTCCGCGCGCCGAGCTGCCCTGCATCTGATCAAGAAAAAAGACCAGCTGCTGGGGCCGCTGTCGAATGCGATGGGCGAGGCCTACGACAAGGTCAAGATCTGCTCCTGCTGCGGCAATGTCGATACCGTCGATCCCTGCACGGTCTGCACCGACGAGCGGCGCGACCGATCCGTCATCATCGTCGTCGAAGATGTCTCAGACCTTTGGGCGCTGGAGCGCGCCGCGGCGCTCAATGCCGCCTATCATGTGCTCGGCGGCACGCTTTCGCCACTCGATGGCGTCGGGCCGGACGACCTGAACATTCGCGGCCTGATCGAGCGGGTGACTGCTGGCGGCATCCGGGAGCTGATCATCGCCGTCAACGCCACCGTCGAGGGTCAGACGACAGCACACTATATAACCGATCAGCTTGCCGGACTGGATGTGAAGATCACGCGACTGGCGCATGGCGTGCCGGTCGGTGGCGAACTTGATTATCTCGACGAAGGCACGCTGGCGGCGGCGCTGAGAGCACGAACGGCAATCTAGAGCAATGCCAGCAAAAGTGCGTAGCGGTTTGCATCCGCAATTGCGTAAAAACAAAAGATAGAGCGTTTTCGCGATTCACAGAAAGGCGGAAACGTTCCAGGGGGAGAGCATGGGCAAACGGATTTTCGGCCGCCTTTTCGTTGTGAGCGCGGCGTTTCTGACGCTGTCGTGTCTGCCTGCTTTCTCTGCGTCGAAAGCCGACGTCGAGGCACAGTTCGAAAGGTGGGTGCAGGCCGATCTCTGGCCGCAAGCGGAGAAGAACGGCATTTCCGAGCAGGCGTTTCAGGCCGCGTTCGCCGGCGTCGAGCTGAACTGGAACCTGACCGACCTCGCCCCTCCCGGTTTCCCGCCGCCAAAGCAGCAGAAACAGACGCAGGCCGAGTTTTCCTCGCCGGCACCCTATTTCAACGACGACCGCCTGAAGAGGCTGGCGGTGACAGGACGCGGCTTTGCCTCGCAATACGCCTCGACCCTGAAAAGGATCGAGCAGACCTACGGCGTGCCGGGTTCGATCGTGCTTGCGATATGGGGGCGCGAGACGGGCTTCGGCGCGGCGAAAATCCCGAACTCGGCGATCGAGGTGCTGGCCACCAAAGCTTTCATGTCGACCCGCAAGGACATGTTCCGCACCGAGTTGATCGCTGCACTTCACATCATCGATCGTGGCGATGTGACGCCCGCCGGCTTCAAGGGTTCGTCCGCAGGCGCGCTCGGCCAGCCTCAGTTCATGCCGACCAGCTACCTCAAATATGCCGTCGATTTCGATGGCGACGGGCATCGCAATATCTGGACATCGGTTCCCGACACTCTGGCCTCGATCGCCAACTTCCTCGTCAACAAGGGTTGGCAGCGTGGTCGCGGTTGGGGCTACGAAGTGACGATCCCCGAGCAGGTGTCCTGCGCGCAGGAGGGGCCCGATCTTGCCAAGCCGATTTCGCACTGGGCGTCACTTGGGATCGATCGCGTGACAGGCAAGGCTTTTCCGGCCGATGAGAAGAAGGCAAGCGGCATGATGCTGGTCCCGGCCGGTCGCGACGGGCCGGAATTCATCGTCACGCCGAATTTCTACGTGATCAAGGAATACAACAATTCCGACCTCTATGCCCTCTACATCGGCAATCTCGCAGATCGGATCGCCAATGGTTCCGGGGCTTTCCAGGGGATGTGGGGCGACGTCGGCAAGATGCTGCGCTCAGACGTCGCCGCCATGCAGAAGGCGCTGGAGAAGACGGGATACGACGTCGGCGGTACCGACGGACTGCCGGGCTACAAGACGCGTCGCTCGATTGGCCAGTGGCAGGAAAAGACCGGCATGAAGCCCACCTGCTACCCCGAGGCGTCGATGATCGGCAAACTGAAGTAGGTTCAGAGATTGCGCTTCAGGCCCTCGTGGCTCGCAACGAAGCCGAGCTGCTCGTAGAAGCGGATCGAATCCGGACGGGTCTTGTCGGAGGTCAGCTGCACCAGGCCGCAGCCGCGCTCGGCGGATCGCTCGACCGCCCACTCGATGAACCGCGATCCGAGGCCAGAACCGCGGACGCTCCTGGCGATGCGCACGCTCTCGATCTGGCCGCGCCACATTCCCGTCCGCGATAGGCCGGGGATAAAGGTCAGTTGCAGACAGCCGAGAACGCGATCGCCGTCATCTGTGGCAACCGCCAGCAATTGGTTGGGATCGGTATCGATGGCGGCAAATGCCAAGATGTAGCGCGGATCTGGCGGATCGGACGCGATCTCCCGCGTCTTGCCGAGATCGTCGTCGGCAAGCAGCTCGATGATGGCAACGAGGTCGCAACGTCGGGCGGCGCGAAAGCTATGCATGATTTGCCTCAGTGATGCAGATCGATCGGCGCCTTGTAGAAGACGTCGTCGTTTGGCGGAATAGCCTGCCGCTCGATCAGCCGGTGTACGGATGGCGTGGTCTCGCCTCTGTGAAGGGCGCGAAGGCGATCGGTGTTTTCGGCATCCGCCTGCGTTCGGCGCTGGTTGTGCCTGATATATTCGACCCAGGTGGGCGTATGGTAGGTTTCGGTCCAACTGCCCGGTTTTTCCAGGTCGCGCATCAGCGCCCAGTTCCTGGCGCCGTCACGGATGCGGATGCGCCGGCGCTCGCCCATCAGCATCAGGAACTCGGGAAGATCGTCGTCGCCGATTTCATAGTCGACCTGAATGACGATCGGCCCGCTGCGCGGCGTGATGTCGAGCCCGAGCTCCGGCTCGGTAAAGCGGTTCAGCGGATCGAGATTGAGCGACGCGAAAGCCGGCATGGAAAAGCGCAGGCCAACGAGGATGCCCGATAGCATGACGACTGCGGAAATCAGGAGCGCATCGGCGACGCCGTAGCGATCGGCCGCGATGCCCCAGAGCCAGCTTCCGCCGGCGATACCGCCGAACGTCACCGTCTGGTAGAGCGACAGTGCCCTGCCGACCACCCAGCGGGGCGTCGAGAGTTGCACGATCGTGTTGAAGAGCGACAGCGCAAGCACCCAGCATCCGCCTGAAATGACCAAGCCGGCACAGGTCAGCGCGGCGACCGGGCTCAAGGCGGCGACGGTCGCGCTGAGCGCAAAGCCGGCAAATGAAAGGCGCACGATCGTCTCGCTTGAGAACTGCTCGCGCAGCCGTGCATTCAGCACCGCCCCGCCGATCGCGCCGATGCCGAAGGAGCCTAGCATCAGGCCGTAGGTCAGCGGCCCGCCGATAACGAGCTCCAGCGCCACGATCGGTAGCAGCGCCAGAACCGAGCTGGCGCCGATGCCGAAGATGAAGCCCCGCAGCAGCACCTTCTGGAGGTTGGGCGACATCGAGATATAGCGAAGTCCGGCAAAGATGGCGCTTGCGAGCGCCTCGCGCGGCAACGTCGAGGCGGCAATGACAGGCTTCCAGCGCACCAGGGCATAGATCAAGGCGAAATAACTCAGTGTGTTGACCGCAAAGGCGGCTGCGGCCCCGGCGGCCGCCACGATGACACCGCCGAGCGCCGGGCCGACGCTGCGCGTGATGTTGAACCCCACGCTGTTGAGCGTCACGGCTGCAGGCAGGTCCGCGCGCGGTACCATGTCCCCGACCGATGCCTGCCAGGATGGGTTGTTCAGCGCCGTGCCGCAGCCGATCAGGAAGGTGAAGAAGAGCAGCAGCCAGGGCGAAAGCCAGTCGAGATAGGCGCAGATGCTGAGAAGCGCGGAGACCGCCAGCATGAAGCATTGCGCCGCCAGCATGACCCGACGGCGGTCGAAGCTGTCGGCAAGTGCGCCCGATACGAGCGAGAACAGCATGATCGGCAGCGCGATCGAAGTCTGAACCAGCGCAACCATGTCGCCAGACGAGGTAATCGTCGTCATCATCCAGGCGGCACCCACAGCCTGGATTAGGCCGCCGAAATTGGACGCGATGCTGGCAAACCAGATGGTTCGGTAGGTCTCGTGCCGCAGGGGCGCCAATGTTGTGGAACTGTAGGCCACGATCCCTCCCGCGCGATTGCCCTGCATCTTCGAAATCAATATATGTCGAATGGTCATGCTGGCTACACATTCGCTCGCTCGGCCGCCGGCTTGGCGATGGACCTTGCAATTTCGTAAAAACGGGCCTATATGGCTCTCAAATCTTGATCGTACTGATGAAGAGTGGGCCGCAAGGACCCGCTCTTTTTTATTACCGCGATCATCCGAAATGCATGAAATTGCGAGGAGCGCACCGCTTGTCGGATCCGACGAACGTAGACAATCAACTTGAGCCGCGGCTGATCACTGAGACCGGGCTTGACCAGCGCCTTGCCGACATTATCGAACCTGTGCTTGTCGGCATGGGCTTCCGTCTGGTCCGCGTCCGCATGATGAACCAGAACGGCGCGACGCTGCAGATCATGGCCGAACGCAACGACGGAACGATGAACGTCGAAGGCTGCGAAGAAGTCTCGATGGCCATTTCTCCGGTTCTGGATGTGGAAGATCCGATCGATAAAGAGTATCATCTGGAAGTGTCCTCGCCGGGTATCGACCGTCCCATGGTGCGGAAATCCGATTTTACCCGTTGGCAGGGACACCTTGTGAAGTGCGAAACGTCGATCATGATCGGCAATCGCAAACGCTTCCGTGGAAAGATTCTCGAGACGGATGCGGATGGTTTCACGCTTGAGCGTGACCAGGTTGCCGATGGCGAAGAACAGAACATTAAAATTCCTTTCACCGCACTCAGCGATGCAAAGCTTATTCTGACCGACGATCTGATCCGCGATGCGCTGCGCGCCGACAAGCTGGCGAAGGCACAGGCCGCGAACCAGAACGAAACGGAAGACGAAGAATAGACCGATCAACTTGTGGCTCCAGGGACGGGAACCCCGGAAGCCTAGACGGAGAGAAAAGACAATGGCAGTCAGTGCGAACCGGCTCGAACTTCTGCAGATCGCAGATGCAGTGGCGCGCGAAAAGGTCATCGACCGCGAGATCGTGCTTGCCGCAATGGCAGACGCGATTCAGAAGGCAGCGCGTTCGCGTTACGGCACTGAATCCAACATCCGCGCCGACATCAATCCGAAGACCGGCGAAATCCGCCTGCAGCGCCTGCTCGAAGTCGTCGACAAGGCCGAGGACTACTCGACCCAGATCCCGCTGGAACTGGCTCGCGACCGCAACCCGGACGCCGCCCTTGGCGACTTCATCGCCGATCCGCTGCCGCCGATGGATTTCGGCCGTATCGCAGCCCAGTCTGCCAAGCAGGTCATCGTGCAGAAGGTTCGCGAAGCTGAGCGTGATCGTCAGTTCGACGAATTCAAGGACCGTGTCGGGGAAATCGTCAACGGTACCGTCAAGCGCGTCGAATACGGCAACGTCATCGTCGACCTCGGCCGTGGCGAAGGTATCATCCGCCGCGACGAAATGATCCCGCGTGAAAACGTCCGCTATGGCGATCGCGTCCGCGCATATGTCTATGACGTCCGTCGCGAGCAGCGCGGGCCGCAGATCTTCCTGTCGCGCACGCATCCGCAGTTCATGGTGAAGCTCTTCACCATGGAAGTGCCTGAAATCTACGACGGCATCATTCAGGTGAAGTCGGTTGCCCGCGACCCCGGCTCGCGCGCCAAGATCGCCGTGATCTCGAACGATAGCTCGATCGATCCGGTCGGTGCCTGCGTCGGTATGCGCGGTTCGCGCGTCCAGGCCGTCGTCGGCGAGCTCCAGGGCGAAAAGATCGACATCATTCCGTGGTCGCAGGATCCGGCGACCTTCGTCGTCAACGCCCTGCAGCCGGCTGAAGTCGCCAAGGTCGTTCTCGACGAGGACGCAGAGCGCATCGAAGTCGTGGTTCCTGACGAGCAGCTGTCGCTGGCCATCGGTCGCCGCGGCCAGAACGTTCGTCTCGCGTCGCAGCTGACCGGCTGGGACATCGACATCATGACGGAAGCCGAAGAGTCCGAGCGCCGCCAGAAGGAATTCAACGAGCGCACCAACCTGTTCATGGATTCGCTCGACGTTGACGAAATGGTCGGCCAGGTTCTGGCCTCCGAAGGTTTCGCAGCCGTCGAAGAACTCGCTTACGTCGATCTCGACGAAATTGCCTCGATCGATGGCTTTGACGAAGAGACTGCACAGGAAATCCAGCAGCGCGCCCGCGAATATCTGGAGCGCCTGGAAGCCGAAATGGACGACAAGCGCAAGGCACTCGGCGTCGAAGACGAGCTGCGCCAGATCGACGGCATGACAGCCCAGATGATGGTTGCTCTTGGCGAAGACGGCATCAAGACGATCGAGGACTTCGCCGGTTGCGCCGCTGACGATCTGGTCGGCTGGAGCGAGCGCAAGAACGGCGAAACCAAGAAGTTCGAGGGTCTGTTCTCGAAGTTCGACGTGTCACGCGTCGAAGCGGAACAGATGGTTGTCCAGGCACGCCTCGCAGTTGGCTGGATCACCGAGGAAGACCTGGTAAAGGAAGCGGAAGCTGAAGAAGCTCCCGAGGCCGAGCAGGAAGTTTAATGTCTGCGCGTGAGCCGACCGTTTCTCCTGAGGACGACGATCTTGCAGGATATGACGTGAATGGTCGCATGTGCATCGTGACGCGCGAAAGTGGATCGCCTGATGAGTTGATCCGCTTCGTTGCAGCTCCCGATGGGACGGTGGTCGCCGATCTGAAGCGACAGCTTCCCGGACGCGGCTGCTGGG
This sequence comes from Rhizobium sp. 05L419, assembly GCF_056397845.1. NCBI lineage: Bacteria > Pseudomonadati > Pseudomonadota > Alphaproteobacteria > Hyphomicrobiales > Rhizobiaceae > Rhizobium > Rhizobium sp. 05L419. The sequence goes on from NZ_JBFTOF010000021.1 coordinate 82,997, forward strand.
TAAAGATCGATCGTTCGCTGGTCGACAAGGCCGTGGCGAAGAAGCTCTTTGCACGGGCGTTGAAGGCGGATGTGAAGGTGGCGGCCGATCTCGGCGAGACGGTCGAAAAGCTGCTGATGCAGCAGCTGATGCAGATGATGAACATGGCCCGCAAGGCCGGTCAGTTCGTCAGCGGGTCCGCGAAGGTGGATGCCGCGGTCAGGAGTGGCGCCGCCATCGCGGTGTTCCATTCGACGGACGCCGCAGCCGACGGCGTGAGAAAAATCGACCAGGCCCGCAAGGCCTGGCACCTCGGAATGGAGACCGAGGAGGAAATACCTTCCTACCGCCTCTTCTCGGAGAGCGAAATGGAAGGCCTGATGGGCCAGAACGCTTTTATCCATGCTGCAGTGCTTGCAGGGCAGGCGGGTGAGGGTGTAGTGAAGCGCGCAAAGATGCTCGAACAGTACCGCAATGGCGGTCAGTCCCGGGCAGCGGGCGGCGCTGGCCGGCAAAAACAATGATGCGGTCACCGGCTTTGTCCGGTCCCAAGATCATTGATCGACAGTATTTGATTGACAGGGCCTGATGACGTCATCGCTCCCTGTCCGAAGGAACGGGAACGAATGACCGATAGCAATGACGACAAGACACTGGGCGGCGCGGGCAAGAAGACTCTGACCCTGAAACCGTCGGGGATGAGCCAGGGCACCGTGCGCCAGGATATGGGTCGCGGTCGCACCAAGGCGGTCGTTGTCGAGACCCGCAAGCGGCGTCCGATGCGTCCTGAAGACGAACGCCCGATTACGCCAGCCGCACCGGTAACTCCTGTTCGCGCCGCTGAACCTGCGCCAGCGCCGGCTCCAGCGCCTGTTCAGGCTCGGGCTCCGCAGGCCCCCCAGCCGCGCATTCATCAGCCGGGTGGTCAGTCGCAGCGTCCGCAGCAGCCCTCATCGCAGTCGCCCCGCCAGCAGGATCGCCCGCGTCCGGTGGTTTTGAACCACCTGTCGCCGGAAGAAATGGATGCACGTCGCCGCGCGCTTGCCATGGCGCAGGTCCGTGATGCGGAAGACGCCGTGCGCCGTGCCGAGGAAGAAAAGCGCCGCGCCGCCGAAGAAATCGTTCGCCAGGCCGCCGAAGCGGAAGAAGCGAAGGTCCGGGCCGCCGAAGAGGCAGTACGGGCCGCTGAAGCCGCTGCGGCTCCCGCCCCTGCAGCCCCTGCTGCCGCCGAAGCCAGTCCGGCAGCGCCGCGCGTCCAGTCGGCAGCGCCGGCCGTTCGCCGCCCTGACGCGGCATCGCCGTCGCAGGCACGTCCGGCTCCCGGTGGCGCTGCTGCCCCGGCAGTTCGCGGTCGCCGTGAAAACGAGACCGAAGATCGTGCCGCTCCCCGCGGTGCCCCGGCTCGTGGCCGCGTCGTGCGCCCCGAACCGGCAAAGCCTGTCACCACGCGTCCGAAGACGGAAGACGAACGTCGCCGCGGCAAGCTGACGATCGGCACTGCCGGCGTCGACGACGATGGTACTGCACGTGGTCGCTCGATGGCCGCCATGCGCCGCCGCCAGGAAAAGTTCCGCCGCAGCCAGATGCAGGAAACCCGCGAAAAGGTTGTTCGCGAAGTCATCCTGCCTGAGACCATCACCATTCAGGAACTGTCGCAGCGCATGTCCGAACGCGCCGTCGACGTCATCAAGTACCTGATGAAGGAAGGCCAGATGATGAAGCCGGGCGACGTCATCGACGCCGACCTTGCCGAACTCATCGCCGGCGAATTCGGCCACACAGTCAAGCGCGTCTCTGAATCCGACGTCGAACTCGGCATCTTCAACGTTGCCGACCAAGCAGGCGAGCTCGTTTCGCGTCCACCCGTGGTCACCATCATGGGTCACGTCGACCACGGCAAGACCTCGCTGCTCGACGCCATTCGCAAGACCAGCGTCGTGTCGGGCGAAGCCGGCGGCATCACCCAGCACATCGGTGCCTATCAGGTCGAACAGAACGGCCAGAAGATCACCTTCATCGACACCCCCGGTCACGCCGCCTTCACGGCCATGCGTGCTCGCGGTGCCCAGGCAACCGACATCGCCATCCTGGTGGTTGCGGCCGACGACAGCGTCATGCCGCAGACGATTGAATCGATCAACCACGCCAAGGCGGCCGGTGTACCGATCATCGTTGCGATCAACAAGGTCGACAAGCACGAGGCTGATCCGCAGAAGGTTCGCAACCAGCTGCTGCAGCACGAAGTCTTCGTGGAATCCATGGGCGGTGAAGTGCTCGACGTCGAGGTTTCGGCCAAGACCGGGCTCAATCTGGACAGGCTTCTCGAAGCCGTCCTGCTGCAGGCCGAAATTCTGGACCTCAAGGCCAATCCGAACCGCACGGCGGAAGGCACGGTCATCGAAGCCCAGCTCGACCGCGGTCGCGGTGCGGTTGCCACCGTTCTCGTGCAGAACGGTACGCTGCGCCCAGGTCAGATCATCGTCGCCGGCGACGTCTGGGGCCGTGTCCGCGCCCTCGTCACCGACAAGGGCGATCATGTGAAGGAAGCAAGCCCGGCCACTCCGGTCGAGGTTCTCGGTCTTTCCGGTACGCCGGCTGCCGGCGACAAATTCGCTGTGGTCGAAAACGAGAGCCGCGCCCGTGAAATCTCGGAGTATCGTCAGCGTCTCGCCCGCGACAAGGCGGCTGCCCGCCTGTCTGGCCAGCGCGGTTCGCTTGAACAGATGATGACGCAGCTGCAGACCGCAGGCGTGAAGGAATTCCCGCTGGTCATCAAGGGCGACGTGCAGGGCTCTATCGAAGCCATCGCCGGCGCGCTCGACAAGCTCGGCACGGACGAAGTGCGCGCCCGCATCGTACATTCGGGTGCCGGCGGTATCACCGAGTCCGACGTCTCGCTGGCCGAAGCGTCGAACGCTGCGATCATCGGCTTCAATGTCCGTGCCAACGCACAGGCCCGTACGTTTGCCGACCGCCAGGGCATCGAGATCCGCTACTACAACATCATCTACGACCTCGTCGATGACGTTAAGGCGGCGATGTCGGGTCTGCTCTCTCCGGAGCGTCGCGAAACGTTCCTCGGCAATGCCGAGATCCTCGAGGTGTTCAACATCACCAAGGTCGGCAAGGTCGCAGGTTGCCGTGTCGTCGAGGGCAAGGTCGAACGTGGTGCAGGCGTCCGCCTGGTGCGCGACAACGTCGTCATCCACGAAGGCAAGCTCAAGACGCTCAAGCGCTTCAAGGACGAAGTATCGGAAGTTCCGGTCGGTCAGGAATGCGGCATGGCCTTCGAAAACTACGAAGACATCCGTGCAGGCGACACGATCGAATGCTTCCGCGTCGAGCATATCACCCGCACACTCTAATCGTGCGAGACTAGAACTGTGGACGGGCGCCGGATCGTATGAGGCCGGCGCCCGAACCTTTTGAGGCAAAGAACAATGGCAACAAAACCTACCTCCGCGCAAACGCAGCGCATGCTGCGCGTCGGCGAGCAGGTGCGCGCCGCGATAACTCAGGTTCTTCAGCGCGGCGAAGTGCGCGATGACCTGATCGAAAAGACCGTCATTTCCATTTCCGAAGTCCGCATGTCGACGGATCTGAAGGTCGCGACGGCTTTCGTCACACCGCTCGGCGTGGCCGACCATGACGCGATCATCACTGCGCTGAACCGTCACGCCAAATACATTCGTGGCCGTCTCGGCCCGCAGCTCCGGCAGATGAAATACATGCCGGAAGTCCGTTTCCGCGACGATACGAGCTTCGACAACTACAAGAAGATCGACGAGTTGCTGCGCTCGCCCGAGGTCCTGCGTGATCTCGATGGTGGCGATACCGAAGAACAATAGTAGAAGAGACTGATGTCCAAACCACGCAAGCCCAAAGGCCGTCCGATCTCGGGCTGGCTTATCCTTGACAAGCCTGTTGACTTCGGCTCGACGGAAGCCGTTTCCAAGATCAAATGGCTGTTCAAGGCCCAGAAGTGCGGCCATGCCGGCACGCTCGATCCTCTCGCCTCAGGCATGCTGCCGATTGCGCTTGGCGATGCGACGAAGACAGTTCCCTATGTGATGGATGGTCGCAAGGTCTACGAATTCACCGTGACTTGGGGTGAAGAGCGTGCGACCGACGACCTCGAGGGCGATGTGACTAAGAGCTCCGACACGCGCCCGACGGAGCACGAGATCCGCGATCTCCTGCCGAGCTATACGGGCGTGATCAATCAGGTGCCGCCACAGTTCTCCGCCATCAAGATATCAGGCGAGCGCGCCTACGATCTGGCGCGCGAAGGTGAGACCGTGGAGATTCCGTCCCGCGAGGTGGAGATTTTCCGCCTGACGCTGCTCGGCTGCCCGGACGCCGACACCGCGCATTTCGAAGTCGAGTGCGGCAAGGGTACCTATGTGCGTGCGCTGGCACGCGATTTCGGCCGCGAGTTTGGCTGCTACGGCCATGTTTCCGGTCTGCGTCGCACCTTCGTCGCACCCTTTGCAGAAGAGAGCATGATACCCTTGGCAGACCTGGTCGCGCTTGAGGAAATCGAGGACATGGACGAGCGCCTGGCGGCGCTCGACGCCCTGCTGATCGAAACCAGCGAGGCACTCTCTGCATTGCCGCATCTTGTGGTCAATGACGATCAGGCGCATCGCCTGAAGATGGGCAACCCCATTCTCGTCCGCGGCCGAGACGCCCCGGTTGACGAAAGCGAGGCCTATGCCACGGCACGCGGCAAGCTCGTCGCGATCGGCGAAATCGGCCAGGGCGAGTTCCGCCCCAAGCGCGTCTTCGGTTGACAAAACCGCCGCAGGAGGCGCGCCCAGGCATGCCTCTTCCCTTTGCTGTCTGAATGGTTTATAGGCAGCGCCAGCATCAGGCACGGCCTGAGTGCATTCGCGGCCAAAGCTGGACGACATCCCGGCTTTTGGCGACCTATCTCCTCTCATCGAAAGGAACATACGATGTCGGTTACTGCTGAGCGCAAGACGGCTCTGATCAAGGAATACGCAACGTTCGAAGGCGACACCGGTTCTCCGGAAGTTCAGGTCGCGATCCTGACCGAGCGTATCAACAACCTGACCGGCCACTTCAAGGACCACAAGAAGGATAACCATTCCCGCCGTGGTCTGCTGACGATGGTTTCAAGCCGCCGCTCGCTTCTTGACTACCTCAAGAAGAAGAACGAAGGCCGCTACACCAAGCTGATCACCAGCCTGGGTATTCGCCGCTAATCATTTTCCGGCGGGCGCTCCTTATGGGCGCCCGCCGGATGCTTTTCGGGAGCCTGGTTCCCGGTGAAATTTTGCCGCCGCGCGCTATATCAAGTGCGGTAGAACTGCACGGCGGACCCGGATGGGCCGGATCTGCCAAACCAACCGTTGACCTGTCATGGGGCAGGATTGCCGGATGCTTTCGGCCAAGGCTTCAGTAGCGTTGGCCTGGCTTCTCTCCGAAGCCATCGATGAAAAGCCTCCCGTTGTCTTGCCCATGATGTGTCATCATTGATTGCGGTCGACTGTGCGCTGTGTCCGATGGATTGCGGCGCGTGCTCCCGCATTGAAGGACAAGACATATGTTTGATACCCATACCGTGGAAATCGAGTGGGCAGGCCGCCCGCTGAAGCTCGAAACCGGCAAGATCGCCCGTCAGGCTGACGGCGCCGTTCTCGCGACCTACGGCGAAACAGTGGTTCTCGCCACCGTCGTTTCCGCCAAGGCGCCGAAGCCGGGCCAGGACTTCTTCCCGCTGACCGTCAACTACCAGGAAAAGACCTACGCAGCCGGCAAGATCCCCGGCGGCTACTTCAAGCGCGAAGGTCGCCCGTCTGAAAAGGAAACGCTGGTTTCGCGTCTGATCGATCGCCCGATCCGCCCGCTGTTCCCGGAAGGCTACAAGAACGACACGCAGGTCGTTGTCACAGTCATTCAGCACGATCTTGAAAACGATCCCGACGTCTTGTCGATGGTTGCAGCGTCTGCTGCGCTGACGCTCTCTGGCGTTCCCTTCATGGGCCCGGTCGGCGGCGCGCGCGTCGGCTACATCAACGGCGAATACGTCCTCAACCCGCACCTCGACGAGATGGAAGAGTCGATCCTCGACCTCGTTGTCGCAGGCACGCACGACGCCGTTCTGATGGTTGAATCCGAAGCCAAGGAACTGAACGAAGAAGTCATGCTCGGCGCTGTGATGTTCGGTCATCGCGGTTTCCAGCCGGTTCTCGACGCGATCATCAAGCTCGCTGAAGTTGCCGCCAAGGAGCCCCGCGACTTCCAGCCGGAAGACCATTCCGAGCTTGAAGCCGAAATGCTCAAGCATTTCGAAGCCGAACTGCGCGAAGGCTACAAGATCACCCAGAAGGCTGATCGCTACGCAGCCGTCGACGCCGTCAAGGCAAAGGTCAAGGCTCACTTCTTCCCCGAAGGCGTCGAGCCGAAGTACACCCCCGAAGTTATCGGCGCTGTGTTCAAGCACCTGCAGGCGAAGATCGTTCGCTGGAACATCCTCGACACCAAGAGCCGCATCGACGGTCGCGATCTCGAAACCGTTCGTCCGATCGTCTCGGAAGTCGGCCTCCTGCCGCGCACCCACGGTTCGGCGCTCTTCACCCGCGGTGAGACGCAGGCGATCGTTGTTGCCACCCTCGGCACCGGCGAAGACGAGCAGTACGTCGACAGCCTGACGGGCATGTACAAGGAGCGCTTCCTGCTCCATTACAACTTCCCTCCCTACTCGGTTGGCGAAACCGGCCGCATGGGTTCCCCGGGCCGTCGCGAAATCGGCCACGGCAAGCTCGCATGGCGCGCTATCCGCCCGATGCTGCCGACCGCCGAGCAGTTCCCTTACACGCTGCGCGTCGTCTCCGAGATCACCGAGTCGAACGGCTCGTCCTCGATGGCCACCGTTTGCGGCACCTCGCTCGCTCTGATGGACGCCGGCGTTCCGCTTGCCAAGCCGGTTGCCGGTATTGCCATGGGTCTGATCCTCGAGGGCGATCGCTTTGCGGTCCTCTCCGACATTCTCGGTGACGAAGACCACCTCGGCGACATGGACTTCAAGGTTGCAGGTACCGCTGACGGCATCACATCGCTGCAGATGGACATCAAGATCGCCGGCATCACCGAGGAGATCATGAAGGTCGCCCTCAGCCAGGCCCAGGGCGGTCGCAAGCACATCCTCGGCGAGATGGCCAACGCCATCACCGAAAGCCGTGGCCAGCTCGGCGAATTCGCTCCGCGCATCGAAGTCATGAACATCCCGGTCGACAAGATCCGCGAAGTCATCGGCTCCGGCGGCAAGGTCATTCGCGAAATCGTCGAAAAGACCGGCGCGAAGATCAACATCGAAGACGATGGCACGGTCAAGATCGCTTCTTCTTCCGGCAAGGAAATCGAAGCAGCCCGCAAGTGGATCCACTCGATCGTTGCCGAGCCTGAGATCAACCAGATCTACGAAGGCACGGTCGTCAAGACCGCCGACTTCGGCGCTTTCGTCAACTTCTTCGGCGCCCGCGACGGCCTGGTCCACATCTCGCAGCTTGCTTCCGAGCGCGTTGCCAAGACGCAGGACGTCGTCAAGGAAGGCCAAAAGGTTTGGGTCAAGCTCCTCGGCTTCGACGAGCGTGGCAAGGTCCGCCTGTCGATGAAGGTTGTCGACCAGGCAACCGGCCAGGAAATCCCTGCCGACAAGAAGAAGGAAGAAGCAGCCGAATAAGCTGCGCCTTCCCCAGACTTCATGGGCGCGGGATAGTTTCCGCGCCCTTTTTGTATCCGAGAACGAGACGAGACCATGAGCCGCGACACGCTGAAGACCCTGTTCCATCCCTTTGTAAGCGGCACCGTCGAGGCGCCCGGCGAGGGCGAGCGCGTGCTGTTCCTCGGCGCCGAGGCGGGCTTTGCCCTGCCGGAGAGCTTTGCTGCCTCCCTGAGCGCCGTCCAGGGCTTCCGGCCGCTTTACCGGCAGTTGCTCTCCCAACGGATCGAAACGACGCCAGAGATCGACGGTGAGGACTACGACGCGGTTCTCGTGCTCTGCAACAAGCACAAGGGCGAGAACGAGGCAAACATTGCCACGGCACTCGGCCGCGTAAAGATCGGTGGTCTTGTCGTGATCGCCGGCGGCAAGGAAGACGGCATCCAGCCGCTGCGCAAGCGCATGGAAGCCTTCGGCCTTTCGATCGAGCACATGCCGAAATATCACGGCGTTGCTTTCTGGTTCGGAGCGCCCGCCGATGCCGGGGAGATCATTTCCAAATTCGCCAAGCCGCCGGTGCGTGTCGATGGCCGCTTCGTGGCGTCGGCCGGCATGTTCTCGCATGACCGCATCGATGACGGTTCGGAACTGCTCGCCTCGCGCCTACCTGTCGATTTCACCGGCGACGTGGCCGATTTCGGTGCCGGCTGGGGCTACCTCTCGGTCGAGCTGGCCGCACGGTCGCCTGGCGTGGGCCGTCTGGACCTCTACGAGGCCAACCACGCCGCCCTGGAGGCCGCCATGGCCAATCTGGCCGAGAACTCCCCGAAGGCGCCTGCACGCTTCTTCTGGCACGATCTGGCCGCCGAGCCGGTCAAGGACAAGTACGACCTCATCATCATGAACCCGCCCTTCCACGAAGGCCACGCCGCCGAGCCTTCGCTCGGTCAGGCAATGATCAAGACGGCCGCATCGTCGCTGCGTGGCGGCGGTCGCCTGCTGCTCGTGGCAAACCGCGGCCTGCCGTATGAACCTGTGCTGGCGGCAAACTTCAAGGAAAGCGGCGAAACCTGCCGCAACGCCCGCTTCAAGGTGCTCTGGGCGAAGAAGTAGTCGCTCAGGCAGCTTCGATTTCCTGGCGAGCAGCGCACCTGAGGAGCGCGTCAGGCCAGGTTCCTTTGCGGCCACGTCAATCGCATCCAGCATGCCCTGGTCGAAGGTGACGTTGGCGCGAACCGTTCGCGTCGTGTCTTCGATGAACGCCACGCGGGGCCCATCGGCCGCTCCGCAGCCGATGAAACAGAATACGCATTGAAGGAAGCAAAAAGGCCATGCGCAACATATTGCGCATGGCCTTTATGGCTCCATTAGCTGGTCGCTTACTCGACGTCTGCCTTGCGCAGCGTCTCTAGCGCCGGCATCGACGTGATGTTGTAGCCTGCGTCGACGAAATGGATCTCGCCTGTGACGCCGGCCGAAAGATCGGAGAGCAGATACAGCGCCGAGCTGCCGACGTGATCGATCGTCACGGTCTTGCGCATCGGCGAATTGCGCTGGTTCCACGAGAGAATGGCGCGCGCGTCCGAAATGCCGGCACCGGCGAGCGTCCGGATCGGACCTGCCGAGATCGCGTTGACGCGAATGCCCTGCGGGCCGTAGTCGGCAGCGAGGTAGCGCACGGACGCTTCGAGGGCGGCCTTGGCGACGCCCATGACGTTGTAGTTMGGGATCACGCGCGTCGAGCCGTTGTAGGTCAGCGTCAGCATCGACCCGCCGTCGTTCATCAGCGGCGCACAGCGCTTGGCGATCTCGGTGAAGGAAAAACAGGAGATCACCATCGTGCGGCTGAAGTTGTCGCGCGTGGTGTCGGCATAGAGGCCCTTCAGCTCGTTCTTGTCGGAAAAGCCGATGGCGTGAACGATGAAGTCGAGCTTGCCCCAGCGTTCCTTGATGGCGTCTATGACGCCATCAACGGATGCGAGGTCCTCGACATCGCAGGGCAGCACGAAATCGGAACCCACTTCTGCGGCAAGCGGCTTGACGCGCTTGCCCAACGCATCGCCCTGAAAGGTAAAGGCGAGCTCGGCGCCCTGCGCCGCAAGTGCCTTCGAAATCCCCCAGGCGATAGAATGATTGTTCGCTACGCCCATGATGAGGCCGCGCTTACCCTGCATGATTCCCGTCATTTTATTATCCGTTAAAGCGCTGGAAGACGAGCGTGGCGTTGGTGCCGCCGAAGCCGAAGGAGTTGGAGAGGGCAATGTCGATCCTGGCGTCATCGATGCGCTTGCGAACGATCGGCACGCCGTCGAACTCTGGGTCGAGTTCGGCGATATGTGCGCTTTCGCCGATGAAGCCGGCCTGCATCATCAGCAGCGAGTAGATCGATTCCTGCACGCCGGCTGCACCCAGCGAATGACCGGTCAGCGACTTGGTCGACTGGATGTGCGGAATTTTGTCGCCGAAGACCTCGCGGATGGCCCCGATTTCCTTGCTGTCGCCGACCGGCGTCGAGGTGCCGTGCGTGTTGACGTAGTCGACGTCGCCCTTAACGGTGGCGAGCGCCTGGCGCATGCAGCGGATCGCGCCTTCTCCCGATGGTGCGACCATGTCGTAGCCATCGGAGGTTGCGCCGTAGCCGACGATTTCGGCGTAGATCTTGGCGCCGCGTGCCTTGGCATGCTCGAGTTCTTCGAGAACGAGAACGCCGGCGCCACCAGCGATGACGAAGCCGTCGCGGCTGACGTCGTAGGCGCGTGAGGCCGTCGCCGGCGTATCGTTGTATTTGGAGGACATCGCGCCCATCGCATCGAAAAGGTTCGACATGGTCCAGTCGAGATCTTCGTGGCCGCCGGCGAACATGATGTCCTGCTTGCCCCACTGGATCATTTCAGCGGCATTGCCGATGCAATGTGCGGACGTCGAGCAGGCTGACGAGATCGAGTAGTTGACGCCGTGGATCTTGAACCAGGTCGCGAGGGTCGCCGACGCTGTCGAAGACATCGCCTTCGGCACGGCAAACGGGCCGATGCGCTTCGGGCTGTTGTTCTTGATGGTGATCTCGGCGGCTTCAATGAGCGTGCGCGTCGACGGGCCGCCCGAACCCATGATGATGCCGGTGCGTTCGTTGTTGCTGATATCGCTTTCTTCCAGACCGGAATCGGCGATCGCCTGCTTCATGGCCACATGATTCCAGGCGCCGCCTTGCGAAAGGAAGCGCATGGCGCGGCGATCGACCAGATCGGTCGGGTCGAGTGTCGGGCTCCCCCATACCTGGCACTTGAAGCCGTGTTCGGCAAAATCGTTGGAGAAGGAAATGCCGGACTTGGCATCGCGTAGCGAGGCGGTAACCTCGGCGGCATCATTGCCGATCGAGGAAACAACGCCCAGACCCGTGACAACTACCCGTCTCATGTGCTTCGACCTTTTCGTTTTTTCTAACTTGGAAAGCCAGGCGGATGCGCCCGGCGTAATCAGGCTGCTTTGTCCTTCGACAGTCCTACGCGTAGGTCGCTCGCCTGATAGATAACCTCGCCGTCGGCCTTGAGCCAGCCGTCGGCCGTGCCAAGCACGAGGCGACCGCGCATGACACGCTTGAAATCGATGCCATACTCAAGGAGCTTCGTCGTCGGGCGAATCATGCCCTTGAACTTCACTTCCCCTGTCGAAAGGGCCATGCCGCGCCCCTGTTCGCCCAGCCAGCCCAGGAAGAAGCCGGTCAACTGCCACATGCCGTCGAGGCCAAGGCAGCCGGGCATGATCGGGTTGCCGGCGAAGTGGCAGGGAAAATACCAGTCGTCAGGCTTCACGTCATACTCGGCGCGAATATAACCCTTGTCGAAGCTGCCGCCCGTTTCGCAGATGTCTGTAATGCGGTGGACCATCAGCATCGGTGGGAGGGGTAGCTGCGCATTGCCCGGGCCAAACAGCTCGCCGCGGCCGCAGGCCAGGATTTCCTCGTAGTTGAAGCTGGATTGTTTCGTCGCCATGAAAACTCTAATTCCCCCCGCAACTATGCCGATGGATGTGAACGTTTAGTCCAAGTTCAGCAGAAAATGAAGCACAAGCATGGCTGAGCTCCACCCACCGACGAAGACCGCCTGTGCGCCCTATTTGGTGGTCGAATACAGGAAGGCCAAGGCCGCGACCAGAGTTAATTACGCCAAAACCCCGATTTCGCGGCCTTTTCGCACCTGTTGTCCCCATTGAAACTATTGAAAGGCTTTTGCGCAAAAGTTATATGGCTTAGGAAACCTGATTGCGTGACGCTAGATTAACTGGAGTTTGTCGGATGGCGGCTGAAGCCCAGCTTACCATAGAAGCAAGGCTGCGTGGCGCTGGCCTGCGGCCGACGCGTCAGCGTGTCGCGCTGGGCGACCTGCTGTTTGCCAAGGGCGATCGGCATCTGACCGTCGAGGAACTGCACGAGGAGGCCGTGGAAGCCGGTGTGCCGGTGTCGCTGGCAACCGTCTACAACACGCTGCATCAATTCACCGAGGCAGGCATGATCCGCGTTCTTGCCGTCGAGAGCGCCAGGACGTATTTCGACACCAACGTTTCCGACCATCACCATTTCTTTGTCGAGGGCGCAAATGACGTTCTCGATATTCCGGTCAGCAACCTGACCATCGGCAACCTGCCAGAGCCTCCCGAGGGTCTCGAAATCGCGCATGTCGATGTGATCATCCGCCTACGTCCCAAGCGGCGCTGATCCTACATCACGTCGTCGGGATGACGGCCGGGCTTGGCCTTGTAGGTCGGAAACGTCCAACCGAAATAGAGCGCGCCGCCGCGCACTGCAAACGCGGCAAGTACGCCGACGGCCGAGGCCGAGTATAGCGGCAGATCGAGCGCGTTTGCGGCCGTGAAGATCCCGGCGCCGACCAGCGCCGCGGTTATGTAGATCTCGGGCCGCAGCAGCACCGATGGCTCGTTGGCAAGCAAGTCGCGCAGAATGCCGCCGAAGGTCGCCGTCAGCGTGCCGGTAACGATCGCGATCGTCGGTGAACCTGTTGCCGCAAGCCCCTTGGCGGCCCCCATGACGCAATATGCCGAAAGGCCCACGGCATCGAGCCAGATCAGCAGCCGATAGCGTGACTCGACCAGGTGCGCGGTGAAGAAGACGACGATACCGACGGCGCAGCAGACCAGAACATAAGTGGGATTGAGAACCCAGAAGACCGGCACGCGGCCGAGAACGATGTCGCGCACCGTGCCGCCGCCGGCGCCGGTGACGATCGCGAAAAACAGGAAGCCGATCAGATCGAGCTGCTTGCGGGACGCCGCCAGCGCACCCGTGGCCGCAAATAGCGCAACGCCGGCATAGTCCAGGTAGACGAAAGGCGACATCAGTCCTCCAGGGCCGGCTGAATATTTCGGATGAGTGAATCATGGTGGCAAGGGCGGCGCAAGCCGGGTCAGGCAACGTGTCTGACCAACAGCGTCCTTATCCGACCAAAAGAGAAACCCGTGAAAACGCTCCTGATCGCCCTCAACCTTGTCGCTTTCCTCGTGGTCCCCGTTGCGGCCTTCGCCCAGCAGTCGCTGATCTCCGACCCGGAGATCTACGAGAAGAAGCATTTTCAGGAGCAATGCACCAAGGCGGAGTTCTCCGACGGCTACATCATCCGTCAGGACATCAACAATGACGGACTGATCGATGCGGTCGTCAACGAGGGTGAACTCACTTGCGACGGCGAGAAGGGTCCACAGTGCAACGACGACGGCTGCACCTATAATTTCTATCTCCAGGTGGCCGAAGGCGGCTACTTCATGATCGCGACGGCACAGATCTACGGCTACGATTTCGTCCAGCGCTTCGGCAACATGGTCCTGGCCATGAAAATGCACCCGCGCTTCTGTGATCGGCCCGATGCGGACAGGCAAAAGGAACCCTGCACCGTGACGGCGCGCGTGCGCGGCACGAAGTTTGTCACAATTTCCAGAAAGTAGCCTCGCTCAGCCGGGATAGATCGCGGACGTGCGGCCGGCGAAATAATAGCCGACGAGCCCGAACCATTCCCGCACTGCCGTCGCAAGGTTTTGCGAATTCCGTCCGGGCTGCGTGAAGTCGAGCCCCAGCCCCTCGCGTCCGTCCGTCCGGTAGTCCGTCGGCCAGGGCACCACGTCGATCCCGAGCTTGCGGAAGATGCCGACAGAACGCGGCATGTGGAAGCCCGAGGTTATCAGCAGGCAGTTCGACAGACCCTGGCTCGTGAGAAGCGCCTTTGTGTTCATGGCGTTCTCGAAGGTCGTGCGCGACGTCGTTTCCTCGACCAGCCGTTCCCTGGCAACGCCGAACAGCGGGAAGAAACGTGCCGATATCACCGCATCGCCCTCGTAGACGCCCGACATCGAGCCGTCACCGCCAGAGATGAGGATGCGCGCCTGCGGATATTTCTGCGCCAGCCGCAGCGCCTCGATGAAGCGGTCGCCGCCGGCGTTGAACTCGATGCCGTGCCGGGCGGTATTGACCTCGTTTTCAAAGGCGCCGCCGAGCACGATCATGCATTGCAGGCTCTGCGGATCCTGCGGTTTTGGAAAACGATCCTCAAGTCCCTGCAGCAGGTAGTTGCCGACAGTTGTGTACAGCGTCGCGAAGAGGATCAGGCATGCCAGCGTTGACGACAGCAGGCTGATGCCTCGCCAGCGGATCAATCCGCAAAACACCGCAAGCAGGACGAACAGGAAGGCCAGCGACAGCGGCTGACCGAAAACCCAGACAAGCTTCGAAAAGAGGAACAAGAACGAACTCCTTCAATCGTTTCCATGTCTTCTAGCTGATTCTGTTGACCAACAATGCGACGATCATCTGATGCGCGGTGCCGGACGCGGCTGGGCGCCCTGATTGAAACGGCGCTGCAGCGGCTTTGGAATGAGAAGAGCGCCCAGCGCCACCAGCATGGCAAAAACGGAGATGAGCCAGAGCGCTCCGGCACCGGCGATATGCGCCAGCAGCGCGCCGACGATCGCACCCGCCAGCATGCCGATCCATGGAACGATCTGGATCGTCCAGTCGAGGCGACGGTCGCCGAGGATCCAGCGCCCGATACCGCGCCCGAACCGCGACAGAGCACCGGTCACATAGGTCAACCCGATCGGCAGCCCTTCGATGTGCTCGACGGCGGCATTCACCATGCCCATGGAAGCGACGATCAGGTAGAAGCGCGGCATCGTCAGGCTGTCAGCCGTCATCAACGATGCAAGCGCCAAGGCGGTGCTGACGCATGCGAGCACCACGAAGATCCGGCGCTCCGCGAAATGGGCAATGACGATGCCGGCGGCGTTTCCGAGCACGAAGACGAAGATCGCCGAGAGAAGAACGGCCGCATGATGCAGGTTGCCATCGCCAAGCGCCAAGGCCGCCCGCGTCGTGTTGCCGGTCATGAAGGACACGAAGTCCCCGGTCAGGGCGAGCCCCGTCGCGTCCGTCATTCCCGCCAGAAACGATATCGCACCGGCCAGCACAAGGCCGGTTGCCGTTCGTCGCGTGCGGATGATGCGTCTTCGTCTTTGTCTTGTCATCGGTCGGCGTCCAGTAGCCGGGCGTCCCGGCATCATCAGCAAGTTAGAGACAGTCACTAAAGATTTGGCAAAACCTCTCCGGGTCTGCCGGAAAAATCGCCGTCGTTCCGCAACTTTTCGCGAAGCTCGAAGTGGGGCAAGAAGGCCGCTTTCGGGGCCGGGGTCCGAGAGAGCGGCGCCGCAGTGACGCAATCCAGCCGCGATTGCCCGCCGACCCGCAGCGGCCACCTGATCGTTTCGAACATTCCTTGCGACGGGACCCATTCAGAGCGGCTACACGCGACATGCGCGACGTTCCACCCAAAATACTGATTTCGAACGACAATTGTGAACGGGCCATGCGGGGTGCCGTCTTCTTGGGTGACTGTCCCCCGCGTTTGCCTGCGATGACAAGCGATCCCACGACCTGCCCCGGCTCTGGTCCTGCCAGGCCCGCGCTGGCCGCAACGGCTTCGCCGTCCTCCACTATCGTTTCGGCCCGTCGGGTGCCGGCCGCCGCTTGAAGCCTGGCTCTTGGACCGCCGTGGCAGGTCGCGGTGGTCGCGACCTCAATCGGAGGTTCAATCATGACGGGACAGCAAAGCCACCAACGATCCGATCTCTACGGTCGCATCACCAGCAAGATCATCGCCGACCTCGAACAGGGCGTCCGTCCCTGGACCCAACCCTGGCGGGCAGCACATCCGACCTATCCCGTCTCAAGGCCACTGCGCCACAATGGCGATACCTACTCGGGGATCAACGTCCTTCTGCTCTGGTCCGAAGCCATCGCCCGGGGCTTCACGTCCTCGACCTGGATGACCTTCCGCCAGGCACTCGCGCTCGGCGGCGCGGTCCGCAAGGGGGAGACCGGAACGACTGTCGTCTTCGCCAGCTCATTCGTCCGCACCGAGACCGCCGACACCGGGCAGGCGGTCGATCGCGACATTCCGTTCATGAAAGCCTACACGGTCTTCAACATCGACCAGATCACAGGTCTCGATGACCGGTTCAATACGATCAAAGGATGGCCTGATCCGCTGGATCGCCTTGGTCACGCCGGTCGCTTCTTCACAAACACAGGCGCTCTGATCCGGCATGGAGGAGCGTCGGCTTATTATGTGCCAGCTCGTGACTATATCCAGATGCCACATCTCGAGGCCTTTCGCGACGAGGCATCCTATGTCGCAATCCTCAGCCACGAGATGACGCACTGGACGGCACCAAAGGATCGGCTCGATCGGGATCTCAGCCGCTATGCGAAGGACCGGGCTGAACGCGCTCGCGAAGAGCTCATTGCCGAACTCGGCAGTTGCTTTCTCTGCGCTGATCTCGGGGTCGTTCCCGAACTTGAACCCCGTGCGGATCACGCAAGCTATATCGACGGATGGCTGGACGTACTTGGCAGCGACACGCGCGCAATCTTCACCGCCGCCGCACATGCACAGCGCGCAGCCGACTATCTGCACCACTTGCAGCCATCAAGCGGCGGGGAGGGGCTTAGGCCACCTTCCTAGGAACGTGGTAAAAGTGTCACCCAAGTTCCGGTACGAAACGTCACCTATCTCTCAACTTCGAAACGGAATTCGATTCGATCTGGATACCCGTGGATACCACTCATAACGGAACGATCGACATCAATATCCAGGAATGGGCGGGCATCGACGAGGTTGACAACCGCTCCAGCGCTTCCGTCTATCTCAACTTTGCGACGGATGCCRATCTTTCCAATGTTGGATTGGCCGATATCACCGGGATCAGGGGCAGCGCGGCTGACAACACCCTGGTCGGGACTGTCAGTTGGGATTCGGCCCTTTCCGACATCAGGGGAGTATCGATCGAGGGGATGGCCGGCAATGATTCCATCATGTGGTCAATCCTGGGTGACCGTATCATTGGTGGTACCGGCGACGACCGCCTGACGGGCGGCGCGGGCAACGACGTCTTTGTGTTCGGTTCCAACGACGGGTTGGATTTCATCACCGATTTTGCCGACGGCATCGATCACATCTCAGCGGCGTCGGGGGTCTCTAACATCTCCTTCTCGAGTTATGACGACGGAAGCGGTGCGCTGCAGGCGTCCGTCTGGTTCGACAACACGCAGGTGGTCTTTGTTGGGCTGAATCCCGGCCAGATCACCGCAGCAGACCTGATATAAAACGAACGGCCCGAGCAGGCGGTCGCAAGCCGCCTGCTCGGGCCGTTTAGACTGCCGGATGAACGCGCATTAACCATTTGTTAACCACCCGACGGTCACAATCCAAAGTCGAATAAACGCACATCTTCGCGCGCATGACGCCGCCTCCCTTTCAAGGCCTGGTCACCGATGACGGTGAACCAGCCTCCTGAGGATACAAGTTCGTGACCACGATCCCTTCTTCCGCATATGTTTCCTCTGCCGCCTATCTTCTGCTCGGCATTCGCAACAAGGCAGCCGAAGAGGGTGCTTCGCCGCAATCGACGGCCGCCCGTATTCTGCAGGGACTGATCGACTCAGGCATCCAGACGATGGGCCCACCTCAGGACTTCCTCATGCGCATGAAGTATGACACCGGCATGATCGTCGTCGGCTCCTCTTTCCAGTCGCTCCAGGGCACGAAGGGAGACGACGTCATCTGGGGCGGCTCCGACACCTCCATCTCCGGTGGCGACGGCAACGACATCCTGCGGGGAGGACCGGGGTCAACGATTTCTGGCGGCGCCGGCGACGATGTAATCTGGGGCAACTACCGCAGCACGATCTCGGGCGGCGCTGGCAACGACTACATTGACGCCGACTTCCGCGGCACTGCCAACGGGGACGAAGGCGACGACACGATTCACGGTAGCGAAAGCGAAATTACCGATCTACAGGGGAACAACACAATCGATGCTCACAGTCGCAGCACAATCGTTGTTGGCGACGGAAACAACATTATCACTGCTGGCAATAGCAGCACTGTGCAGACCGGCAACGGGAATAATAGAATTGAACTCTACTCAAAAAGCTCAGCTAAGGCCGGCTCCGGAGACGATACGATTAACGCTTGGTTTGGCAGCGTGGCAGACGGCGGCGCCGGCGACGACGATATTGACGGCGATTTCGCATCAGAGGTTACCGGCGGCGCTGGCAATGATCGGATTTTCCTTGGCCACGGTTCGACAGCGCATTTTGCTGCCGGTGACGGGCAAGATAAATTGCTTGTCGGCTCGAGCGACAGCGTCCTAAAATTTGGTGAGGGCCTGACGGCGGACAAGATGCACGTCGAATCAACCAAGGGCGGCGCAATCATCACCTTTGAGGGCTCGACGGATAAGATCGCCGTCGATTTCATGGGACAGTCGAGCACGACTTTAACGGTTTCGTTTCAGGACGGAACCACCCAGGTCGTCAAAGGACTCAAACCGTACAATATCGCGGCTGCGACGGCCGAGGCGCGTGCCGCAGCTTATAAGGAATTCTGAGCCTCTCCATCCTATCCGAAAGTCGCCCGCATGACGCCGCCCCATTCAGGCCTGGTCTCCAATGACGTGGAACCTACCTCCCAAGGATAAAGCTCATGACCACGATCCCTTCTTCCGCATTTGATTCCTCCGTCGCCCATCTTCTACTCGGCATCCGCAACAAGGCGGCCGAAGAGGGGGTGTCGCCGAAATCGACAGCCGCCCGAATCTTGCGGAGCCGTTCGACACTGAGATCCGGACTGCGAGGTTATCGCAGGTCTTGGTGAGACCTGCCTAACACGCGCGCTTTTGGCAGCTGAGACGAGCAGTTTGTATTTGCTGTACGCACCCACCTATTGGAGAAGCGGCCGCCTGCGATCAAGTTTGGCCTTTGTGTGCTGAGCGTGCTGGAGCGTAGGGCAGGGCGTTTCCAACCGATCACCGCCAGATGACGCCATTGCCGTATTGTTTGCGAACCTGTCAGCGGGCTCACCCACTGCGGTCTCGATGGGGCATGTCTGACCGAAGATCACCGAGCTGCAGCTCGGCTCGATCGGCATCCGCAACGGCCGGCTCGTTTTCTTCCCCTGTGCGCCGAAGCGCCCATTCCTCGCGAAGCAAGAAAGCCTCTCCCTTGGCCATCCTCCACTGCGTTTCGGCCTTTCAGGTGCAGGCCGATCGTCCCCGGTCCTGTCGACAGCCATCGAGGCCGCGGTGGGCGCGGCCCGAACAACAGAAAAGGAACACGGCAATGGCAACCATCGGCTCTTTCACCGCTTCCGGCAACGGCTTCAACGGCACCATCAAGACCCTCAATCTCAACGTCAAGGCAACCGTCCGCGCAGTCGAGCGCGCTACCGGAAAGGGTCCGGACTTCCGCATCCTCGCAGGCAATGTCGAGTTCGGCGCAGCGTGGAAGAAGACCTCGAATGAAGGCCGCGACTACCTCTCGGTCAAGCTCGACGACCCGAGCTTCCCGGCCCCGATCTACGCAACCCTGATCGAGGTCGAAGGCGAGGAGGGCCTCTCCCTGATCTGGTCCCGGCCGAGCCGGGACTGATAGCAACGAAGGCCCCGCCGAAAGGCGGGGCTCTCCCAAGTCGTGGGATCACTTGTTCAGTGCATCCTTGAGCGCCTTTGCAGGCGCAAATGTCAGCTTCTTCGAAGCCGGGATTTTCACGGTCGATGTCTCTGCATCGCAGCCGGCAGCTTCTGCGATCGCCTTGAACACGGATTCGACGATGCCTTTGGCCTGGACCTTCGTTAGGCTGTTGCGGCAATCTTGTCGGCGATTTCATTGGTGGTGGTCATGGAATTCCCTGCATCATTTAAGAAGACGGAATCCCTGTCAGCTTGCGATGGGGTTGCCATTGACGCGCTGCGGCGAGGAATGCCGGACAGCCGGGATTTCCACAGGTGGTTTTGGCCTATAGCCTCGATTTCGCTTTTCGCGGAGAAGTTCGAGGAACAGACGCGATGGCGTGCTTCTCTTCATTGAAGAGGTGCACCTTCTGCTGACCACGCGTCCCGATCCTCCCCCAGCTGCGCACGAGCGACACTTCTCCGGACAGTGTCGGCTGGACGGCGAGCGCATAGAACCGTGCCATGTTCTTCTCAGGCTCGATACGCTCGACATAGAGGTGATAGTGCTGCGTAATCATCCACGCAGAGTCACACCTTCAGATTCCGGTGTGCAATCAGAGTTTCGAATCCTCCGATGCGCATGGATTCATTTTCGTGATCGGACGTTGCCGCCGACGCCGCCTTTCCGCCTTTCCGCCTTTCGGCGTTGAAGAATGTAGCCTGTCGGGGGCAAGGGCAATCGAGACTCACTTCATTCCGAGCTTTTAATGTTGCTGTTGAAGCGGTTGTGGCCGACGCAGGTTCTCATATCTTCGCGCCGGAACCAGATAGCGCGACCGCATCTCAGTGGCGCGTTGCCGGCGGTGAAAACGATCCGCTCGCCCGCGCGCATCCGCAGGACCTCATGGGGCAGGATCAGTGGGCGGCGTGCGAGGCCGCGCCGGTCATCTTTCATAAACGTCAAGGAGCCGAAGATGACGAACGAGCAGCACATCGAGGAATTGCGTGCCGAACTGCGAAATGCGCCAACGATGACAGAACGCCGGCAGATCGAAGGCGAACTGGCCGCTGCGATTGCCGAAAACAAGAAACTGCACCCTGGTTGGTCCGGCTCATCATCTCAGTCGCAATGGCTATTCAGGAGTGTCGGGGTGGCTTTGATGATACGGCATTCACAACGGCGGCGTCGGGTCCATTCCGCATTTAGTGGCCGCGTTTGTGTATCTTCCGACTTCGGCACCGCCAAATCGACCGCGTCTCCTTCGCCGGCGGACGGCGTGCGCTTTAGCAGCCGGCGACGATGGCCGTCTGGGTGCTATTAGGTCCCAATGCATTGTCGGAAGCGTGAATCCCGAGGAAATAGATGATGCGAGCGGCGGATCAACGCCGCGAGTTCAGACGATCCTCACAGACATCTTTTACCAGCTCATGTAGAAGCTTGATCCGTTCGACAAGCCAGGTCAGTTCTTCGGCGGTGATCTCGTAGTGCGCGGAATAGCGGGCATCGACGTAGGCGCGGTCAAGCCTCGAGAAGCAGCGGCGGGCGAATTTGGTGTCGCGCGGCCATGCATCGATCAATTTTGGTGCGATGCGTTCCGCGTGGGTGCGCAATGTGTTCAGCCGGTGGGATTTCGGGCTGTAGAGCGTCAGGACAAGCAAGACGCAATGGTAGAAGCGCTCCGTTGCCTGGTGAAGGTTAAATGCCGCAAGCTTCAAGCTGCCACGAGTTTGGCAGAATTCTGCGATGACTATGAACTCCCAAGCATCAGGAAACCACTGATCGAAATGACGTTGCGCTTCGTCTCGTGCCGCCGCCGGGGTCAGCGGCTTCGGCTCTGCGAACGGATGCCCTGCTTCCTCGTAAAGCACGATCCCATCGCGGGCGATATCGATGAAGAACGGCAGGCCGCGCGCCAGCTTGTCGTTGACATCACTGAGACTGTGGGCAATCACTTTGGCCGGTGTTTCGAGATGCCGGGTGACAGCAAACTCTTGTAGCAGACGTTCATCGATCTTCCACCAGACCTCGTTTTCTTCGGCGAAGCTGTGTGTGTTGACGACGGCCAGCAGGTCGTAATCCGAACGGTAGCCGCTGTCATGGTCTTCGACCCAGTCGCCGCGGGCATAGGAGCCGTACAGCACGAGCTTTAGGATTTTGCCGGCGCGCTGCTTGTCGGAGAGCTTGGTCTTCTGATGGTCGTTGAACTCGTCGAACACGATCTGCATGACCCGCGAAAGCTCGCGGCGC
>NZ_JBFTOF010000022.1:0-96585 GCF_056397845.1 Rhizobium sp. 05L419
TGGGTGGCGGCGACCTCGATCGCTCCGATGTAGCAGGCCGACCAGGCGGCGCCGAAGAGTTGCTCGGCTGCCGGGTGCGGTTGCGGCAGCTTGATGTCCAGCTTGCCGTCGCTGCTGCGCGCATAGCCGTCGCGGCCGCCCTTGTTGTGTGTCTTGCCGGTCATGAGAAGTTTCTCAGTCATCGCGAAATCCTTTTGCTCGCTTTAAATCGTATCCGATTTAATCGGATAAGCTTCAAATACTCGACGATGAATGCCATGTCAATACCATTGCGATTTAATCGGATGCGATTTATTGAGCTGCGGCGGAAGGTGGCTCCCTTTTTGTGAACTGACTTGCCCCGAATGAGCGCGCCTCTTGACGACCGAGACGATGAAAGGCGGAGGCACAGTGATTTACTCCGGTCCTGCTTCGGGTGAATAGTCGCCAACAGACCACCACTATCCCGCGGAGCGGCAGAATGGATCGTATCGACGCAATGAGAGTATTCATCACGGCAATCGACGAGGGCAGCCTTGCCGGTGCTGCCCGCAGGCTGAAACGTTCGCCGACAGCGGTAAGCCGGGCATTGAATTTTCTGGAGGCCCATGTTGGCGTCGAACTGCTGCATCGAACGACCCGCACCCTGAAGCTGAGCGAGGCCGGCCAGCGCTATGCAGCAGCCTGCCGGCGCATGCTTGTCGATCTTGAGGAGGCTGACATGCTCGCAGGCGGCGAGCGCGCAGCACCCCGTGGAATGCTGACCATTTCGGCACCGCCAATCCTTGGCGAAGAGGTGCTCCGCCCCATACTTGACGACTTCCTCGATCTTCACCCGGCCGTCTCGGTCAGGTTTCTCATGCTGGACCGGTTCGTCAACCTCGTGGACGAAGGCGTCGATCTAGCCCTGCGCATCGGCCACCTGTCGGATTCATCACACGTCTCCACCCGCCTCGGTGGCGACGTCAGGCGCGTCGTCGTCGCCTCGCCCCGCTATCTTGCCAAAAATCCGCGCATAGAAGAGCCGGCGGATCTGGCGAAGCATCAGATCGTGGCATTCAGCAATTTCGGCCTGGATTCCTGGAGCTTCACGCCGACGCAGGGCTCCTCGATCCCCCGCACGGTGCATTTCACGCCGAGGTGCATCGTCAACAGCGTGCGCGCTGCCGCCGCTTCGGCCGCGGCGGGCAGCGGCTTGACAAGGCTCTATTCCTACCACGTCGCCGAATACGTGAGAGACGGGCGGCTAAAGATCGTGCTGGCGGATGCCGAGCACCCGCCCCTGCCGGCGCATCTGCTTGCGCCCCACGGCCGCATGTCGGTACCGAAAGTGCGCGCTTTTGTCGATTTCGCCGCGCCCCGCCTGCGCTCGGAATTCGCACGTCTCGCGGCAGAAGCAGGCGTGCTCAGCTGATTATGCCGAAAATCGGATGATTGTTCCCCAAGTTGTGACAATTCTCTCAGGGATCGGATGGATCTAAATCAATTGCACCAACGCCGAGGGCGTGGGGCGGTCGTCAATATCAGGGCCGCTGCACTTGAAAGGGTCACATCATGAGCACTGAACAGAAGGTCGCCATCGTTACGGGTGCATCGCAAGGCATCGGCGCAGCATTGGTTCGCGCCTATCGCGATCGGAACTATCGCGTCGTCGCCACCTCCCGATCCATCGCAGCCGGCTCCGATTCAGGCATCCTTGCGGTACCCGGCGATATCAGCAAGCCGGAGACCGCCGAGCGGGTTGTCCGCGAAGCGCTGGAACGCTTCGGCCGCATCGACACGCTGGTGAACAACGCCGGCGTCTTCCTGGCGAAACCGTTCACGGAATTCACGCAGGAGGACTACGATCACAATATGGGCGTGAATGTCGCGGGCTTTTTTCACATCACCCAGCGGGCGGCCGCCGAGATGCTGAAGCAGGGCTCTGGCCATATCGTCAGCATCACCACGAGCCTGGTCAATCAACCGATCGCCGGCGTGCCTGCTGCCCTCGCCTCCCTGACCAAGGGTGGTCTGAATGCGGTTACCCAGGAGCTCGCCATTGAGTTCGCAAAGAGCGGTGTTCGCGTCAACGCCGTCTCGCCGGGGATCATCAAGACGCCGATGCACCAGCCGGAAACGCACGAAGCGCTTTCGACACTGCATCCGGTCGGCCGCATGGGTGAGATTCGCGATGTCGTCGATGCGGTCCTCTATCTCGAGACGGCGAGCTTCGTCACCGGCGAGATCCTCCACGTCGACGGTGGCCAGAACGCCGGTCGCTGGTAGGCACGACGATGCTGGTCCGGGTCCTCAGCCGGATCAACCTTCAAGTTCGAACTCTCGAAAGGAGACTGCAATGCCTATTGTTACCGTACAGGTTACCCGCGAAGGAACCACGCCCGATCGCAATTCGGTATCCGCCGAAGAGAAAGCCGCCATCATCAAGGGCGTCAGTCAGGTGCTGCTCGACGTCCTCAACAAGCCGCTTGAATCCACCTATGTCGTGATCGAGGAAGTCGATCTCGACAATTGGGGCTGGGGCGGCCTTCCGACCGTGCAATACCGAAAACAACGTGCAGCGGCAGCAAAGTCCTGAAACTGTCGAGCCAGATCGATGCCGCCGCCTGCGAAAAGGCGGCGGCATCACGTGCGTTTTACCTTGGCCATCTATGGCCGCGGCGCTCACGATCATGCCGCCGATACCATGGTGCCATAGATTTATCGCCGCCGATGACGAATCTTATGGTGTCGCATCCGAACGGATCGCAGAGACGCAGGAGAAAAACATGGCCGCTTCACCAGAAGATACGGGAGGGCAGCATGGTCGACATGAAACTTGAGGTCGTCGTCATTCCAGTATCGGACGTCGATCGTGCAAAGCAATTTTATAGCGCCTTGGGCTGGAGGCTCGACGCAGATGTCGCAGCAGGAGAGACGTTCCGGGTTCTGCAGTTTACCCCGCCGGGCTCGCCCTGCTCGATCATCTTCGGCAAGGAGGTCACGACGGCTGCGCCGGGTTCTGCGCAAGGGCTTCATCTGATCGTGTCCGACATTGAGGCGGCACGCGCCGCGCTCGTCAATCGCGGCGTCGACGTCAGCGACCTGTTCCACGACGCTGGCGGCGTATTCCACCGTGCTGGCGAGGAGGGACGCGTTCGTGGCCCTGACCCGGCACGAGGCAGCTACGCCTCATTCGCGTCCTTCAGCGATCCGGATGGCAACGGCTGGCTTTTTCAAGAAGTCACCCGGCGACTACCCGGTCGCGTCGACGCAACGCAGACGACATTCACATCATCGACAGACCTGGCGGCTGCACTCCGGCGGGCAGCGACTGCGCACGGCGAGCACGAAAAGCTGACGGGTGAGCATGACGAAGGCTGGCCGGATTGGTATGCAGAATACATTGTCTGCGAGCAGGCCGGCAAGCCGCTCCCGACTTGAGACAGCGCGGACGTTGTCCGGTGCGCATTTGTCACCGACAACCAAATCCGCACCAGAAACCTGTCGCTTGTGCTGCGGCAGGCCCAACTAGGAGGAAGAGCAATGAGTTCAAAAATCCTAATGGTTCTTACGTCACATGATACGCTCGGCAACACGGGAAGGAAAACCGGCTTCTGGCTGGAGGAGTTCGCAGCCCCTTATTATGTGTTCAAGGATGCCGGGGCGGACATTACGGTTGCCTCGCCCAAGGGAGGCCAGCCCCCCATCGATCCGAAGAGCGATGAGCCGGAAAACCAGACGCCGGCGATGACCAGATTCAAATCGGACAAGGCAGCTCAACGTGTTCTGGCTGGCACGGTGAAGCTCGCAGAGGTAAGTGCCGCGGATTTCGACACCGTTTTTTATTCGGGAGGCCATGGCCCGATGTGGGACCTGGCCGAAGACAAGAAGTCCATCTCTCTTATCGAAGATTTCTACAATTCGGGCAAGCCCGTGGCGGCCGTTTGCCATGCCCCGGGGGTGCTGCATCATGTCAAGTACCAAGGCGCGCCCCTGGTCAAGGGAAAGCGAGTGACCGGATTTGCAAATTCCGAGGAAGAGGCGGTTCACCTGACGTCCGTGGTTCCCTTTCTCGTGGAGGACGAATTGAAACGTCTTGGCGGCCAGTATGAGAAAGTCGCTGACTGGCAAAGCTTCGCCATAACCGATGGCCGCCTGATCACCGGACAGAATCCGGCGTCTTCGACTGCCGCCGCTCAGGCACTCTTGAGGCAGCTTTAGAACGAACGACGCGCGCTCGGACGATGGGGTGGCGATGGAGATCGACCACCCCATCGGGCTATCGGCGACTTCGCCCAGTTCGCCTGCATTCGCACCGAGCTGCGAAGATCGAACAGGAGGCGATACCGGGGTGCCCGACTACGCTACCGTGGCGCAATGGACCTTTGACTTCGGGAGGCGCATTCTGCAGAACGCGGACCGGACGGGCTCTTCAACGACATGATTTGAGACCTGAGATGACGACGCAGTTTGAACAGACTGCCAACGAAATTGACCGCCTTCGGCGCTGTATGACCGATCTTTTGGGCCTTCTTGCGCTTCCCGCCATGTGGGCCGGCGGCGACCTTCGCGTGATCGCGCGGATCTTGCTCGACGTCTTGCTCGCGATGCTGAATGTCGATTTCCTGTATCTCAGGCTTGTCGATGAGGACGGCACCACGGTGATCGAGATGGCAAGGACGACAAAGCTCACACCGCCGATGGGCAAGCCTTCCGATGTCGGCCCGGCGCTCCTTCGGTCACTCGGAACTGTCCCGGCAAATTGGCCGCAGACAGCCAGAGTAGTGGTTGGGAATGCCGTGTTCTCAACGATGCAGACGCAGCTTGGCCTGGGTGGAGAGGTTGGTGTCCTCGTCGCCGGCTCCAGTCGCTCGATATTCCCACGCGAAACGGAGCGGCTCCTTCTCAACGTCGCTGGCAATCAGGTGGCTATCGCTGTCAAGGAAGTGTGTTTGCTGAGCGTCCAGACGCGCCATGCGGCGGAACTGGACAGACGTGTGGCGCAACGAACGGCGGAGCTTGCGGCGACCAACCAAGCGCTAAAACAGGAGATCGCTGAGCGCCGACGGGCCGAAGAAGCGCTTCGCGACAGCGAAAACAGCTCCCGGATGATCGTAGACAGTATTGCTGGCCTTGTAGCAATATTGACGCCCGAGGGTGAAGTGGAGGTCGTCAATAGCCGCGTAGTCGAATATTGCGGCATAACGCTGGATGAGTTCAAGCAAGGCACCGGCGAGACGGTCCATCCCGAAGATAGGTCTCAAGCGGTGGCTGAATTCACCAACGCGATCAAATCCGGCGAGCCGTACGATTTCGAAGCGCGCATCAAACGGTTTGACGGCATCTATCGCTGGTTCCAGGTTCGCGGCCTGCCATTTCGGGATGCAAACGGGGGCATTGTCCGTTGGTATGCGTTATTGACGGACATCAACGAGAGAAAATGCGCCGAGGAGGCTCTCTCGGCAAGCGAACGTAACCTCAGTCAAATCATCAACACGATACCGGCGCTGGCTTGGTCAGCCCGCCCGGACGGCGCGGCCGATTTCTTTAATCGACACTATCTCGACTATCTGGGCCTCTCATCCGAGCGTGCACGCGATTGGGGTTGGACGGCAGCACTCCATCCCGATGAGGGAGCGGAACTGATGACCACTTGGCGGTCCATGATGGCTGCTGGAATGCCCGGCGAAGCCGAAGCCAGGCTTCGCCGGTTTGATGGAACTTACCGGTGGTTTCTCTTTCGGATGAACCCGCTCCGCGACGAGCAGGGAAGCATAGTGAAATGGTATGGAACGAACACCGATATTGACGACCGCAAACGGGCAGAGGAGGAACTCCGTCGCAGCGAGGCGTTTCTAGCGCAAGGCCAACGGCTGACGCTTACAGGCAGCATTTGGTGGAAGGTTTCAACGGGCGAGATCATTTGGTCGGACGAGACCTATCGGCTTGCGGAATATCCAAGAACGATTTCGCCCACGATGGAGTTGATGATCGATCGATGCCATCCGGAAGACGTTTCGCGTGTTCGGGAATTGGTCGCCCGGTCTGCCAATGAAGGCACAAACATGGCTTTTGAGCATCGGCTTGTCATGCAGGACGGCTCTGTCAAACACGTTCACGTGGTGCTTCAGAACATCGCAGGCAAAATGGACAAGCCTGAATTTGTGGGAGCGGTGACCGACGTCACGGAACGGAAGAAGGCGGAGGAAAGATTGCGGCGCAGCGAGATGCTCCTTGCCGCCGGTCAACGGATCAGCCTGTCCGGGACTTTTTCATGGCGGGTGGACACCGACGAAATTACCTTCTCGGACGAACTCAATCGTATCTTCGAGTTTGACGACGATGTCTCCGTAACCCCCGACCGGATCATCGACCGGGTGCATTCTGAGGATCAGCCGATACTTGCGGAGAAAATGGAGCAGGTACGCTGCGGGCGGGACAATCCGGAGTACGAAATGCGGTTGTGGAGCCGAGATGACAGCATCAAGTACGTACGGGTAGTAGGTCGCGTCATTCGCCACAAGGACGGCCGACTGGAGTGTCTGGGTGCCGTTCAGGACGTCACGCAGCGCCGTCGGGCGGAGGAAGCCCGCGACAAAATCCGATCAGAACTCGCCCACGTTACGCGGGTCATGAGCTTGGGGGCCATGACGGCTTCGATCGCCCACGAGGTTAACCAACCGCTCTCCGGAATCATAACAAATGCGGGCACGTGTCTGCGGATGCTTGCGGCCGATCCGCCCAACGTTGCGGGCGCGCTTGAAACGGCTCGCCGCACCATCCGCGATGGCAACCGTGCAGCCGACGTCGTCGCGCGCCTTCGCGCACTCTTCCGCAGAAGCGCCGCGGTGATCGAACCGGTTGACCTCAACGAGGCGGCTCGTGAGGTTATCGCGCTCCTGTCCACCGATCTCAGGAGAAGTCGTGTGGATCTGAGGGTCGAACTCGCTGATGGTCTTCCGTTCGTTGGCGGTGACCGTGTTCAGCTCCAGCAAGTCATTTTGAACCTCTTGCGCAATGCGGTCGACGCGATGAACGACATCGATGGGCGTCAAAGGCAATTGCTCATTCGAACGGAGCTTGGCGATGGCGAGAGTGTCCGCCTGAGCGTACGAGATACAGGGGAAGGATTCGGCTCGAGAGAGGCGGACCGCCTCTTTGACGCGTTCTTCACCACGAAGAACGAAGGAATGGGGATCGGTCTTTCCGTCAGCCGTTCCATCATCGAGAGCCATAAAGGACGCATCTGGACCGCGGCCCACGAGGGACCCGGAGCAACCATTGCGTTCTGTATTCCGCAATATTCGACGACCTCCGATCATCTCGCTGCGCAGTCGTCCGAGTCGAGCAATATCCTTCGCAAGGCGGAAGAGTCATGAACGCGTTCGGTTCACTCGTGTCGATTGTCGACGACGACGAGTCGGTTCGCGAGTCGCTGCCCGACCTGGTGAGAGAATTCGGATTTGCAGTGCAATCATTTACGTCCGCGGAAGAGTTTCTGACGTCGGGATGGGTCGCGCGAACGGAGTGTCTTATCCTCGATGTCGCCATGCCGGGAATGACAGGTCCGGAACTTCAGCATGAACTCGCACGTCGTGGACAGCCGATACCAGTTGTCTTTATCACCGCGCATCGTGATGAGGCCGATCGCGTGCCGCTGCTCGAACAAGGCGCAGTGGAGTGCCTGCTAAAGCCATTCAGCGATGCGGAACTTCGTGACGCACTCGGTCTGGTCTTTGGACCGTACTGATATTCACCACAGTCTGGCCATGCCAGGGAGGTATCGCATGTACAGGGTATTGACGACCACGCCTCGTGACTTGTTGAGGTCCATCGCGATGCAGAACGATAGGCCAGTCGTGTATGTCGTCGATGACGACGTTTCCGTGCGCGAGTCGCTTGAACTGCTCATTCAATCGGCGGGATGGAAGCCGGAACTGTTCGATTGCGCGAGTGAGTTTCTCTCTTGTCCACGCGTTGCGGTTCCCAATTGCCTTGTCCTTGACGTAAACCTCCCCGGCCTGAGTGGGCTTGACCTTCAGCAACTCATTTCCGTTGAACGAAGCGACTTGCCGATTATTTTCATAACCGGCTACGGCGATGTGCCAATGACGGTCAAAGCAATGAAGGCTGGTGCCGTCGAGTTCCTCACAAAGCCGTTCAGTGATGAAATTCTGATGGACGCGATCCGCAAGGCACTTGATAGCAGCAGCGCCGCTGCTGACTTGCTGGCGGAAGTTCGCGAACTTCGCCACAACTATGCCACTCTCAGCCCACGCGAGCAGGAAGTCATGGCATTTGTCGTAACGGGTCTCCTGAATAAACAGGTCGGTTTCGAGCTTGGCATCAGTGAGATCACGGTCAAAGCACACCGGGGCCAGGTGATGCGAAAGATGAAGGCGCACTCCCTGCCCGAGTTGGTGAATATGGCCGCAAAGCTCGGTCGTGCGAATTAAAGCTGAACCGACGGACCTCGGAGTCCTGACCTGGCGGACGCCCAACGAGCTTGTTGGAGATCACAGGGGACTTGTTCGCGTCAGTTGCGTTGCAGCAATGACCTGCAGCGCCGACTCGTACAGGTGTTGCGTCAGGTCGGCAGCAGGCATCGAGCGTGCTAGCTTAGCCGACTGACCGGACCAAAGGTTCGTGAAGTCGTCTTGGGCCATGGCTTCTGCCTTGGCCCTGAGGGGTGCCAGAGCACCGCCTGCGGTCGGAAACGCGGGCGCGAAGCTCGCCATCGGTCCAAGTTCCCGCATTATTCGATTGACCACGCCGCGAGCCGGACGGCCCGTAAATAGGTTGGTGATGGCGGTATTGTCATCGCGTGCGTTCTTGATCGCCTCGAGATGCAATTGAGGAATGCTGGCCTCCGGGCAGAGAAGGTAGGCTGTTCCCACTTGAACCGCCGAAGCCCCAAGCATTGCAGCAGCGGCCACCCCGCGGCCGTCGCCGATACCACCGGCCGCGACGACAGGAATCGCTACGGCATCGACGATTTGCGGAACAAGAGCCAAGGTGCCGACCTGTGTGGACATGTCATGTGTCAGGAAGTTCCCGCGATGGCCGCCCGCCTCAAATCCCATCGCGATCACCGCATCGGCTCCCAGTTCTTCCAGCCGGACGGCCTCTGCGACGGTCGTTGCCGACGACATCATCCTGGCTCCCGTCGCTTTGACGCGCGCCACCAACGCGGCGGAAGGAAGACCGAAATGAAAACTGACGACCTGCGGCCTGTGCCGCTCGATCACGGCGCAGAACTCTTCATCGAACGGCGCTCTGCCTGCCGCCGTTGTGGACACCGCGGGGTCGATTTCCAACTCTTTGTAATAGGGATCCAGCTTTGCCCTCCATGTCGACTGCGAGGCCGGATCTGCGGAGGGCGATGTATGGGCGAAAAAGTTCACGTTGATCGGTCGCCTTGTCGCGGCACCAATCCGGATCAACGCGTCATCCAATTGCCGCACGGTCAATTGCGCGCTGGGAATGGCCCCAAGGCCACCGGCATCGGAAACGGCAATTGCCATCTCGGCAGTGGTCGCACCGGCCATCGGAGCCTGGAGGATGGGCAAATCAATTCCAAACAGATCGAGAATGCGGCGATCGGGCCAAAACGTCATGTCATTTCCACCATCTGCCATGAACGACTTGGACGTATCACAACCCGACGGCAGACGTCCACTATGCGATGGTGTCGTGTTGATCCGATCGCACCTTGAGAGCAGGCGAACCAATCCGAAGGTATTGGGAACACCATCGTACTATAGATTCCTCCGGTGTTCGGTCGTTCTGTAGACCGAACCCGGTCATCGGAAGGAGACCACGATGGAAAACCGCAAGACAATTCTCATTACGGGAGCTTCCCAGGGCATTGGCGCAGGCCTCGTGAAAACGTTCCTTGAGCACGGATATAATGTCGTCGCCACATCGCGCCAAATGACGGCATCCCGCGCGTTTCGAAGCTCTGATCAACTCGCGCTGGTGGATGGTGATATCGGCGACGCTGCGACCGCCCGCAAGGTTGCCGAGATGGCGATCACGCGCTTCGGTTCGATCGATGCGCTCGTCAACAACGCCGGCATTTTCCTTACCAAGCGATTTGTAGACTACACCATCGATGATCTGCGAGGACTCACCTCGACGAATCTGGAGGGCTTTCTGCATCTATCGCAACTGGCGGTAAAGCAGATGCTTGCGCAGAAGTCCGGCGGCAGCATCGTCAGCATCACGACATCGCTTACGGATCATCCCATCGCCGGCGTCACGGCCTCAGTGGCAATGATGACGAAAGGCGGGATCAACTCCATCTCAAAGAGCCTGGCAATGGAGTTCGCTCGCGACAAAATCCGAGTGAATACAGTAGCACCCGGTATCGTCGATACCCCGATGCACCTCGGCGATCCCAAGGACTTCCTGAGATCACTTTCTCCTATGGGGACGATTTCGCATGTTCAGGAGATTGTCGATGCCGTCTATTTCTTGACTGAAGCACCGCATATCACGGGGGAGGTGCTGCACGTGGATGGTGGCGCGCATCTGGGCAAATGGTGAGCGACGAAGACACCTGATGACCGGCGCCGGTACAGTCCAAGTTTGCCTCACATGACGCCGAACGCTCAAAGGCGTCCACGGTGCTCATGCCGGCCTCGATGCAATACGAACCTTGTGTTCGGTTTCCGTTTTTTCCAATGCCAGCCTGATTGTGCTCTACCCGGCGAGCGACTGGCCGGCAGCCTCGTTGCTCTTCATGTCGTAACTCCCCTGGGGCAGAGAGGTCAGCCCGCTGCACGTGGCACCGTGGGGGCAGGACCCGCAGCGAGCAACCTTGCCGGCCACCTTCAAGAGTTGCGCGGAGAATGGCCGTGCGTTGCTTTTTGGCAGCGACGAACGGCGCCCCCTTCCCGCAGGTTGGGCGGCCACAAGCGAGAGTTTCGAAGGAGCGCAAGTGCCTCAGGGCGACCCTAGTCTGCGACACGAGTTGCCCGTCGCTGCGTTTGAAGCCGCTATGGCGCGGTCTCGAACGCTGGACGAAATGGGCGGGCCCTGGCTTTCCGATCAACAATCAGAACCGCTGCGGGGCGGCCGGCTTATTTCCAACGATGGCGTCGATGCGCGACAGCACATCGGGCGTCAGCTTGTCCTTGTGTGCCAGCGCCGCCAGGTTGTCCTCCAGTTGGCCGATGCGCGATGCGCCGAGGATGACCGTCGACACATTGCGGTTGGAAAGGCACCAGAGCAGAGCGAGATGGGTGATCGAAATGCCGATCTCCTCCGCGAAATCGGCCAATTCCGCCACCTGCGCGAGCTGAGCGCGCCCGGCTTCGCTCGACCATTTCTCCTTCAGCCACTCGTAACCGGGCAGGTTCATGCGGCTATCGTTGGGAGTTCCCTTGTTGTACTTGCCGGTCAGAACGCCGGACGCAAGCGGCGACCAAATCGTGGTCCCCAAACCCATCAGATCGTAAAGCGGCAGGTAATCGCCCTCGACCTTCTGGCGTTCGAAAAGGTTGTATTGCGGCTGCTCCATCGTCGGAGGCGTAATGCGCAGATCGCGGGCAACCGCATAGGCTTCGGTCAATTGCTGGGCCGACCATTCCGAGGTGCCCCAGTAGAGAATCTTGCCCTGCGCTACCAGATCGTGCATCGCACGAACCGTCTCCTCGATCGGAGTATCGATGTCGGGACGGTGGCAGAAATAGAGGTCAAGGTATTCCACCTGCAGGCGCTTGAGCGCGGCGTGAGCGGCGTCGGTGACGTGCTTGCGCGACAGGCCCCTCTGTGTCGGCTTCTGGCCGCCCCAGAACACCTTGCTGGAAACGATGAAGCTGTCTCGGCTCCAGCCGAGGGTCTTCAGGGCTTCGCCCATGACGACTTCGGACTTTCCGCTTTCATAGCCCTCGGCATTGTCAAAGAAATTGATGCCATTGTCGTAGGCATAGGCCATCAAACTCACGGCATCGTTGCCTTCGACCTGCCGGCCGAAAGTAACCCAGGATCCGAACGAGAACTCGCTGACCTTCAGGCCCGATTTTCCAAGACGACGATATTCCATGGTGCATTTCCTAAGTGACATCAGATAGGGCAGCATAGGCTGATCGCTGCCGCAAAGACAATCGCCTTCCTGCCTGCTGATCGAGCGCCCTTGTGTGGCTCCTGGTTATTCACGGTGGACTACGCTTCGTTTCGCGAACCGCTTTCACGGGGGAACTGATCCGCTTTTTGTCGGATTGGTGTCGTCCACTCCGCCAGCCGCTGCACGACGACGTAGAGACCTGGAATAAGGACGAGGCCTATCGTCGTTGCCGCAGTCATGCCGCCGAGGATCGTCACCCCGAGCGCCTGGCGCGCATTGGCACCTGCACCTGCTGCCAGCACGAGCGGGATCATGCCAAGGATGAACGATACAGCGGTCATCATCACCGCCCGGAAGCGTTGGCTGGCGGCAGCGACAGCGGCTTCGACGATCGAGAGACCATGCTCTTCCCGCTGCACGCGGGCGAATTCGACAATGAGGATTGCGTTCTTGGATGCCAGCCCGATCAGAAGGACGATACCGATCTGCGCGTAGAGCGAATTGTCCGTGCCCGATACATACAGGGCAAAGACCGCTCCGAAGGCCGCGAACACAAGCGACAGCATGATGGAGATCGGCAGCGTCCAGCTTTCGTACTGGGCAACGAGGAAGAGGAAGGCGAACAACAGAGCCAGGCCGAAGATCATCGGGGCCTGCGCCGACGATTGCCGCTCCTGGAAAGAAAGGCCCGACCATTCGTAGCCAAATCCTTCCGGCAGCGTCTGCGCTGCTGCAAGTTCCAATGCCGCCATCGCCGTTCCCGAGCTGACACCGGATTGGGCAAGGGCATTGATGGGAGCAGTCGGAAAGAGATTGTAGCGCGACAGAGCGAACGGCCCCAGATCAGGCTTCAGCGTGACGACTGTGCGCAGCGGCACCATGGCGCCGCTGCGATTTCTGACGTGGATATTGTAGAGGTCTTCCGGGATCGCCCGGAACGCGCTGTCGGCCTGAAGATTGACCTGGAAGGATCGGCCCAGATAGGTAAAATCGTTGACATATCGCCCGCCAAAATTAGCGCCCAATGCGGAATAGATCTGGCCGACGCTCAAGCCGAGCGTTTCCGCGCGGCTGCGATTTATGTCCACGAATATTCTGGGAACGTCCGCGGAAAAGGAACTTGAGGCAAACGCGATCTCGGGCGTTCTGTCCGCTGCTGCAACCAGCGCTCTTGCCACCTGGACCAGGTCGTCTGACGACTGCCCCGCTTGTGCCTGCAAACGGAAGTCGAGGCCGCCCACCTGCCCGACGCCAGGAATAGCCGGCGGCGCAAACACACCGATGTTGGCTTGGGGGATTGTCGAGAAGCGGGCGTTCAGCGACGCCAGCAACCTGGCAGTGGAGAGTGCCGGCGAGCGCCGCTTCTCCCAGGAATCAAGGGAGATGATCGCAAATCCGCCATTCGGCGCGTTCCCGCCTTGGAGAAGGCTGGAACCAGCTATCGAGATGACACCGGCGACGCCCTCGGTGTTCTTCAGGATGTCTTCTACCTGGTGCATCGTCTCTTCTGTCCGCGAGAGCGCCGAGGCGTTCGGCAACTGAACATCCAGAAAGAGAAAGCCCTGGTCTTCATCCGGCAGGAATGATCCCGGTACCAGGGCAAAGAGGAACACTGCCGCTGCCGCGACGGCACAGACAATCCCGACCACGACGTCAATGCGCCGAACAATCGCTTCGACGAGGCGGACATATCCTCGGCGCGTCCTGTCGAGACCGGCTTCCACTTTTGCCAAAATCCCGCGTGGCTCCGTGGGCTTGGCGAGAAACGTCGCGCACAGGGCCGGGCTCAGCGTCAATGCTGTGAAGGAGGACAGGACGAGTGCCGCGGAGACGGTCACGGCAAACTGTTGGTAGAGTTGACCGTTTATGCCTGGCAAGAACGCCGTAGGAATAAACACGCCGAGCAAAACCATCGTCGTCGATACAATCGGTCCGGTCACCTGGATCATCGCCTCCCGACTGGCGCTTACCGAATCCAGGCCTTCGTCCTTCATCAGGCGTTGCACGTTTTCGACGACGAGGATGGCGTCGTCCACCACCAGACCGGTTGCCAGGATGAGCGCAAGCAGCGTGATGAGGTTTATGGAAAAACCGGCGACGTAGAGCACTGCGAAGGTGGCAATGAGCGACACCGGCATCGCAAGCGACGGAATTAGCGTTGCGCGCCAGTCTCCGAGGAACAGAAAGGTGACCGCCACCACGATGCCGAAGGTCAGGGCAAGCGTAACAAGGATTTCGTCAATGGAAGCGCGCACGAACGTGGTGGAATCATAGACGGGTTCATAAGACAGCCCCGCCCGGAAATGTCGAGAGAGACTATCGAGCTCGCTCTTCACCCGATCGACGGTTCCAAGTGCATTCGCCCCAGGCGCCTGGTTGATGACAAGCATTGCACCCGGCGCACCATTGACCCGCACGTTGGCACTATAGCTCTGCGCCCCCAATTCGACGCGCCCAATGTCCCTCACCCGTACGAGTGCGCCGCTTTCGCCCGTCCTGATGACGATGTTGCCGAAGGCTTCCGCATCGGTTAGCCTCCCCTCAGCGATCAATGTGTATTGGACCTGCACTTTGCTTTGGGACGGCGGCGCACCGACCTGACCGATCGAGGCCTGTATGTTCTGGGCTTGGACTGCCGCTGCAACGTCATCCGGGGTGATCTCAAGTGCTGCCATACGCACCGGGTCCATCCAGATGCGCATGCTGTATTGCGACGAACCCATGACCGAGGCTTCGCCGATGCCATCCACCCGCGAAAGCGGATCGATCACATTGGTCGAGAGATAGTTGGCTATCTGCAGATCGCTCATCGTGCCGTCGGGATTGTGGAAGCCGAAGGCAATCAGGAAATCGGGCGAGCGGGCCCGGACGGTGACGCCGCGCTGGGTTACAGCGGAGGGGAGTTGTGCCATCGCCAGTTGCGCCCGGTTCTGGACGTTGATCTGGGCCAGATCGGGATCCGTTCCAACCTTGAAGGTCACGGTTAGCGTGTAGCTTCCCGCATCAGAACTGGAGGACGACATGTAAATCATGTCGTCGACCCCATTGATCGCCGCCTCCAGGGGGGCGCCGACCACATTGGCAATCACCTCCGCGTTGGCACCAGGATAAAATGCCGACACTGAAACGGTCGGCGGTGTTATGTTGGGATACTGCGCAATGGGGAGCCCGAACAGGCTCAACGCACCGGCCACGCACAGGATGATCGCAACGACGCTCGCAAAGCGCGGACGGGAGATGAAGAAACCCGATACCATCAGAGTGAACCGCCGCTCGAGGTTGCCGGCTGCACGGCGATACCGTCGGAAAGGCGCTGGGTGCCTTGGACAACCACGCGCTCTCCTGGCTTTATGCCCTGGGTGACGGCCCAGCGCTCGCCAATCTTTGCACCGGTCTCGATGCGACGCTGGTGAACCGTGTTGTCATCGTTGACGACGTAGACAAAGCGCCCATCGCGATCCTGTAGAACAGCCGATTGCGCGACGACCGGTCCCATCGCCTCGCTCGTGCTGGCGAAGGCGAGATTGACGAACTGGCCGGGCATCAGGATGCCGTCAGGGTTGGGAAAGATCGTCCGGACCGCTACGGTGCCTGTCTGGGGGTCGACTTCCGGCGACAAAAACTCGATCTTTCCCTCCTGAGCATATGTCGTACCGTTCGGAAGCTTCAGGCTAAGCCGAAAGAAATCGCGGCCAGATCCGGTTCCCGCCAGCGTTGCCTGACGAACGGTGATGATGTCGGCTTCGGCGACGGAAAACGCCACGCGGACCGGATCGGACTGTACCAGCCGAGCAAGGACCGTGGCATCCGATGCAACCAGATTTCCTTTGGTAAGTAACGGCTGACCGATGCGACCGGAAATCGGCGCGGTTATGCGGGTGTAGGACAGATCCAGCTCCGCCTTGGAAAGGCTTGCCTCTGCCGCGGCGAGGTCTGCATTTGCGATATCGTAGGCCGCCTGCGCATCGTCAAGCACGGCCTGTGCTGCGGTGTTGCGTCGGACGAGTTCAGCATTGCGGTCCCGACTGATGATCGCTTGCCGCTGCACCGCGCGGGCGCGCTCGACTTGAGCTCTGGCCGCGGCAACCGCGGCCTCGTAACGTGCAGGTTCAACGATGAAAAGGAGGTCGCCGGCCTTGACGAAGGACCCCGGCGTGAAGGCGATCTCCTCGATAAAGCCCGGCACACGGGCCCTGAGGTCCACGGCTTCCAGTGCTTCAACACGGCCGATGTACTCGGTCGGCGGTTCGACCGGCGCTTCCACCACGGTCTCGACGGCAACCGAAGGGGGAGGTCGACTGGCGGTGTGTTCCTGTGCGGAGAGCAACCCGGGCGGGCTACCCAGAATTACCATGCAGCTCAATAGTATCCAATACTTCTGATAGGTAACCTTCATGCAGTCTTGCGTCCCCGAGATAGACACGATGCGAACCAGCTATTCAGGATATCGGAAGGATCGAACGCGGCAAACACCCACGGACGCGTCCGGGCCCACATATGGACTGTGTGCACATTTCCGGGATTCCCGGGGACACTGCCTGTGAGACAGAAAACCGGCGCCTTCGCGCGCGCTATTCCCGGGCCGCGCTGAACATCACATTAACAATTTGCCAAAAGCGACTGAAAATAAATAGTTATTTATTGAGACACGGCGCACTGCGTAATTTGCCCGCAATCCTTGCAGGCAAAATGACCTGCATCCTTCGACGAAAGTCTCGAAGGGCTCGCGGGAGCCTCCTTCCTAGCTCTCATGATCAATTTCGCGCCGCGTTGAAGAGCGCCGCGCTTGTGTCTGGAGTAATTTGATGCCTTCGATGAGAACAAGACTAGCACTGTCGGCCATGCTTGCCGCGTTTCTATCCCACGCTGCCGCGGCAGCCGATTTCGACAATTCCTATGCGATCAGCCCTCCGACGCCAACCACGTTCGATTGGAGCGGCGCCTATGTCGGCGGCCATGCCGGCCTTGCCTCCAGCCGTCTCAATCCCTTTGCCGACGGCAAGGGCCTCGCTGTCGGCGCGCAGGCGGGCTACAATTTCCAGTTCGGTTCCGCCGTCTTGGGCGCCGAGATTGAGGGCACCTACATGGGCGGCACCGAGCAGACGGTGCGTGGCGGCAGCCTTGACGAGCAATGGCGCCTGGCCGCCAAGGCCAAGGCCGGGGTTGGTCTCGACCGGACGCTCGTTTATGGCACCGCCGGCTACGCGATGACCAAATTCGACAACGGCAGCAACATCCGGAAGGGCCCGGGCTGGGAGGGAGGCTATCTGGTCGGCGGCGGAATAGAGCAGGCCTTTGGAAACGGCCTTTCCGCAAGGGTCGAGTATAACTACGTCATGACCCCAGACGTCAAGACGACCACCGGTGCCGGAACCTCGAGTACCGACATCGACAGCCATGTGATCAAGGCAGGCGTCAACCTTCGCTTCTAGCAGTCGCAGACACGCTCCACCTCATCGGAGCGTGAAGAGGGCGCAGTCTCACGCGCCCTGCGGGAGAGCGGCGGCCGAACCGGGACGCACAACACCCCTGATGGCGCACCGGGCTTTCGGTCGCTGCCTCCCGCGAACACGTATGGTTGCGATCGCGATGTGAAGGCTTCGATGGCCGGCTCGCGGCAACCTGCTTGAAAGGCCGTGGCCTCCTTTCGCGAGACGCCAATACGCAGGTCGGGTGAGGTGTCTATCCGTTCAAGGACGCTGAATATCGGGCCGCCGGCTGCGGCGAGCCCATCTGTTCGCGCCAATTGCTTTCTCCGATGCGGCCCAAGTGATGCTATGCTACGACGTGGGCAGCCAAGCAACGGCCGCGTCGCCCGCTATCGCATGACGGGCAAAGAGCACCAGCATCAGACACATCAAAAAGATCAGTACCGCACCGAGCAGTCTCTCCGATCGGGCGGGATCAAGAAGCTTCAGGCGAAAGGCTTCCCGCAGTCTGGACAAATGGCTGAGCATGCGTCTCTCTCCATGAAATCCGAGCGTCCGCGACGATCGTCGCGGGCTGCGGCAAATCCGTCATTCGCATTCGAGCTGCGGCTTGCGAAAATTCGTGACGATCCATCTCGTCCCGGAAGCACGCGCGTAGAATGTGTAGAAGCACTCCGTCTCCTTGACGTAACCCGGCGACTCCGAGACCTCGTAGCGTTCGCCATGGCGTGTCTGGCGAACTTCGCCGCTGGTGGTGCCGGTCACCGCTTCGGTGTTGACGCGCCGCCATTGATAGGCCCTTTCGCCGGCGCCGATTTCGATGACGTTGTCGGGTGGCCCGTAGTCCATCATCACCACCTCCAACGGCCCTCCGACATAGTTCTTCATCACTTGCGACGCACAGCTTGCAAGCAGCGCAGCACCTGCCAGTGCAAGAGCGGCACCTGCTACCGCGAGACATGAATACATTCGATGTATTTTCCGGGGTGATTCGTCGTGCAACGCAGCCGCTCCAGTTGGTTTTCAGCTTGCTACGTGGCGGAGATTGCAGGCGCATTACCGACTTCCAAGGACCCACGATGAACGGGGCCGGAGGGCCAGGGTGTGATCATGATAGCACAAGGAGTTGCTAGAGGTTGCCTGCACGGCTGGCGCCGAATGCGCCTATCTCGAGCCGCACCCGGAATCCGCCGCTCGTGTCGGCAAACAACAACCGCCCGAAATGAAGATCCGCCGCCTTTCGTGCCAGATTGAGCCCGAGGCCCGCGCCCGATGAGTGGGTATTCAGCCTGTAGAAGGGCTCCAACACGCGCGTGCGTTCTGAAGGCGGAATGCCGGGGCCTTCATCGCAGACATCAATGAAGCCCCGCCCATCCACGCTGACCGCAATGGTGCCCTTGTAGCCGGCATGATCCACCGCGTTGCGAATCAGGTTTGTGACCGCAAGCTCTATCGTCGATGGGTAAATCATGAAGGGCGCCTCGACAGGGCCCGGTTCGAACAGGAAATCATACCCTGCATCGATGACCCCAGGCGCAAGATCGGCAGCGATCCGGCCGACAAGCGCGTTCAGGTCGACCATCTGGGCCGCCTGCGAACCCGCGCCGATCGCCTGCATGTCGAGGAGCTGATGCGCCACCTTGGAGAGGCGGTCTATATCATGCAGGAGTTGCCGACTGTCCGCGCTTTCCGGCAACAGATCGGCCCGCGTACGCACGATGGCGATTGGTGTGCGCAGTTCGTGCGCGGCGTCCGCCAGAAAACGGCTGTGCTGCTTGTAGCCCTGGTCAAGCTTTGAAAGCGTGTGATTAAAGGCATCGACAAGCGGCACGATTTCGCTGGGCACCTTGGAGACTTCAATGCGCGCCGATCGTGTTTCGAATTCGATCGCCTTTGCCTGGTTTGCCGTATCAACCAGACCGGTCAGCG
Source organism: Rhizobium sp. 05L419 (assembly GCF_056397845.1). Lineage (NCBI taxonomy): Bacteria > Pseudomonadati > Pseudomonadota > Alphaproteobacteria > Hyphomicrobiales > Rhizobiaceae > Rhizobium > Rhizobium sp. 05L419. The sequence continues at coordinate 19,390 of NZ_JBFTOF010000022.1, forward strand.
ACCGCCCGATCGAATAGGGCGTGACGAGCAGCGTTGCCGCACCGGTGACCAGCAAGATCGGAACCACCAATATGGCGAGGATGAGACCGGTCGCTGGAACAATGGTCAGCCAGAATGTCCTGGAGTCGCTGTCTTCGGGAAGGTCGATATCGAGATCAATCCAGATATTGACATCCTTGCTTTGCGCGCCGATGCGGTCGATCGACGCGATGAACTGAAGCCGGCCAACCTGCGTCTCGTGGTTGCCGACCGCAACATGGGCGGTCGTGCCGCCCTTCAGTGTCGCTCTGTCGATCGTCATCGGAAATGCCGCCGCGAGCAGCTCCTTCGGAAAGACGCCACGGTGGTAGAGATTATTCCTGTCGTCCCGGATGATGAACCACAAATCGGGATGCTCGCGCGTCAGTTCAGTGACTTCAGGCGTTTCGGTGACCCCCAGCGTACCATCGGCGTTGCGCTCCACGTGCTTTGCGAGCACACGGATGATCGCCTCATTCGTATCTTCGAGTTCAGGGTCGATGATCCACACCCAGCCTGCGAGCAGCACGAAGAAGAGCAGGAGGAGGCAGGCCTGCAGGCCGATCAGGCGGCGTGTCAGTACCCATTTGAGCGAGCGACCACTGCGCATTTTCATGTGCTGACCCGCAAGAGATAGCCTACGTTGCGGACGGCGCGAATTTCCACCGACGCACCGGCGAGGCCGAGCTTGCGGCGGACACGCGACACATGCGCATCCAGGGCATTCGACTCGATCTGGTCGTCGATCGTATAGACCGCGTCCACCAGCATCGATCGTGTGACGATGCGGTTTGCGCGCCGGATCAGGGCCTCGACGACCAGGTATTCCCGTCGTGCCAGGTCGACGAACCCGCCAGCAACGGCCACTTCGTTGCTGCGTGGATCGAGCGTCAGATTGCCGAACGAAAAACGCTCGGCGGAGACCGTCGGCGAGCGCCTCTGCAGCGCGCGCAATCGCGCGAGCAGCTCCTCAATGGCGAAGGGCTTGCTGAGATAATCGTCGGCTCCGCCATCGAGCCCTTCGACACGATGATCGACGCCGCCAAGCGCTGTCAGCATCAGGACAGGCGCGGTGATTTTGTGCGCGCGAAGCACGGGGATGAGGTCGAGGCCTTCACCATCAGGCAGGCGGCGATCGAGCACCAGCACGTCATAAGTCCCCACCCGTGCCATCAGCTCGGCATCCGCCAGCGTGCGCACGTGGTCGATGATGATATCCCGGCGTCGAAGCGCCGTGATCAGCGCCGCTGCCATTTCCGGCTCGTCCTCAAGCAACAATATGCGCAATGCATGTCTCCAAGTCCTGATCGGCGCTGCCACCCATCCAGTGATACAGCGAAGATTGCCGCTACGTTACGAAACCGGGCCGACCACGGGCTTGCTTGGGAAAAACCCGTCGCATTCAGCAGGGCAGCCTCTCCACCCCATGAAAATGACGGAGAACGGAACCTTAGGACCAAGAGGGGCTGCAATCAATGATTGCTGCGGGTCATCGGCCTACCCGCCAGCTCACCACATGTTGGGCACGGATGGCGCGGTTGGAGACCCCGGTAGAGCCGCCTGCGGGTCGGTTTCCAGTCCGCCTTCTCAGTGCTTCTCGCCGAGATAGCGAAACAGGATCTGCTTCMAGTTGTCGTCATGGACGGCTTCGAGGATGGCGACGTCGATGGCCTTGCGATAGGCGCTGCCAGCAGGCATTGCCATGCCGTAGTTCTGCGGATCGAAGACGGCATCGAGCACCTGTACGCTGGATGAAAACTGCTGTTCGGCCATCCAGGAGAGCAACGGTTTGTCGTACACAAAAGCGTCGATAGAACCGGCAACAAGTGCCTTGAAACCGTCCTGCAAAGTGGCGAAATTCCGGTGTCTGATGCGCCGCCGAAATCCTCGTTGTGGCGGTGTTCGAACAGCCAGATCAAAGCCCCGACCGCCAGCGAGATGCCGATCAGTGCCCCGGCCGCCTGCAGGAATCCGAACGAGACCATCGTCCTGATGATCTCGTGCCAGACCGAGACGCTCTTGACGGACACGGCGATGCCGAGACCCGTGTCGTAGAAAGGCTGCGAGAAGTCGACGCTGCGCTCGCGCTCGGCAGTGATTGTGATTGCCGCGATGGATAGGTCATACTCGCCTCGCGATGTCGCATCGATCAAGCTCTGTACCGAAGGCTCCTCGACAAACCGGAACTTCGTTCCGAGCTTGTCTGCAATCTGCCGCCAGAGATCGATCGAGATGCCAGTCCATGCCCCATCGGCGGCCTTCATGGAGAAAGGCGGCGCCTCCTTGGTGCCCACGACGAGTTCCCGATCCGGAAATCCGGCAAGCGGCGATGGCGAACGCTGGGCGAATGTCTGTGCGATATGGCCTTCGCCGCCTGGTGTCGCCGTGGCCACGCTCGCCAGCAACAAGACGAGGCCCACCAGCAGGCAAGCGAGAATGGCATCAGGAGCTTGAGAGCATATTCTCATCCGACTTCCCGTTCGCGGCCTGCAACGATCGCGTTCTTCCTGGGAAGAAGCGGACCCATTGTCGTGGGGATGGAAGTTGAAATATAGTTGGACCAAGGACCTAGGCATCACCGGGTGTCATGGCGAACGGTGATCGTTGCATCGCGGCCTTCATCCGCTCCGGCCGGCTTGCGTCCCAGTGGAAATCAGCAATCGAAGCCCGCTCAAACTTGCTCCTTCTTCTTGACCCTCTCCTTGGGCTTCGTCGGCTCGACTGGGGCATCCGGCGTCGGGGCGAGCAGCTTGCGCAGCGATGAAATCCTGTCTTTGACGAGCGGGCGGAAGCGTGTGGCGCGGAACGGCATGTCCGCCGCCCCGTAGCCTTCCGGACCGTCATCGTTGCCACGGTGCAGCTCCTCGAGCTTCACACCAAAGAACGTGCCGTCAATGTAGTGCGTGTACTCGCCGACCCACCGCAGAGTGTAGATCTCACCCTTGCGGATTCCCTGGTCGATGCTGACATGCTTGAACTTGTCGTCAATGCAAACGACCTTCTGGCCGATGTGAAATTCATAGCTCATGTGGGAACCTCCGCCTCAACCGCCCGCGCCCGGAGGTGCATCATGCTCCAGATACTCGGGGTACTGAACGACTTCCTTTTCGATCGTGTCGAACGATTTCGCCGCCCGCGCGAGTCTGACCCCCGGCCCCCCGTCGCTTTGGCCTTCATCGACCAGGACGACGCCGGCCGCCCGTAACGCATCGACGACCGCATCCAGAGTATCGGTTCTGACCCGTATCCGATCGGCGCCGACACCTTCCATGTTTCGAACGGTGTTGATGCCAATGCCAGCATTGTCGGCAAGCGCTTGCTGGTCCATTCCGACAAGTGAGCGGGCGGCCCTGATCTGATTGCCACTTATAGCCAAAGGCGTCTCCCAAGGTTCTATAATTGGATAAAATACACACCTAACTGTCGGCAGCAAATCAAAACGCCGAGATAGACGAAATGCGCGCTGGACCAACTGTGCGTTTGAGGCGCCTGCCCACCATAGCTGCGTCTATTTTCGCGTCGGCCATCGAATTCCCGCGACGACGGCAATGGCGAGAAGAGGCCATATCGCCCAGAATGTTCCATGCCAGGACAGAAGGTTGATACCGACAAGGCCCAGCGCGACGACGGCAAGCACTGCAATGCGCGGGTCGACCCGGCTCTGGTTCCGAGCCCACCACATCGCCGATGGCACCGCAAGCGCAAGGAGTGGCCAGGCTGCCCAGAACACCCCTCGCCAGGAGAGTATGTTTATGGTGATCAGGGCTGCACCCAAGACGGCAAACAAGCCCAATCGACGATCCGTCCGTGTCGCCCCTCGCGAGGCGGGCTTGCCCGACGCGGACGCCGACGGCTCGATCGTCTGCTGCGGCGCGGCGTTGGTATCCTCGCCGATCCGTACAGCATAGCTCGGTACGGCGTCCGCGACATTCTTCACAGTCAGGGGGCCGAGGAAATCGAAACCAACGGCCACTTTGTTGCGAACCTGGTCGTAGACGGTACTGGATATGACAATACCGCCGGCCGTCGCCGACGTCTGAAGCCGCGCCGCAATATTGACCCCGTCGCCGTAGAGATCATCGCCTTCAACGATCACGTCTCCGAGGTTGATACCGATCCGAAACAGCATGCGCCCCTCGGCCGGCCGTGTGGCGTTCAAGCCGGCCAACTCGTTCTGGATGTCCACGGCCGTTCGCACCGCCTCGACAACGCTCGGGAACTCGGCGATCAAGCCGTCGCCCCAGGTGTTGATCACCCGCCCGCCGTCGCCGATGTTCTTGTACTGCGGTCCACCGGCCATGCCCATATTTCCAGCGTGAACGACCGCGGCCCAGATCGCGAGACATGGTTAGCACTTCATCCCACAATCGACGCCGCGACCGCGTCGCCGGTGCTGTTTCACCGAGAACCTCCCGGGACAGACGGTTTCAAGAGGACGAATGGTGTTGCATAAAACGAGTCGACTTCTCAGCTCGAGGTAAACTAGACGTAACTGCTGGCTTCGAAACGGGATGGGGCGCACATGATCGAGAACAGGCTGCCGAGACTGGCCTCGTCGGAGCTGTCAGAGGCAGGCATCTTCACCTGGAATATCGAGACAGATACAGTCTTTGGTGACAGCGCGATTGCCCATTTGTTCGGAATGAGCGTCGACGATGCATTGAGCGGCCAGCCGATTGCCGCCTATCTGCAGAGGATCCATCCTGAGGATCTTGCCACCGTGGCCGGAGAAATCCGCGAAGCCATCACGACCGGGGCGCCTTACCAATGTCAGTACAGGGTCCTCGGTGCTGGGGAAGTCTACCGAAACGTCGAAGCTTTCGGACGCTGCTTCCGCAGCCGGGACGGCCTACCAATCCAGTATGCAGGCATCGTGTTTCCGTTCGAAGTATCGCAAACCGCTTCCGAACCTCTGCTCGACGCGTGCACGGCGGCACTCGGCATCGCCGTCCACACAGGCAGAGATGACATTGCCGCCAAGCTGGGCACTATCGTCCGCGATCTGCAAGGGACGCGCTCAGTTTTGAACTGAGCACTTCGCGACGAGAGACTGATGCACCATTGCCGGACAGTCGGCGATCGCCTGATGGACGGAGCCCGCATACTCGCTGGCAGGCACGCGATCATCGGGGACGTCAGAGGCTACGGCCTCTTCAACGGTATCGAATTGGTGCGCGACCGCCGGTCACTGGAGCCCGCATCCGAGGAGCTCGCCGTCCTCATCACCGAGATGAAGCGACGCCACAGGATTCTGCTCAGCAGCGAAGGACCACATCACAATGTGCTGAAGATCAAGCCGCCCGCGCCCTTAAGCAATGACGACTGCGACACGTTCCTCGATGCGTTCGACGACACATTGACGCGGCTAGCAATGCGCTGACGTCGAAGGCCAACCCAGCGCGCGGCGCGATGGGGCGGCTTGGATGGACATGGTCTTGTCCCTGGGCCGGTTACTGGCGCGCGGCCCAGCTGAGGCCGCGGCGCAGGATAAGGGGCATAGAGGGGTGGTCGAATTCTGCAGCGCAGTGGCCGAGCGCTGAATAGAAGATGCGACCGGCACCGAAATAACGTTTGAAGACGACGGGCATGGTGACGTTTCGCGCCGCCGCGTCGTATGTGCCGGTGAAGGTGGTGGTGGCGAGGATTTCGACCGACGGGTCGTAGTGGAGATAGTATTGCTCCGAGCGATAGTCGAAATCCGCAATGCCCTCCATCACGGGGTCGTCCTGACGGGTGATCGCGACGCGGAAGTCGATGATATTGCCGGGATGGGCCACCCAGGTGACGCCCGAGACGTAACGGAAGGGAGCGCTTTCTTTGAATGAGGTGGCAAGCGCGCCATGGTGGCCGCCGAGGCCGAGGCCGCCGCGTACGGCTTCGACGAGCGCGTCCGCCTGGGCCCTCTCCAGGGTGCCGCCCGTGATCACAGGCACAAGCAGATGGGATTTGGTCAGCACCGGGGAACCGAGAATGCCGAGATCGTTGGTGACCTCGGTCCGGAAGCCGTCTTCCGCCAGGAGTTCGCCGACGATGCCTGCGCACTGCTCCGGCTCGTGTCCCTGCCATCCGCCCCAAACGATGATCGCTTTGCGCATGGTGCTCCCCTATGCGTGGTGTCCCAGACTGTCGATGATGGGGCCTGACGGCGCTGCCGTGGCGAAAAGAACTGAAGCCCGCGTGAATGCGGCAACGCAGACAACACTCGCTTCGGCGGCTTTGGCGACCGAAACTTCCCGTTCGGCAATGAGCGCCTCGCCGAACCGGAGTGTCAGCGGAAGTCGCAACACGCGGGCTCCCTGTCGTCAGAAACATGCAGCGAACGTCAGCTCCGGATCGTGGCCTTCCCCTCCTGCACGAGCCGCGCGGCCGCGTCGGCAGGTGTCGTCTGTTCGAATGCCAGCTCGTCGGCAATTGGGCGGAACACACGCTGGTCGAACTCTGTCGACCCCAATGGCGCAGGGGCGGGATAGTCGCCAACCTGATCCTTCAGAAGGTTGACATATTTGACCGTCGCCTGCTCCGTCGGGTTGAGGTTCGGCAATATGGCTTCGCGCACCGCCGGCGACATCGGAACGCCGCGCTCGACGCCAAGGATCTTGCCGGCCTCCGGATCATTGACGAAGAAGTCGATGAACCTTGCGGCCGCTTCGCCGTTCTTCGTCGTCGCGCCAACGCTCCAGATGAGTGCCGGGCGATAGTAATGGCCTGAAGGGCCGCCCTTTTTCTCGCGGGGCAGCGTCGTGATGGCCAGCTTGCTCTTCGAGATCAGTTGGTAGCCGACGAGCTGATTGGAATAGGCCATGCCCATAGCCGACTTACCGAGCGCCAAAGCGTTGGTGTCGATGGTGTTCTGGTCCAGTGTTTGGACGTCGGCGGCCACCGTGCCGCCTTTCTTGCGCAGCTCCTCCCAGAAGCTGTACCACTCCTTGGCATCTTCGACATCGAAGCCAAGCGTGCCGTTGTTGTAGAGGCTCTTGCCGCGCTGGCGCAGCCAGGCATCGAACACATAGGTGTAGCGGGCGCCGTATGGGCCACCCCAATAATTGTCTTTGCCGCCAGCCTTCGTCAGCTCGACGGCCAGCTTGGCGTATTCGTCCCAGGTCAGATCAGGCGTAGGTAGCGGAATGCCGGCCTTCTCGAAGGCCGTCTGATCGAAGAAGAGCGCGAAGGAATTGAGGCCGAGGCCAATGCCATAGAGCTTTCCGTCAACCGTCGTCAGCTTCAGGACGTCCTTGCCGAAAGCATCGACCTTGAGCGTCGAAGGCACAAATTCGTCGAGCGGCAGGCAGGCGCCCCGCTTGGAGTAGTCAGAGATCGTCCCGGGCTCGAGCTGGAAGACGTCGGCGATCGCGCGGCCGGCCATCTGCGTCGCGAGCTTTGTCCAGTAGCCGTCACCGCTCAAGGATTCGCCGACGATCGTCACGCCTGGAGTCTTCTCTTGATAGAGCCTGGCGACATCCAGCGTGCGCTTTGCGCGGTCGTTCGAGCCCCACCACATGGCGCGGAGCTGAGCATCCTCGGCGAAGGCAGGCACGGCGCTTGCCCCACCGAATGCAAGGCCGGTTGCAACGCCTGCCGAACCCATCAGAAATGAACGTCGATTGATCTGCATGATGATCCTCCTTTTTCATGCCCTCCGCGTCCTCCAACGTCTTTCGGGCATTTTCGTGTGCCAGACTACGCAAAAGATTCTTTTTTGCAATAGAATATCCTTCCTATTGCAAATTTGCGTTATTTGCATAAAAGTTGCTCTATGAGCGAAATCAAACCGAAGCGGCCGCGCCAGGCCGATATTGCAGCCACCGCAGGCGTCTCCGTAGCGACCGTATCTCGTGTTCTGGCCAATGAGCCGGGCATCAGCGCGAGTGTGAGGGAGCACATTCTGCGTGTTGCTGCCGCGCATGGCTATCAAGCGAAAGTCGCGCCCGAACCGGTCCGCGGCGGCCTTGCGCTCATCGCCAGCGACGGCATGACAGGCGGGCTTAGCGTCTTTTACGAATCGATCGTCGAGGGCTTGCGTGCTGGTGCCCTGGAGGGAGCAATGCCCTTCGAGGTCAGGTTGGTTCGAGAGGATCGCGCGACGCAAGACGTCATTGGCGACTATATGTCCACGGCCAAGGCGGAAGGACTGTTTCTCGTCGGCATCGATCCGAGCCCTGCGCTTCGGCGATGGATCGAGGCAGAGAAAGTTCCCGTCGTCCTTGTCAACGGCACGGATCCGCAACTTTGCCTTGATGGCGTTTCGCCGGCGAATTTCTTCGGCGCCTTCCAGGCTGTCGGTCGGTTGCTCGCGGCCGGACATCGCAAGATCTTGCATTTCACCGGCTCGCATCGCCATACCATCCGCGAGCGCGTCAGGGGCTTTGATGCGGCAGTCGCAGCCGTCGAGGGCGCTGACAGTCGGATCGTGCCCATGAGTTTCCATGGGAGTGCCAGCCGGGAGGCCCATGAGCTGGCGGCCGCCATACTCGCCGAGGATGCGGGTTTTACCGCCGCCTTCTGCATGAACGACTTCATTGCGGTCGGTGTGCTCGAGGCCGTAACCGAGGCGGGGCTTCGTGTGCCAGAGGACTTTGCGATCGTCGGCTTTGATGATCTGCCCTGTGCCCTGATGACCGATCCACCGCTTTCCACCATGCGCGTCGATCGCGCCGCACTTGGCCGCGAGGCGATTGGCCTGATGCTCGCCCGTTTCCGAGACCGGGCGGCACCTGCACGCCACGTATGCCATGCGGTCGTCCCCGTCGCCGGGGGCACCGTGCCCATGCCGAAAACCGATGAGCAAAACCGATGACCTATGATCCGGCCAGCGCCAATCCGCTAGCAGGCAATCCGCTGGAAACGCGCGGGGACATGAGCCGCGCCCTCCTCGATCTCTTCGATCCGCTTCTGCCCTATTTCTCGAAAGGCAATGCCCGCGTTCGGCTGGATGGCGCGGGCGCCCATTTCGATCGCGCGGCCGCCGACCTGGAAGGTTTTGCCCGCCCCCTCTGGGGACTGGCGCCGTTTGGTACTGGAAGGGGTGACTTTGCCCACTGGCACCGCTTTGCCGAAGGCCTTGCCAACGGAACCGACCCCGATCACCCGGAATATTGGGGCACCGTTCACGGCCGTGACCAGCGCATGGTCGAGCTGGCGGCGCTCGGCTTTGCACTCGTGCTCGTTCCGGACAAGATCTGGGAGCCGCTTGGCGACAGGGCGCGTGCAAATGTCATCGCCTATCTCAAGCATGCGCGGCAGTTCGACTATGCCGACAACAACTGGAAATTTTTCCGCATCTTCGTCGATATCGCTCTTGATCGTGTCGGTGCCGAATTCGACCGCAGCCTGACGAAACAGTATCTCGAAGAGCTTGAGGGGTTCTATGTCGGCGATGGCTGGTATCGCGACGGCAATGTGCGCCGCGTCGACCACTACATTCCCTTCGCAATGCATTTCTATGGGTTGATCTATTCCAAGCTCGTCGATGACGACTATGCGAAGCGCTATCGCGAGCGCGCCGTCCTGTTTGCCAAGGACTTCCGCCACTGGTTTGCACCGGATGGCGCCACGATCCCGTTCGGCCGCAGCCTGACCTATCGGTTCGCCTGCGCCGGCTTCTGGTCGGCGCTCGCTTTTGCCGATCTGGAGGCGCTCGCCTGGGGAGAGGTCAAGCATCTTTGCCTCCAGCATCTGCGCTGGTGGAGGGATAAGCCGATGACCAACAGGGACGGCATCCTGTCGATCGGCTTCGGATATCCAAACCTGCTGATGTCGGAGAGCTACAACTCGGCAGGTTCGCCCTATTGGGCGTTCAAGGCCTTCCTGCCGCTGGCCATTCCGGATGATCACCCATTCTGGACCGCGAAAGAAAAGGCGCCGGCCCTGGCCGAAGGCGTCGCACCGCAGCGCCATCCCGGCATGGTTCTGATGCGCGCCGGCGGCGATGTCGTGTCGCTCTCGTCGGGACAGGAGAACCTTCAGATGCGGTTTGGCACGGAGAAATACGCCAAATTTGCATATTCGGCGCGATACGGCTTCAGCGTCGAAGCCGACGAGCGGAGTTTCGCCGGCGGGGCTTTTGATTCCGCGCTCGCCTTCAGCGATGACGGATTGCACTATCGCGTGCGCGAGACGAACACCGAAGCGAAACTCGCGGGCGACACCCTCTATTCAAAGTGGTCGCCTTTCAAAGATGTGTCGGTCGAGACGTGGCTGGTTCCCGCCGCGCCGTGGCACGTCCGCGTCCACCGGATCAAGTCGCCGCGTGCCCTGCAGACCGCCGAAGGCGGTTTCGCGATCGCCAAGCGCGACTTCGACCTCGATACGCTCGCCGCTGAGGCGGCCAGCGCTCATGTGATCGGAGAAGCCGATTTCTCCGGCATTGCCGATCTTGGCTCCGGCGTGAAGCGCGTGGGGCTGGCGCAGAAGGCGTTGCCCAACACCAACATGATCGTCGCAAAGACGCTGGTGCCGCAATTGCGCGGCGAGATCCCTGCGGGTGAAACAATTTTGGTGACGGCCGTGCTAGCGCTCGACGACCCGGCAGCCGTTTCCGGCGCATGGACGAAGCGCCCGGCGGCACCCGATATCGCGACGCTTGAAGCCTGGGTGGCCAAGGAAGGCGTCACCGTCAGCGCAATTGAGGCACCGGGGCAGATGCCATGAACCGTCCCGGCATAGTGCTTGCTATGCAGCCGGGCCGCACAGAGCACGTCCTGCCAGATCGTCTGCTCGACCGTCTGGACACGCTTGGCCGATTGCTGGACCGGGAGCCCTTGCTGACCTTTGACGACGAGCGCGCCTTGCGGCTCTTGCCCGAGACGGACGTCCTGATCACCGGCTGGGGGGCTCCCTATGTCGGTCGAGACGTGCTTTCGGCAGCTGGAGGTCTGAAGATCGTTGCCCATGCTGCGGGAACTGTGAAAGGCATCATCGGCGACGAGGTTTTCGAGGCGGGCATCGCCGTCAGCCACGCAGCAGAAGCCAATTCTGTCCCGGTTGCCGAGTTTGCGCTTGCAGCCATTCTCTTTGCCGGCAAACAGGTCTTCCGGTTCCGCGAGTTCTACACCGCGGATCGCAATCGGGACCGTACCTATATGATGCAGCGGCTTGCGATCGGCAACTACGGCCGGACTGTCGGCATCATCGGTGCGTCCCGCATCGGTCGCCGCGTCGTCGAGCTGCTGAAGCCGTTTGATGTCAAGGTCATGCTCTTCGACCCCACTTTGAGCGCATCGGACTGCGCGGCGATGGGCGCGCAGAAAGTCGACCTCGATACGCTCATGCGCAGCGCCGACATCGTATCGCTGCACGCGCCGTCCCTGCCATCGACCCACCATATGATCGATGCTCACATGCTGGCATTGATGAAAGACGGAGCAACGCTCATCAACACGGCGCGGGGCGCCATCATCGACGAGGCGGCGCTTCTCGCGACACTTTCGACGGGTCGGATCGATGCGATCATCGACGTGACCGATCCGGAGATACCGGACCCGCCGTCTGCCTTCTACGACCTCCCGAACGTCTTCCTCACGCCGCATATTGCGGGCGCCGTGGGGCTCGAACGCACGCGGCTGGGCGAAATGGCGGTTGATGAGATCGAGCGGTTCCTGAAGGGCGAGCCGCTCAGATACGGTGTCACGCTGGCCGATCTTGAAAGAATGGCTTGATCCTTATCAGGCGTTCTGTGCGCTCTGCTAGATGTAGCTATCCGGGTCAGCCTGCCTTCGCTGCCCGACAAAAGGACGAGGCGCTCCGGGACCGGAGTGGCTTTTTCGTTGAAGCCGGTGCTGCTATGGATGGCAACGCAGTAGAGGACAAAGCATGAAGCAAGACCCACAGGCGAATGGCAACGTTATCAAGTTCCGCAAGCCCAAGCCGCCGAAGACACCTCGGCCTGGACGGCGCAAATTTCTGACCGTCCTGGGCGTCGTTATCGCACTGGTTGCAGCGTGGGCCTATTTTACCTTGGCCGGAAAATCTCTCTAGAACCACTCCCTGCGGCAACCTGCGTGTCAATTTGAAAGTTTGAATCGAGGGCAATCCGGCGACCGATGATGGCGCTCGCTCCTTGGCAATACCGCTGCGACGGCCTAAACTAACTTGGGCTCGCGCATGGAGGCGTCGATGACATCAAGCTTCAATGTCCACGATGCGGGTGACTATGAGCAGCTCATGGGTCGCTGGAGCAAAAAACTCGCGCCTCTGTTCATCGACTTTACCGGACTTGCCGATGGCGAAAGGATTCTTGACGTCGGATGCGGCACTGGAAGCCTGACCTTCGCACTTGCCGCCGCTGCCGATTTGAGCGAGATCGCCGCGATCGACTACGCTCCCGTCTTTGTCGAAGAGACGGTCAAGCGTAGTGCTGATCAGCGCATAAAGGTCCGGCAGGCAGATGCCTGCGCCCTGCCCTTCGACGCCGGCATGTTCGACCGTGCCTTGGCGCTGCTCATGCTCCACTTCGTGCCGGAGGCCGACAAGGCAGTCGCCGAGATGTGCCGGGTCGTCAGGCCGGGTGGGGTCGTCGCCGCAGCCGTGTGGGATCATCTCGGGGGCATGCCCGCCATGCGCATGGTAGTCGATACCGTCGCGGCGCTCAGCGACAGCGGCCGCCAGCTGCGCGCCCGCTACTGCTTCCAACCGATGATGCAGCCAGGTGAAATGAGACGAAGTTTTCTTGTCCACAATCTGGCCGATGTCACAGAAACCCAGTTGATGGTGCGAATGGACTACCAGAACTTCGATGACTTCTGGGCACCGATTGCCGCGGGCGAAGGGCCGCTCGGAAAGTTCATGGAGACCCTCGACGCCACGGAGCGTGCACGGACAGATGCCGCAGTCCGTGACGCCTACGAAGCAGGCCGGCCCGATGGGGCACGGTCTTTTGTCAGCGTTGCCTGGGCCTGCCGCGGCATCGTCCCCTGACCCGGCGCACCGCCGGATCGCCGTCGACTGTTCTGGCCGCCGATCTCCTCTTGGAACTCCCAGGCGACCGAAGAAATGGCCAGCCGATATCGCTGACGCGCTGCCTTCAGGCACGTACATGTTGCAGACGAGGCTGTCGAGCTATAGGTATTGCGTCGCGGCACACAGCCGCGCAAGCAACGAGGATGAGTTATGGCCACTGGTACCGTTAAATTTTTCAACGACGACAAGGGATTTGGCTTCATTACGCCGGAAAATGGTGGCGCTGACGTGTTCGTGCACGTATCCGCGCTGCAGGGCGCAAGTTCGCTCCGGGATGGGCAAAGAGTGAGCTACGACCTAGGCCAGGATCGCAAGACCGGGAAGTCGAAGGCTGAAAACGTCAGCGTGCTTTGATCAAACTACTGCTTGATCCAGGGGCTCAGCCGCGATCCTGAACCGGTCGCGGGTGTCGGAAGGGCAATAATCCTTCCCCCCTGACAGCAAGACCCGCAATACCGATGAAATCCGCTATGTCTGATCGCCTCGCGCGGTCGGAGCTTGTCTGCGCCTTGTCCACCTCGCTCTATGCCTCGGATGCGTGGTCGCAGCGGTTGCAAGTGTGTGGTCGTCCGAGCCTAACTGCCATGAGATGGTCCTGGCATCCGGTCCAGATGCCGATCGCTGGATCGATGCCCGAGCGGGTGACGACCGGTTGTCCGGCGGCACCGGGAGCGACGCCTGCTACTATGGCGCCGGAGACGGCAGCGATGTCATCGATGAGAATGCCGACGAGGCATGGTCGGTCGATTTCCTCGGTTTCGCAGATGCCGGAAAAACCTGAAAAGCAAGATCTGGAAGCCGCTTGCTGTGCGGCTGCGATGCGTCATACCAACGGCGATCATCAGGGACGTGCACGACGGCCGATGGGCTGATCCGAGCTTGCTCCCCGCGGCGCAAGTCGGTGACGATATCGTCGTGTTCGTTGAATACTCAGTTTGTGACCCACGGCTTCCGCCTCCCGAAAGGGAGCATGCGCTGGATTCTCCCATGCCACTGCACGATTTTGATGCAGGCATTCCGGCTGCCATAAACTGTCCGTTAGGGATCTGTTGACCATAGTTGCAGGCAGCGACGTCGCCGATACGACGCCGCCTGACTTCCGCGCCCTTCACCAACGACGAGAACCGTGTTCGTGCATCAAGCAATCGTTTACATTCCGGCGACCACGTTGGCCATGCTCTTTTCATTCGTCGCCCACCGGGCGGCACTGGTTGCCATGTTGATGATGGCCGTCATGACGGGAGCTGCACAGGCAGCGACTGACGACCGGGCGCTGAAGCTCTTCTTCACCCACACCGGCGAAAGAGCGACCATCGTCTTCAAGCGCAATGGCAGGTTCGACGCGAAGGGCCTCGTGCAGATCAATCGCTTCCTGCGCGATTGGCGAAAGAACGAGCCGACCAAGATCGATCCGCGGCTGCTCGATCTGGTCTGGGAAGTCTATCATCGCAGTGGCGCAAATGAGCCTATTCACGTCGTCTCGGCCTATCGCTCCCCGTCCACCAACAATATGTTGCGAAACCGTTCGCGCAGCACCGGCGTCGCGAAGAAAAGCCAGCATATGCTTGGCAAGGCGATGGACTTCTACATCCCCGGCGTGAAGCTCGCGACACTCCGCGGGCTGGCCATGCAGATGCAGGTCGGCGGCGTTGGCTACTATCCGACGTCCGGATCGCCGTTTGTCCATCTGGATGTCGGCAACGTTCGCGCCTGGCCCCGAATGTCGCGGCAAGAGCTGGCGCGGCTCTTTCCAGGTGGTCGAACCCTTCATCTGCCGGCGGAGGGCCGGCCTCTGCCGGGATATGAGCTGGCAGTCGCGAATCAGAAGAAACGCGTTCGCCCGTCGGCCATCGAGAGCGCTCGCACGGAGGGTGACGACGACGATGCAGGGCCGGGCGCCATGGCGCCTGGCGATCTGACGGGTGGCGCAAGCCTCGTCGCTGCTCTCCTGCCCATACCTCGAACCCGCGCCGAGAACGGACTGGCGCGACAACTCGGCAGACAGGCCGACGACGACAACCGCGACCGCCCCGTCCCCGCAATCGCATCGCTGAGCGTGCCGCTTCCGACGTTGCGGCCGGACAGAAGCGGCGGATCCGTTTCGCCCACACCGATCGAAGCCGCTCCTGTCGTATTTGCCAGCGTTGTCGTGGGCCGGAGCCCGGGAGGCGAGCTGCTCGTGACAGATCAGGCCAAGAGTTCGACGATCAATCGCATTGCGACGATGCAGCCTGCGGCCTCCGTGCCTGCCACCGAGTTGCGGGAGGTCTCGGCCGGCGTCGGCGCTATCTCCGCGAGGGCACTTGTCACATGGGCGCTCCAGCCGCCTGGCATTGCGATCGACTTGACGGCCCCTCGCCTTATCGGCGTGCACCTCCCTGGAGAGCAAGCTGCAAGCAAAACCGACCGCAGCGTTACCGATCTTGCCGACGACGAGCTCAATGCTGAGAGGTTCGGCATCGAAGGCTGAGGCGCATGCCAGCTGGCGTCTTGGTGCGCCGGGAGGCATGTCGAGGCTCACCGACTGCCTCGAGTTGACCTGCAAATGTTACGAGGCTGGCGTGAAATTGCCCGACGCAGTCGTCGCGGCGGCAATGCCGGCCCTTAGTGCATGGCACGCGCCGACCAGCTCACTTTCGCGCAGAAGCGCGCCGCCGATCAGATAGATCACGTGGTCCCCATAGGCGCGCTGCATGTCCGGTATTCGCTCGAATGTCATGCCGCCTCCGGGAGCGGGAAAGATGGGCCTCGGCCCACCGAGATCTTCCGTGCAGCCTTCGAGGATCGCCAGGCACTCCTCGCGCGCGAAACCGAACCTGCCTCCGAAATTCGGAAACACCACGGCATCCACGCCCATCATCCGCTGCAGCGTACCRAAGAAGAAGCGGTGCGAAAAGCCGGTCGTGGGCGTGATGATGTTGGCCCCGGCAAAGGTTGGGTGGGACACGATAGGCAAGTCGAAATCGGCATCCGCGGCAAGGCTGCGCGACACGTCGAAGCCCACAAGAGAAGGTGCGAGCATGACGGCGCCCGCCCCGGCTTCCTTTGCTGTAAAGGCCCTCTCGAAGATCTGCGAGGCCGAGCCGGTAATGTTCGGCACATAGGCGCATTGATAGCCGGTCTTGGCGTTTGCCGCTTCGACGGCCGCGACACAGGCTGCAAGGCGCTCGGCGAAGGGCGAGGTCGGCTGATCGACCAGCCCGTGGTCATCCTTGATAAGATGCATGCCGCCGAGTGCAAATTTGTGGGCGAGATTGGCAAGTTCACCCGTCGAAAGACCAACCGGCTTGATCGCCGACATGATGAGCGGTCCGGAGAAGATTCCGGTTCGAGCCCGCAATCCCTCTGCCCCGAAGCGCGGGCCGGGGCAAAGCGCGCGCAAGCCGTCGGATAGCTGGATCGCCTCAACGCGCGTGCTCGTCTTGATCGAGGAATTGCCGAAGATGATGTTTAGAAGCTGGAGGAAGTCACCGCCGACATCGTCCTCGCTGTAGGAGATGTCTGCTAGGAAACCGGCGCGCTCGTCGCGTCCGGGCAAAAGCGCTTCGAGCCGGCCGACGACCTCGTCCTCGACATAGCCCGCAGGAACGATATCGCGCGGGATTTCCACCGTCTGTTCAATGCAGAGATCCAATGCTCGCGCCCGCGCCTCCTGTTCGTCGGCAACGCCCAGCCAATAGGTGACGGAAAATCGCTGTGCCATCAGAGTGCTTCTGCCTTCTGCGCCGAGTGCACCGTGTCGAGGCGCACGGCCTCGAGTTCGGCATCGGCGATCTCGAGATCACGATCGAGCAACTTGCCGATCACCCGCACCAGCGCCCCGGCGTCGAGCGCATACTTCTTCATGAGATACGCCTTTGATGCGCCGTGTGCGAAGGTGTCCTCCAGGCCCAGCCTGCGAAGGCGGATGGCGAGCCCTTCCTCCGCGAGGATTTCCGCGACCAGCGATCCGAGCCCACCGTTGATCGTATGGTTCTCGAGCGTGACCACGCCTTTCTTGCCCCGCGCCGCCTTTATCAGCCCGTCGCGGTCGAAAGGCTTTAGCGTCGAGGCATGCAGATGGTGGATGCCAATACCGCGATCCTTCAGCGGACCGGCAGCACGCAGCGCCTCTTCCGTGCACACGCCCGACGTGACAACGAGGATATCGCCGCCTTCGCTGAGCGTGCGCAGCCGATTGAATTCAAACGGCGTCGAAAACAGCCGCGGCACCTCGCCGCGCAGGACACGGACATAGACAGGGCCATCGATGCTGTCTGCGACATCCAGCACGCTCTCCACCTCGGTGGCATCGCCGGTTTCGAGTACCGTCATGTTGGGAATGGCGCGCATGACGGAGACATCTTCGATCGCCTGGTGGGTGATCCCTCCAGGCGTGGTGATGCCGGGCAGGAATCCCATCATCCGGACCTTGCGGTTGGAATAGGCGATGGAACTGATCAGCTGGTCGTAGGGGCGGCGATAGAGGAAGACGGAGAACGTGTGGATGAAAGGGCGAAAACCCTGCATTGCGAGCCCGCCGGCAAAGGAGAGCATATTCTGCTCGGCCATTCCCAGCGACAGGAACTGATCGGGATAGCGATCACGAAAGCCGTCGACCTCGCAAGACGAGGTCAGATCCGCCGACAGGCACAAGACCTCCGGTCGCGCAGAAGCAAAGGTCTCGAAAGCCCTGGCATAGGGGCGGTTGACGATTTCGACCATGATCAGGCCCTCGCAATTTCTGCCGGATCGACGCCGAGCTCGACGCTGATGGCCGCCTGCATTTCATGGCGCTCATCGGCTGTTTTGAAACGGACATAGTGAAGGCGCGGAAAGCGCCTCTTCAGGAAAGGCATGCCTTCGAAGGGCGACGTGTTGGCAAGGATGACCAGCGGCTTGGCCGGCTCCGCACTATCGGCGGCGGTTCGGAATGCCTGCAGGTCATGACCGTCGATCGAGCGGCAGGTGGCACCGAAGGCAGCAACGCGGGCTGGCAGATCACCGAGATCAAGAACGGACGACATGGCTCCATCGCATTGCTGCCTGTTGACGTCGACGACAACGCGAATGTTGTCAATACGATGGAAGCACATCGCCGCAAGGCACTCCCAGGTCTGCCCCTCCTGGAACTCGCCGTCCGACATGTAGACCCATACCTTGCCGGGCTCGCCGCGGCGCTTGCGCGCCCAGGCAATACCCGATGCCATGGACAGGCCCTGGGCGAGCGACCCAGTCGTCACTTCCATGCCCGGGCTGTGCTCGGCGCCGATCATCTCAACGGAACTGCCGTCACGGTTGAAATGATCGAGCGCGTCTTCATCCATGCGGCCGACCTCAATCAGCGCCGAATAGATGACCAGAGCATAATGGGCGGGAGAGACGATGAAACGGTCGTATTGTGGTTCAAACGGGCCGTGATAGCCGGCGCCGGTGAAAGCGTCCGGATTGTTGGAAGACGGAACGCCCGCAAAGGGTAGAGGCACCTTAGGCAGCGTCGGCTCCCCCAGATTGAGCGCCTCATTGTAGAGAAATGCCAGGCTTTCGGCAGCCGAGCAGGCCTGGCTCAAATAGCCGCCATTGTTACGCATGGTGTGAAGGAAAACACGCTTGCGGATGCCGGCCGCAACATCCTCGGTGCGCTGTTTGTTCAGTATGGTCATGGATTATCTCCGCTCGGGAAAGAGCGACTGCAGGCCCGCCGCCGAGGCTTCGGCAATGCCGCGCTCTGTGATGAGACCCGTTATCAGGCGTGCCGGCGTCACGTCGAACGCAGGATTGGCAGCCGGGCTGCCCTCCGGTGAAACGCGAACGCTTACGATCGCGCCGTCGGCACCGCGGCCCTGCACGAACGTAACCTCGTCGCCACTGCGTTCCTCGATCGGAATTTCGCGTATGCCGTCATGCACCGTCCAGTCGATGGTCGGCGACGGAAGAGCAACATAGAAGGGAACGTTGTTGTCCCTGGCCGCAAGCGCCTTCAAATATGTGCCGATCTTGTTGCAGACGTCGCCGTTCGCCGTCGTCCGGTCGGTGCCCACAATCACCATGTCGACGTCGCCATGCTGCATGAGGTGGCCGCCAGCATTGTCGACGATCAGCGTATGGGGAACGCCGTGGCCGTTCAGCTCCCACGCTGTCAGTTGCGCCCCCTGATTGCGCGGCCGTGTCTCGTCGACATAAACATGCACGGCAATGCCCTCTTCCGCCGCGAGATAGATCGGCGCGGTCGCCGTGCCGTAGTCAACGGTAGCAAGCCAGCCGGCGTTGCAATGGGTAAGAATATTGACTGGCTCTCCCGGCTTCTTGCGGGCTGCAATTTCGCGGATGACGGCAAGCCCGTTCATGCCGATGCTGCGGTTGAGCTCGACATCTTCTTCCGCAATCTCGGCCGCACGCCTGTAGGCAGCTTCGGCACGTTCGTTTTCCGGCAGCTCACGAAGGAGGCCGCGCATTGCGTCCAGTGCCCAGCGCAGGTTGATTGCCGTCGGCCGCGTCTCGTGAAGTTCCTCCCACACTGCGTCGAGTGCTGCATTGCTGCTGTCGGAGGCGATGGCCAGAGCGACGCCATAGGCGGCGGTCACGCCGATCAGCGGTGCGCCACGGACCCACATGTCGCGAATGGCGACAGCCACGTCGGCGACTGTCTTCAGGGTGGCGACACGAAATTCGTGCGGCAGCCACCGCTGGTCAATGATATCGACGGAGGCTCCGTCCTCATTCAGCCAGATGGTGTGGTAGTGACGCGCTCCGACTTTCAACTGACTGTCTCCTTTTCGAGCAGTTTGGCCAGGGAGTTGATCTCTGCGAGGCTGTGGATGTGACGGCGATTGACGACGAGGTGACGACCGAGCTTCAGCGCCTTCGTCTCGCAGCGGCCACGCAGGTCCAAATCCGCAATGGTTTCGAAATCGGCATTGTGAGCAAGGCCGAGGATGCGGCGGTGGATTTCGACGCCGGCAAAGCCCAGCATGTCGGTCCAGATGTCGCGCAGGAGATGGTCGAGCGCCTGTTCGGCACCCAGGCGATCGCCGCTATCTTCAAACAGCGAGCGCTGGTAGAGGATGCCGGTGCGTTCGCAACGCCACAGGGTCGAGAATTCCTCGCAGAAGGTTGTCCAGATCTCGTCGACGACCGCAAGCAGGTAGTCCCGCATGCCTTCTCGGCTTTTATCCGCCTCGTGACCGCTCTGGGAAAAAAAGCTCATCCAGAAATTGGCGATCATCATGCCGACGTCGAAGGCTATCGGGCCGTAGAATGCGAATTCGGGATCGATGACGCGCGTTTCACTCGCCGTCACCATCACGGAGCCGGTATGGAGATCGCCATGCAGCAGCGTCTCCGCCCGGCTGGCAAAAATGTGCTTGAGCTTCTGCGCCTCGACCTTCAGATCGCGGTCGGCCCTGAGTTGAGCAACCATTCCGTCAAGCTGGGGCGAGGTGTGCCGATTGAGCGTTGCCTCGAAATACGGATCGGAAAAGACGAGGTTCTCCGTGATGTCGCAGAGCTCGACATTGTCCGAAAACAGGGCCAGGTCCTCCTTGCGCTTGCGCGCCGTCATGGCGAGGTCCGAGCCGCGGAAAAGGGTGCGCGCAGCGAAGAGTCCAAGGTCACGACCGACCTTCGGCAACTTCTGGCCCTCGATCAGGGCACGCCTCAGGATGACGTGCGGCGACAGGAACTCCATGACAATGATGGCCTGCTCGGCGTCGAAATGGAAAATCTGCGGCACCACGCCCGGATCGCGCTCCGACTGGCGCATCAGTGCGTGATATTCGAAGAACGAGCGCTTGAGGGGAAGCGGCCAGCTCTCTCCGACAAGACGGACATAGGGCAGCGCCTGTTTGACGATAGCCTTGCCTTGCTCACCCTCGACGATGAAGACCAGGTTGAGATTGCCGTCGCCGACCTCCTTCACGCTCCAGAAATTGCTGTTTGCGCCAAGTCTTTCCCTGAGAACCGGCAGGGCGCCCAGCCGCTGCGGCAGCGTTTCGGGGCACAGGGCCTCGAACGGTCTCGTATCCGTCATTTCTTCCTCCCGGATCGATTCTGCGCGGGTTCTTGTCCACCCGACGCGGCTGACTTCCCTCCTCTTTGGTAGGTCAGCGATCTCCCAATCAACGATCATGATCGCATTTGATAGGGGTGACTTTGTCAAATGTCAACGCACTTGACATTTGATGATATCCCGTCCTAGCATCAGGTCGGGAGGATGGAGATGAACGAAGAACCTGTGTTCCGCGTCCAAGGACTGCGGAAGTCGTTTGGTCGTGTCCAGGTGCTTGGCGGCGTTGATCTTTCGCTTCGCGCCGGCTCTGTGACTGCCCTCATGGGCGCAAACGGCGCCGGCAAGTCGACGCTCGTGCGTATCGTCAGCGGCGTCTATACGCGCGACGCCGGCCATATCTCGCTCGCAGGCAAGGATTTCTTTCCCACTTCACCGGCCGAAGCCATCCGCGCCGGTGTTGTCACCGTTCACCAGAATATAAACGACGGGGTGGTTGCCGATCTTGATGTTGCAACCAACCTGACACTCGACCGGTTGAATGGTCGCGCCGCGCGCTGGTTCTTCAATCCAAGGCGCGTGCGGCGCGAGGCGAAGGCCGTCGCCGACCGCATGGGCCTTTCGATCGATCTCAATGCGAGCATCGCCAATCTCTCCCTTGCCGACAGGCAGATGGTAGCCATAGCCCGCGCCATGGCGCATGAACCGAAAGTGCTTATCCTCGACGAACCGACCTCCTCGCTGTCAAGCGTCGAGGCCGAGCGGCTCTTCCAGCTTGTCGATCGCCTGCGCGCCCGCGGTGTCGCGATCCTTTATATCTCACACCGGATGTCAGATATCCGGCGC
Organism: Rhizobium sp. 05L419; assembly: GCF_056397845.1. Taxonomy (NCBI): domain Bacteria; kingdom Pseudomonadati; phylum Pseudomonadota; class Alphaproteobacteria; order Hyphomicrobiales; family Rhizobiaceae; genus Rhizobium; species Rhizobium sp. 05L419. The sequence goes on from NZ_JBFTOF010000022.1 coordinate 41,192, forward strand.
CTAGCAGACAGCATCGTCAGTCTGCGCGACGGGCGTATCACCGGCACCTTTACGGGAGCCGAACTGGACTACGAGGGCGCCGTCAACGCCATGCTCGGTCATACGATCAGCTATGGCGACATCGCCGTCCGCAACGGAGGCGCGGCGATCCTCAGTGCCAAGGAACTGCAGCTTGCCGCCGGCACACGGCCGTTCTCCTTTGTGCTTCGCGAAGGAGAAGTCGTCGCAATCACCGGCCTCGTTGGCGTCGGCAAAACCGCTCTTGCGGAGACGCTTTTCGGCGCGAGACATCCGGTTGCCGGCCACATGTCCCTCGACGGCAGGCCGTATCGACCGCGCACGCCGCAACAGGCAATCGCCGAGGGCGTTTTCCTCGTTGCCAAGGATCGCACGGACAATGGCATTGTCCCCGATTTCAACATCTACGAGAATATTAGCTTGCCGTTCCTGAGACGGCTCGCCCGTGTCGGTGGCGTTTCAAGTCGCGGCTCGGAGCGCGGCGAAGCGAGACACCAGATTTCCTCGCTGGGCATCGTCTGCCGCTCCGAGCGCGACGAGATGCAGACATTATCCGGCGGCAATCAGCAAAAAGTGATGGTGGCTCGCTGGCTCAGCCAGCCCTGCCGGCTGCTGGTTCTCGACGAGCCGTTCCAGGGTGTCGACATCGCGGCGCGCCGCGACATTGCCGGCAAGCTGCGCACATCTGCGCAAGGCCGGGCAACCGTCGTCTTCCTGACCGAACTCGATGAAGCCTTTGAGATCGCCGACCGCATCCTGGTGATGTCGGAACAGACACTGGTTGGCGAGCATCGCAATGCGGATATCGACGTCAACAAGCTTCTGGCCGAGATCGCCGGCCAGCATGGAATGGTGAATTGAATGACTGATCACGACACGCCGATCACCGCAGCGCAGCCGGCTAAGATTGTTCCACCACTGGCAACAGGCGCCAGCATTCGAGAGCTCGCGATCCGCTACGGCTTTCTCTTGCTGCTTGCGGGCATGCTCGTCTATTTCTCGATCGTCACCAGCGGGTTTGCCTCGCCGCAGAGCGCCGTCTTCATCCTGCAATCCGTTTCGATCACCGGCATCCTGGCGCTCGGCGTCACGGCAACCATGGTCGTCGGCGGCTTCGATCTGTCGATCGGCTCGGTTGCGACGACAGCGATGATGGCCTCCTCCTACATCATGGTCATCATGAATGGTGACGCGCTGACAGCGATCGCCGTGTGCCTGCTGATCGGCGTGGTGATCGGGCTGATCAATGGCTTCCTGGTCGTCTATATGCGCGTGCCGGACCTATTGGCGACGCTCGGCATGATGTTCCTGCTTGTCGGGTTGCAGCGCATTCCGACCGAAGGCCGGTCGATCGCAACCGGCATGAGCATGCCAGACGGCAGCACCGCGAGCGGCACCTTCAGCCCGGGCTTCCTGGCACTGGGGCGTCACCGCTTCGATTTTGTGCTCCCGAACCTGTTGCCTGTCTCTGTCGTCGTGCTGATTGTTCTCGCCGTGCTCATCTGGTTCTTTCTGGAATACACCCGCTTCGGCCGGATGATGTATGCCGTCGGTTCGAACGAGCGGGCAGCTCAGCTCGCCGGTGCGCCGGTCAACGCCTACAAGATGTTTGCCTATGTGATCTCGGGCGTCTTCGCCTCCATCGGCGGCATTCTGCTGGCTGCGCGTCTCGGCCGCGGCGACATCGCGTCGGGCAATAATCTCCTGCTCGATGCAGTCGCTGCTGCGCTCATCGGTTTTGCGGTGCTTGGCGTTGCCAAGCCGAACGCCTTCGGCACTGCGATCGGTGCGCTTTTCGTCGGCGTTCTCCTGCAGGGCCTGACAATGATGAACGCCCCCTACTACACGCAGGACTTCGTCAAGGGCGCGGTGCTGGTCATCGCGCTGGTCTTTACCTTTGCTCTATCGGGGAGAGGCAAACGATAGGGCTGGGAGGCCCTTAGCGCCATACGCATGAACAACAAAGCGTCTACTGTGGAGGAGACAAGAATGAACATTACGCGCAGAACACTCGGTAAACTAACAATGGGTCTCATGGGAGCGACGGCCTTCTCAGGCTTGGCCCTTGCGGCCGACATGCCCAAGCCCTTCGACAATCCCGGTCAAGTCAAGATCGCGCTCGTGCGCTATCTGTCGACCGGCGATTTCTTCCAGTCCTATCTGTCCGGTGTCGAAGCCCAAGCCAAAGCCCTTGGCGTGGATCTGCGGGTGCTGGACAGCCGTCAGGATGCAGCCCTGCAGGCCGATATGGTGGATCAGGCGATCGCGCTCAAGGTGGATGGGATCATCATCCAGCATGGCCTGACGGAATCGATGAAGGAAGCGGCCAAGCGCGCAGTCGACGCCGGCATCAAGGTCGTCGCCTTCGACGTCAACGTCGAGAATCCCAAGATCCCGCAGATCGAGCAGTCGGACCGCGATCTGGCACGCCTCGCGCTCGAGCAATCCATCAAGGACAACGGTGACAGCTGGAAAGCCGGCTATGTCTACGTCGCAGGCATTGCGCCGCTTGATCGCCGCGACGAGACCTGGAAGGAATTCAAGAAGACGTATCCGGGTATCAAGGAAGCCGCGATGTTCGGAACGATGGACAACCCCATCGCAAACTCGGTTGCCAATCAGGCGCGTTCCGTCCTGTCGGCCAATCCCGACATCCAGGTGATGTTCGCACCTTATGATGAGTTCGCCAAGGGTGTGAAGATCGCGGTCGACGAAGCTGGTCTCTCGACCAGCGTGAAGATCTATTCCGCGGATATCTCAACGTCGGACATCGCTGCCATGCGGGAGCCCGATAGCGCCTGGGCAGCCACGGCAGCGACCAACCCGGCAGTTGTTGGACAGGTCTCCGTCCGCGCCCTTGCGATGCTCCTTGCCGGCGAAGATCCTGGTCACAACGTGATCGTGCCTCCGACCCTGATCACGCAACAACAGCTACAGGAAGCCGACATCAAGAACATGGAAGAACTCGGCTCCAAGCTGCCGCAGTTCGCCCATGCCGACGTCGCCGTTCCCGCCTGGATGCCAACGCCCAACAAGAAATAGTTTCCGGCACTCTGAAGGAACCTCGAGGCGGCTTTCGAGCCGCCTTTTTCATGGCGCTGACAAGCGCTACCCGCTGGACCCAACGCACCTCCGATCAGGCGACCGGRGGTGCAAATGTGGGGCTGACATCAACGCAATGCAGCCGCGATATTGCCGCCGTCGACTGTCGTTACATCGGCCGTCGTCCGTTCGGCAAGCGCATGATGGAGGAAGGCCTGTGCCACATCCTCGGCCGTTACCTCCTGTCCAAGCAGGTTGCCGCCCATGTAGTCCTTGATCGAAAGGCCGCGGGCCGCTGCCCGCTTGGCGATCATCTCGTCGTCCAGCAGGCCGGAGCGGATGCGATCGGCGTTGACGGCGTTGGATCGGATGCCGTCGGCGCCGTGCTCCAGAGCGTATTGCCGCGACAAAAACAGTGTCGCAGCTTTTGGAATACCATAAGCGCCGAATTTCGCACCCGGGTTGACCGCCTGCTTGCTGGCATTGAAGAGCAAGGCGCCGCCGGTGCCCTGTTGCGTCATGATCCGCACCGCATTCTGGGCAACCAGCTGATGTGAGAAGAAATTCAACTCGAAACTCTTGCGTAGCAGAGCGTCGTCTAGCGTCGCAATGGCACCTTCCCAGGCAGCGCCGGCGTTGGAGACGAGGATGTCGACGCCCCCAAAGGTCGCCACGGCTCTGTCAAAGGCAGCGCGAACCGACGCCGGATCCGTGACGTCGCATTCAACGCCGATGGACTGGTTCCCGATGGCCTTGGCGATCTCGCCGGCTTTGGCGGGATCCAGATCCGCCACGACGACATGCGCGCCCTCACGCGCCAAGAGCTTTGCGGTGGCAGCGCCTATGGCGCCGGCACCGCCCGTCACGAACGCCACCTGTCCCGTCAACGGCTTTGGCTTGGCACCAGCAAGCTTCGCCTGCTCCAGGGACCAATATTCGAGATCGAACAGATCCGGTCGACTTACCGGCTCGAAGCGTCCGACTGATTCAGCGTCGCGCGCAGCCTCGATCCACATCTCACCAACATCGGCTGCAATTCTTGCATCCTTGAGCGTGCGGCCATGACCGAACATGCCCAGGCCGGGAACCAGCGTCAGGCGAGGCATGGGATCGAGCATCGTCCGTTTGACGTCATCGCGGGCATCGTTTGCGCGAAAATATTCAGTATAGTCGGCCATAAAGGCCGCCACGCGCGCGTCGATGATGCCACGAAAATCCTCGATCTTTTCGGCATCCGGCGGCGGCAGCACCAGCGGGCCGGTCTTGATCCGGATGGACAGATCCGGCGTCGAAACACCTCGCGAGGCCATGTCTTCGACCTCGGCGGCGTTGACGAATTCGAGGATCGCAGGGGACGTTCGAAATTCGGCCACCATTCGGTCGTACCGCCCCTCCCCCCGGGCCACGGCGACGGCACCGCGCAGCATGGCCGCAATGTCGCCTGAAGCCGCTATCGTCTGGGGCAGCGCTGCCGGCCTGAACGGCTTTTTGCCATGCTCTCTGACATAATCCTCGGCCAACGTCACATAGTGGATCATCCTGTCATAAGCTTCCTTCGCCGTGTCGCCAAAGGTGAAGATGCCGTGCTTGTCGAGGATAAGACCGTTCACACTCGGGTCGCTGTCAAACACCTCGGCCGCAGCCTTGGCCAAGGCAAAGCCGGGCATGATATAAGGCACGAAGCCCATCTTCGTGCCGAACACCGTAGCACTCATCTGCTTGCTGCTTGCCTGATCTGCAATGGCAAGGATCGCCGTCGAATGGGTGTGATCGACAAACTTGTGCGGCAGGAATGCGTGCAAAAGCGCCTCGACGGAGGGATTGGGCGATGCCGGATCGATAAGATTGGCGCGTTGAAGGGTGACCATATCTTCGTCCGAGAGCGTCTCCAGCTTGCGCGCTTTAAGAAGCGCTGCGATCTTAACAGCGGGCAGTCCCTGAGGCTCGATCGAGCCCATGTCCCAACCACTGCCCTTGACGCAGAGTACCTCCCATTCGTCGCCGACGAGATCGCTGACGACCGTTTTTACCGAAGTGTTGCCGCCGCCATGCAACACCAGCCGAGGCTCTCCGCCGAGCAGTCTGGTTGTATAGGTCCTCAAAGCCAGATCGCGACTGATGCCCTTGCGGGCATAGGCTTCGACCATCTCCTCCGCATCGCTGTCGCGCCAGAGATTTTCCATACTGTCCTCCTCCAATCATGGCAAAGCCGGCAACGCGGCAGCCGCTGCGTCCCGACATACGCCGAAATTCACTTCACTGTGGCTGGGCCGCGTCGTCACTCCAGCGGGCGAGCAGGCGGCGTGCCATCGAGGCGGTTATGATGAGATGCGAAGCAAATCCACCCTTGATGGCCGCAACCAGCGGCTCCAGCTTCTCGTCTTCCTGCACGACCATCATGCGCTTTGGAATGGAGCGGATGGAATCGAGATCGGCAGAGATGCATCGGCGGTTGTGCGCGCAATCCATCAACTGCCCTTGGCGATCGATCACCTGGCCGGCGATGACGCCCGCCGCACCCGCTTGGCCCAGCGCTTTCATTTCCTCGGCAGTCAATGCACCGCATTTCACGAGATGGCTGTCGGCTTCGATACCGCCGACCGAATAGAGCGCAAGCGTGCAGTCGGGAATTGTTGCAAGCTGCTCCTGGATGACCGGCTCCTGGCGCAGTTCCTGCGCCAGCCTTTCCGAACTCAGAACGAGCGGCGCATAGAAGTTGATGCCCTCGGCGTTCAGCCGCCGGGCAATTTCCGTGGTGCACTGGTCTGGCCGATAGGAATACGGTGCGCCGAGATTGCCGCAGAGCTGCACCACTGTCACACCTTGCAGATCGGCGAACGGCATAACGTCGGCGATGTGATAGACCGTACGGCCCCAGGCAACACCGACCCTGTCACCCTTGCCTATCAGCTCCAGGAAAACAGCTGCGGCGACAACCGGCATTTCCGCCGTCGGGTCGAGCGCCTGCCGGTCTTCGGGAACGATCCAGACGGCCTTGAGCCCGGCCGCATCTTCCAGCTGCCGGGCCAGAACGTCGTCTGCGAAGAGTTGCGTCGATGTCGCAATGTTGACGATGCCCGTTTCCCTGGCGCGCCGCAGGTACATGGCAACCGAGGCGCGGGAGATATCAAGATGCTTCGCCACCTCATCCTGCCGCAATCCATGGGTGTAATAGAGCCAGGCGGCTTTGTGGAGAACCTGGTCGGTAGAGCGGATGGGCATAGGGTTTATTCCAGAAATGAGCTATCTCGACATTATTCACGCCCTCTGACAAAAGTCAAACCATGGCGAATGCATGGGTTCGCCGACGTTGCTGTGACACCCCGAGCCGTCTCCGGGACCGGTCCTGCCATCGGATTTAAAATGACTGCCCACTGCGTAAGCGAAGATGCAAAGCGGTGCTCAAACCGCTCTGCATCTGGCACGTGAGACGCAATCCGGTGAACAGTGCGTTCAACCGTCTTTTCATGGCTAGGATCCCTTCCCATGTTATGCCAACCGCAGGTCAACGTCAGACCGCGACATTCAACGGGCAAAATCATGAAGAAAATCGGTTTCCTTTCCTTCGGTCATTGGGCACCTTCGCCGCAATCGCAAACCCGCTCCGCGGGCGACGCGCTCCTGCAATCGATTGATCTCGCTGTCGCCGCGGAAGAACTCGGCGCTGATGGCGCCTATTTCCGCGTCCATCATTTCGCCCGGCAGCTCGCCTCCCCTTTCCCACTCCTGGCGGCTGTGGGCGCGAAAACCAAGACCATAGAGATCGGCACCGCAGTCATCGACATGCGCTACGAGAACCCTCTCTACATGGCTGAAGACGCCGGTGCCGCCGATCTCATCGCCGGTGGTCGCCTGCAGCTGGGCCTCAGCCGCGGTTCCCCTGAGCAGGTCATCGACGGCTGGCGCTATTTCGGCTACCAGCCGGAGGAGGGTGCGAGCGACGCCGATCTCGGCCGTGGCCATGCCGAGGTATTCCTGCAGGCGCTGAATGGCGATGGGTTTGCGCAGCCCAATCCGCGCCCGATGTTCCCCAATCCCCCCGGGCTGCTGCGCCTCGAACCGCATTCCGACGGCCTGCGCGAGCGCATCTGGTGGGGTGCAGGATCAAACGCGACCGCCGCTTGGGCGGCCAAACTTGGCATGAACCTCCAGAGCTCGACACTGAAGGATGACGAAACCGGGGAGCCATTCCACGTCCAGCAAGCAGCCCAAATACGCGCTTATCGGGGAGCATGGAAGGAGGCCGGCCACAGCCGCACGCCGCGCGTGTCGGTCAGCCGCAGCATCTTCGCACTGGTGGACGATCGCGACCGGGCCTACTTCGGCCGTGGCGGCAAGGAACAGGACTCGATCGGCTACATTGACGAGAATACCCGGGCAATCTTTGGTCGTTCCTATGCCGCCGAGCCGGAAGCGCTGATTGCGCAGCTCACCGAAGACGAGGCCGTCGCCGAAGCCGATACCCTCCTTCTCACCGTCCCCAATCAGCTTGGCGTCGAGTACAACGCGCATGTGATCGAGGCAATCCTGAAGCACGTCGCGCCTGCGCTCGGCTGGCGTTGATGGACGGTGCCCGTCGCACCGACGGCGCACCAGTCCACCATGATTTGGGGCCTCTGCCGTAGTGGTTCCTCATCACAAACTTGATGTCGATGCGGTGAGATCGGCAACATTGACTCGGAGGCGAGAAGCGGCGGCCTGTCGGCCGCTCCTCGCCGTTGCGGATCTTATGGAGCGAGTTCGATCCAGGCGGGGGCATGATCGCTTGCGTGCTCCCACCCCCGGACATGCCTGTCAACCGCCGCCGCCCGAAGCTGGCCAGCTATTGCCGGGCTCAGGAGGAAGTGATCGAGCCGCAGGCCCGCGTTTCGTCCCCAGGCATTCCGAAGATAGTCCCAGAAGGTGTAGATCACCTCATCTGGATGCAGATGACGGATGGCATCGGTCCAGCCCTCTGCGGTCAGTTTTCGAAACGCCGCGCGGATTTCCGGCCGGAACAGCGCGTCGTCTTTCCAACGCTCCGGCTTGTACACGTCGAGATCGGTCGGCATCACGTTGTAGTCGCCGGCAAGGACGACGGGAATATCCAACTCGATCAGCTCGGCCGCATAGGACGACAGTCGCGCGAACCAACGACGCTTGTATTCGAACTTGGGACCTGGCGCGGGATTGCCGTTCGGCAGATAGAGGCATCCAAACAGGATGCCATCGATGGCTGCTTCAATGTAGCGGCTTTGGCTATCGCCCGGATCGCCTGGGAGGCCCTTCCTTGTCTCCACCGGCTGTTGACCTCGCGCAAGGATCGCTACCCCGTTCCAGGATTTCTGCCCATGCCAAACCGCACCGTAGCCGGCCTTTTCGATCTGTCCGCGCGGAAATCCGTCATCGGGTGCCTTCAATTCCTGCAGGCACACGACATCGGGCTTGGCTTCCTTCAGCCATTGAAGCAGAACGGGCAGACGGCCGTTTATACCGTTGACGTTGTATGTCGCTACCTTCAAATTAGCACGCCGTGCAGCTCATCCCAGCCTCTCCACCATTATCACCTGAATGATCCCGCCTTTGGAGCCTGGCATGAGGTCTTGGACGCTGGTGACGGCGGCAATTCTCGCGCCAACTGACAGAACGCCTTCCAGAACGCCATCGATCCAGGCTGCGTTCTCGTCCTCGTTCACAAAGTCACTCTGGTGCCGCTGGACTTCGCCGCCTCGTCTCCCGGCGCGGATACCTTGATCCTTGCCGATGTCGTACCAGTCCTTTGGACGCGTAGCGTGTGTCATAACACTTCCGATACCTGTCTGTTAGCAGCCGTCCCGCATCGTGGCACGCCTTTCAGATTGCGCCAAGCTTGCAATACGCTGAACGACCGCCTCGGCAAGCATTTGGCGCCGAGGCGTTCCTTGGATCGCCCATCCTGCAGGCGATGTTTGAATGATCGAAGCCGGAACATTCGAGATAGTGAGACGTTKAGGTGCGCTACCGATCCCAAAGGAGCAGGACACGTGGTCACTGAGAAAACCACCATTCTCGTCGCGTAGCGCCCGGAGAACCCCTCGATCACAGGAGAACACGTGATGCCGGACACCAGGAAGCCAACATCGCCAGCCGTCCTATCCATGAAGCGCGAGCAGGCGACCCAACGCAAGCAAGGTGCGAAAGACGAATTAGACGAAGGTCTTGAAGACACCTTCCCGGCGTCTGATCCAATCTCCATCACCCGTAGCAGCGTACCCGCGGGTCGGGCGGACATCGACGAGGCTGAGCGTGTGAGGGCGGAGCCAGCCGCATCAAGCAGCGCGAGCACATCGGAGGTTGCGCGGTCACCCCGCCATCGGCCGACGCTGCGCTCCTCCGCCAAGAACGTCGGCGGCGAGATTGTGGCGGTTAAGCCGATGAGCGGAAAGACGAAGTCACCGGCAGCGATCACGCCGAGTTCGGCAGGTGTGGCGACGGTGCAAGCCCGCGGGCTCCTTGCTGATATTCAGGACCGCGTGAGAGAGAGCCCACTTTTGGCAGTCGGTCTCGTCGCAGCAATCGCATTTGTGTTGGGCGCAACCCGCTGACCGGCGTCAGGCTTCCGCCTCGTCGCATCAGCCAATTGCAAAGCTCAGTTGCTCAGAGAGCTCGGGCCATCCGAGCCGGCAAGATCGTCTGGGGCCGACGAGGAATTACCTAGTTTTGCGGTCTTGAATTCTCTCCCAGTTCGCCCAAGATTTATGGTCGAAACGGAGGGCTGAAATCTTGCGCTACAAAGAGACCAAGCGGTTTCGTTGCCAAGGCGATGCCGGCAAAAACTGCGTCATCATCGAACAGATAAGGGTATCGGATTCTTTCCAAGGGAATGCGACACCGAAGGCTGACTACATCACCGAGGATGGCGAGGTCGTCAGTCGCCTCGACAACGAAAACTTCCTGATCCTCATCAAGGGTGAAGTTGTTCATTGGTCCGATCGTGATTGCCGCCAGCGCGGCAACTAGTGGTGCGAGCCGCTCTCGAAGGAAGGCGCCGCCCATCGCAAGCAATCAGTCCAATGGTAGCCCACAGACCCCAGCAGACTTTCGGCCTGAAGCATCAGGCCGCAATCCGAGCGCCTTGTTGATCGCGACGATCAGCAGACCCAGCAAGCAGCTTTCGCAAGCAAGCGACGCAGCCTGCCTTGCATGGGGAATCTGCGTTCGATTGGCGGTTCAACAGCGACGCCAGCTCACAGGCTGCCCGCCGAAGCCACCGCAGATGCACAAATTTCGATCTAAACTTTCGGGACCACTTCGGCTGCTTTGGCTGTACGTACAAGCTGACATAAGCGAGACATATACCGCTGGCATGGTAGCGTGATCTCGCATGGCGGGCTGATCTGGTGGATCGTCGTCCATACAATTCAGAACATGGAGTTAAGATGACCCCCACCAACGGCACGCCTTCGTCAGATTGGCTCGAAGCCGAATTGGCCGACACGCTCGACGAGGATTACGAACTCGAGCTGTCGGAGCCCGCTCTATCCGAAGAAATCAGGAAAATATACCGAAAATCGCATCCGCCTTCGATGCAGCGTATCGAGTATTTCCGCGCACTGATCGCCCTTCAGGCTGAACTGATCCGACTGCAGGACTGGGTCACCTATCACAAAGAGAAAGTCGTTGTGATCTTCGAAGGGCGCGATTCCGCAGGCAAGGGTGGCGTTATCAAGCGCATAACCCAAAGGCTCAATCCGCGCGTGGCCCGCGTGGTCGCGTTGCCTGCACCATCTGATCGCGAGAAGTCGCAGTGGTATTTCCAACGCTATGTGCCGCATCTGCCGGCGGGCGGCGAGATCGTGCTGTTTGATCGGTCGTGGTACAACAGATCCGGTGTGGAACGGGTGATGGGATTTGCCAGTGAAGATCAGGTTTCGCAGTTCTTCAACGACGTTCCGGAGTTCGAGCGAATGCTCGTGCGCTCGGGTATACGGCTCATCAAATACTGGTTCTCGATCACCGATGAAGAACAGCAGCTTCGCTTTCTCGTTCGCATTCACGACCCGCTGAAGCAATGGAAGCTTTCGCCGATGGATCTGGAGTCGCGGGTTCGCTGGGAGGCCTACACGAAGGCGAAGGAGGAGACTTTTGCCCGCACCAACATTCCTGAAGCTCCTTGGCATATCGTCGAAGGGAACGACAAGAAGCGTGCGCGCCTGAACTGCATGGACCATCTGTTGAAGCAAATCCCATATGAAGACGTTCCGCATGAAGACATTGCCCTCCCGGAGCGCGTATTCAATCCGGACTACGAGCGAAAGGTCCTGCCGCCCGAACTCTACGTACCATCCAAGTACTGAAAGTTCGGCATACCAACTCCTGTTGAACGCGACATTCGTCTCAGGCTGGGTGACCGAGGCGGCTATTCGTTTGACGTCCGAGGTCCACGGCTATGCCGCATTTTGCCTGTTGAAACGCTTTCAATCGAAAGCCTTCTCACGTTGATGCTGGAGCCCTGATGGAGCTCCAGGTGCGACTTCCCCTTCGCCTCATGTCACCAATTCGCTGGCACACAGGCACGGAGATGTTGCGGACGGCGCGATCGAGCGATAGGTTCTGCGTCGCGGCACACAGCCGCTCAAGCGACGAGGATGAGTTATGGCGACCGGCACTGTTAAGTTCTTCAATGAAGACAAGGGATTTGGCTTCATTACACCCGAAAATGGTGGCGCCGACGTGTTCGTGCACGTCTCCGCGTTGCAGGGAGCCAGTTCGCTCAGGGAAGGGCAACGAGTGAGCTACGACCTGGGCCAAGATCGCAAGACCGGAAAGTCGAAGGCTGAAAACGTCAGCGTGCTTTGATCAGGCTGGCTGCTTGATCCAGAGCACAGCCTCTTCGGAGTGCAAAAGGTCAACAAAACCTGAAGATGCTGGCCACATGGCGTCATCGCGAACCTGGTCCCCTGTTTGTGACGGGGTCAGGCTGATTCGTGTCGAGCCTGAAGAGCTCGTAAACTTAGCACCGCTCAGGCTTTTAAATGTCGACGTCGGATGACGGTGAGATAGCCGGCGATTTGTGTTGGGCTGACGACATCCCAAAGATCGGCAGTTGCCGTCAATCAGACTTGAAGCTCAGATCGGTCCGCATCCGGTCAATAGCGATCTTCTCTTTGAGTTCCGTGGTTCCAACAGTGATTGGATAGGAAATCGCGACGCCGAATATCTCCAGCGTTTCGGGATCGCGCGTGGCAATGCCCTGCGACGACACCCCTTCGACAATTTCGTTGGAGGAATAGGAACCGGCCGGACGCGCGTATCCTGCCAATCCGGTCCATGCGTTCGGCGTGACGGTGATCTATCGCGGCAAGCTGGTTGAAAGCGGCCCAGTTGCGGATATCTTCGACCGACCGCAGAAGACTATACGCGAATGCTGCTCGTTGCCATGCCGGACCCGGATCCGGATCGCTCGCCCTCCGCCGGGCAGCAATCGCCTGACAATTGGAGACAGCATGACTTTCGATACCCCTCTCGTCCCCTTATCTCTCAATGAACTGGCCGACGAAGCGAAAAACTGGCGCCGGACCATCCACCAGTATCCCGAACTTCTGTTCGACCTGCCGAAGACTGCAGCCCTGGTGATGGAAAAGCTCACCGCGTTCGGTTGCGACGAGGTCGCCGGCGGGATCGCCAAGTCGGGCGTCGTTGCCGTCATCAACGGAACAATGGGGACGGGTCGGACGATAGCATTGCGCTGCGACATGGATGCCTTGCCGATGGCCGAGCAGACCAACCTGCCGCATGCCTCGAAGGTGGAGAACATGATGCATGCCTGCGGGCATGACGGCCACACTGCCATGCTGTTGGCGACAGCAAAGCAGCTTTGCGCCAACCGCGATTTCCCCGGCAAAGTCGTGCTCATCTTCCAGCCTGCTGAAGAAGGCGGCGGCGGCGGGCGAGTGATGATCGAGGAAGGCGTGCTCGAACGGTTCGACATCGAGGAAGTCTACGGGATGCACAACCAGCCGGGCCTCGATGTCGGATCCTTCGCGATCCGCAGCGGCCCGATGATGGCAGGCGGCGACCGTTTTGTCGTCACGATCAACGGCAAGGGCGGCCATGCCGCCTACCCGCATCTTTCCCATGACCCGGTGCTCGCCGGAGCGCAGATGATCGTGGCACTGCAGGCGATCGCCTCGCGCTTCACCAATCCCTTTGATCCGGTCGTCGTGTCAATCACCTATCTCGAAGGCGGCAATCCGGGCGCGCTCAACGTCATTCCGGCCGCAATCCGTATCGGCGGCACGATCCGCACCATGCAGTCCGACACCCGCCGGATGGTTGAGGAGCGTTTTCGCGAGGTGGTCACCAGCACCGCAAAATCCTTTGGCTCGCAAGCCGAGATCGACTGGCGGCCAGGTTATCCGGTCACCGTCAATGACCCCGTCAAGACCAGGGCCGCGGCAAAAGCCGCCACTTTTGTCGCCGGCGCCGACAATGTCGACACGGACTGGCCGCCGACGATGGGTTCGGAGGACTTTTCCTACATGCTGAACAAACGTCCAGGCGCAATGATCTGGCTCGGCAACGGCGACAGTGCCGACCTGCACAGCCCGACCTATGATTTCAACGACGATGCGATCATACACGGCGTGCGCTATTGGCTGACGCTGGTCGATCAGCGCCTCAACGGCGCGGCGGAGAGAATGACATGATCGACGGTGCCAGTATCCACCTCGCCTACAACGATCTCGCAGCACTTCTGCTGCGCGTCTCCGTTAAGAATGGCGTATCGGAACACAGTGCCAGCATTCTTTCGGAAAACTGCGCGTCCTGCGAACGCGATGGTTCGCTGAGCCACGGCATCTTCCGCATACCCGGCTACCTCTCATCGCTGAACAGCGGCTGGGTCGATGGCGAGGCGGTGCCGGAGGTCGAGGATTGCGGTCCCGCCTTCGTGCGCGTCAATGCCAATGGCGGCTTTACCCAGCCAGCCTTCTTTGCCGGCCGGCCGCTGCTGATCGAAAAGGTCAAAGCCAATGGCGTTGCGGTTCTGGCCATCCGTCGCTCGCATCATTTCAGCGCGTTGTGGCCAGACGTCGAGCCGTTTGCCGATGAGGGCCTGGTGGCGCTGAGCGTGGTCAACAGCATGGCCTGCGTCGTGCCGCATGGCGGCAGGAAGGCGGTGTTCGGCACCAATCCGATCGCCTTCGCGGCGCCGCGCGAAGGCGCGGCCCCCTTCGTCTTCGATCAGGCCTCCAGTGCGATTGCCCATGGCGACGTGCAGATCGCTGCCCGCGCCGGCCATGATCTGAAGCTGGGCATGGGTGTCGACCGTGAGGGCCAGCCGACCACCGATCCCAGGGCCATCCTCGACGGCGGGGCGCTTCTGCCCTTCGGCGGCCACAAGGGAAATTCGATCGCGCTGATGGTCGAGATCCTCGGCGCCGCGCTGACGGGCGGCTATTTCTCGGGCGAGTTCGACTGGAGCGGCCACAAGGGCGCGCAGACGCCGTTCACTGGCCAATTCTTCGTCGTCATCGATCCGGAACGCGGCGGMAACAATGCCTTTGCCCACCGCGTCGCCGAAATCTGCGATCTCGTCCTGGAGGCGGGCCAGGAGCGCTTGCCGGGCGACCGTCGGCATGTGACCCGCGCCAAGGCGGCGACCGACGGCATTCCACTATCGGCTCAAAACTACGAGATGCTGACGGCGCTGGCCAAGGTCTAAGGTCGTCAAGGGAGAGATCGAATGCACACGTCGAAGATTATTCACGTCGTCAGCTGTCATGCGGAGGGCGAAGTCGGCGATGTCATCGTGGGCGGCGTGCTGCCGCCACCGGGCGAAACGATCTGGGAGCAGTCCCGGTTTATCGCGAAGGACGAGACGCTGCGCAATTTCGTCTTGAACGAGCCGCGCGGCGGCGTCTTCCGCCACGTCAACCTTCTTGTGCCACCAAAGGATCCGCGGGCGCAAATGGGCTGGATCATCATGGAGCCGGCTGACACGCCGCCAATGTCCGGCTCGAACTCGATCTGCGTCTCAACGGTCCTGCTGGACAGCGGCATCGTTCCGATGACCGAACCGGTTACCAAAATCACGCTCGAGGCACCCGGCGGACTGGTCGAGGTGACGGCCGACTGCAAGAACGGCAAGGCGGAGCGCATCACCGTACGCAACGTACCCTCGTTCGCCGACAAGCTCGGCGTATCGCTGGAGGTGACCGGGCTCGGCACATTGACGGTCGATACCGCCTATGGCGGCGATAGTTTTGTCATCGTCGATGCCAAGGCGCTGGGTTTCGACGTGAAACCTGACGAAGCGCGCGAGATCGCCGAGGCCGGCGTACGGATCACCGCCGCCGCCAACGAGCAGCTCGGCTTTTCACATCCCGAAAATCCCGGCTGGGACCATATTTCGTTCTGCCAGGTCGCCGGCCCGCTGACGCGCCGAAACAATGTGCTGACCGGCGCCAACGCCGTGGTCATCCAGCCGGGCAAGGTCGACCGCTCGCCGACCGGCACCGGCTGCTCGGCCCGCATGGCGGTGCTGCACGCGCGCGGTCAAATGGCAGTCGGCGAGACCTATGTCGCGACATCGATCATCGGCTCCGAATTCCGCTGCGGCATCAATTCAACAACGAAGATCGGCAGGCTCGATGCGATCTATCCATTGATATCGGGCCGCGCTTGGATCACCGGCACGCATCAGTTGATGCTCGAACCTTCAGATCCATGGCCAGGAGGCTACCGGCTGTCGGATACCTGGCCAAGGATAGGCACCAAGAGCTGAGCCCGGGCCATCAGGAAACGCGCCGTCATCAAGACTCAACGACAAACTCTCATGCTCTCCATGTGCCATCCGCCATCGTAGGCGTTGGGTACCTGTCGGTCTTCAAACCAGCAACGCGGCGGAGGCGGCGGCGGGGGATCTATATAACGCGGACCGTTATTGTTGACGATTGCACCACCGATGAGGCCGCCTATGACGCCAGCCGCCAAGCCGCCAACAATGGCATCGCGATTGCCGTGATCATGATGGCGACGTGGGGGTGGTGGTGGCGGGTAGTCGTCGTAGTGTGGTCGACGGCGCCACTCCTGGGCGGCAACGGTGTCTGCTGTGGCGACCATGCCACTGGCTAGTATGACTGCCGCAAGCGCGGACAGAACGATCTTCTTCATTGCGTCTCCAGTTGAGAACGAGCTCACAAGGTTTCCCAACCCCTGAGAGACATATGGAGCCCCTATGCTTAACGCCACATGAACATACCTCACCGGCTTGTGGCCGCGCCACCACCCTCGCCTACTTGCATGATCTGGGCAAGCACCCGGCAAGCGCAAAACTAGGCAGGTGCGGACATGCCGGCAAGTCCGAGGCTCGAAGAATTGTTGTGTTTTTTGTGCGTATGTCCGACGTGTGAAATGCCAGCTGGGGTTAGACGCTAGCCTGCCTTCTTCACTTCGTCCATATCATCGGGGAGCACATGCATCCCCGCCGCATGGGCGGCTGTGACAAACGCCGCGCGAGCCGTTTTTGCGTCCGTGTAAAACTCAAGTGCCTCCAATGAAGTCACGAGAGCGCGGTTAAACGGCGGGCCTTTTGCGCCTGTCCAGGTAGAACTTAGAAGCATTGCCGCAAGGTCCTCGACCGTTTCGGCTTGCCGATACCTGGCGATCCCTTCGATTTCAACGTGAAGGGGAGCAATGGGAATACGAGTTCCATCCATGACGCTTTACCTTCTTGACATGCCGCAAATTACTAAATGGCAGGTGATTCGTTTTGTCCAGATTGACTTTGCGAAATGGGAGGAACAGAAAAGGAACATGAGCGAGGACCACCGGCCTGAGTACAAATGGCGATTGATATGGCCCGATCGCGAAGCGGATGGGCCGAAGTGGATGGGATGGTCGAGCCGAACGGCTACCGAATGATAGGCGCCAAGGAGTGGCCTTGGCCCCAGGTTCGACGCAGGCATTTGGGACATCAAGGATACGAGCCAACGGCGCGGTAAGCCTCGAACCCGCCGATGAGACGAGACGGAACGAAAGGCACTCAGAATGTCGATTGAGGGTCACACAAAAGCGCCTGGCGCCAATGTCCATGTCGAGCATCTATGCTGCGTGGAGGGGTGCAGCAAATGGGGAGGCTTCGGCTTCGCCTCGGCGGTCAACGCGGAGACGCTCTGGTGGTGTTGGGAGCATTATCCGCACAAACCGGAGAAAAGCAGACCCGGCTGAAACGAAAAATCGCCCCTCGCCAACCAGGGAGATCGGCGCCGCACAATCGGGGACACCGTCGGGACGCGCTGGGGGCGATGGGAGCACTATCCTCACAAAGCGACCCCGCGCCGATGAAACGGAACGCGACCGCCTATGTCGATATCCATCGAAGCACCCTGGCGCGATGTTCAGCACGTGCAATTGTCCCGCCACTCGGCGGGGTTTCTTACTGGACTCAAGGTCATCGTGGGCGCACTATCCGCTCAGCTTGAAGCCTGAAGAGCCCAGCCGGCGGCCGAGCCGAGCTTTGTGTTTGGAGGCAAGCACGATGGCCAACCCTGATCGCTATTCCGGGAGACCGCCGAAACACGGGCGCGGCGTATGGATATTGATTGGGATGGCACTGGGAGGCGTCCTTCTCGCGGGCTGGTTTTCCGGCTTTTTGGGCTAAGGTCGGTGTTTGAGTGGAAGCGTCCTCGTCCACCTGGCCGGGCGATGATCCGGCAAGCGCGGTTCCAGTGTCAAATCCCTCGACAGCAGTTTTCGTCGCGGATCGCGTCGTGCGTTCCCAAACCCTTCGTTTCAAGTTCACTTCGTTGACCGACGCATCTACCCTCCTCAAGAGCACCTTCAGCGGCGGCGGTGAACAACGAGCCAATCGAGTCGTGTCGGTATGCTCCAAGGCAATGGGAACCAACCTTGTCGGCGCGGGTTTTTCCGTCAAAGGAGAACGAAATGTTCGTCACGGTCTTACAGTACGAGGCGGGATCTTTTGCCAAAGTCGGCGGCTCGCCTGCGAAAGGTGCGCGGTTCTCCGCAAGGAGGAGATTTATGATGGCCGAACGCAAAAACCACCTGAACACCGACGAGGTACCGGGCGACGACCTCCTGCCGCCGTGGTCAATCGAAGCCGACACGCAGGACGACGAACTTTCCGGACCCGGCATTGATGAGCAGCGCAAGCGTCCGGTGGGCATCGGCAAGGCAAGGGAAGGCGTCGACGGCGTCCCAGCCTCGGAACCCTTAGGCGAGCGCGCACCAGACGACAGGCTGCCTCCGGTCGTCCCAAATCCGGACTGAGGGTGTGTAATGTCACGAAAAGGTGGAACAACTAGCCCACCGCTGTGGGAGCGCATGTTTTCGTACACTGGCGTCCGTCCATAGGCAAACGAAGAAGCCCTCGTCCCAGAAGGAATGGCCACTCACCGGGAAAAGCGGCGACCAAAGAGCCGCCGCTTGACCAAATGGGACTAAATTAACGCACCCGTTGAAGCTGCAGACGCGAGACGCCTGCCGCGACATTCAGCCCGGTGCCAGCTTCGGTGCTAAGGGGCTGCAAGGCAAAGTTCTTGCTGTTGCCACCGACCAAGGCGTTTGCTCCAAGTCCCACGCCGACTGATGCAGCGGCCGAGGCACCAACGTATGTGCCTGCAAGCGCGCCCTCGCCTACTCGGGTTGGTGCGTTGTTCAGGACCACCCAACTCAGATAGGTCTTGCCCGTAACGCCGACATCAACTCCGAGTTTACCGATCTTGCCGGCATATCGCTCAGTTTTTCCGGACCTCTGCTTGAAAGTGCAATCGACTGATTTGCTCGACCCGATGATAAGCCCGACGCCCCCCGCGACCTCGCACGACAGTGTGCCAAGACGCTGCCTTGGTTCGGCTACGACGTGGGTGGAGCGGGTGCTCTGCTTATGCATGGTGGCAGCGTTGGCGACCGGAACAGCGGCGATGGAGACCGCCGCAGCAAAGAGAAAAATCTTGTTCATGGTGCTTCCTCGTTTTGTTTGGGCTGATCCTAAACGCACCCAAGCTCCGTTCGTTCATTCCGCGGAGGCATACTCACACGCACCTAACCATGCGCCCCATCTCGCTTCGCTTGCGCCACTGCCGAAGCCTTTCTCAGCCGTCCCCGCTCTCCGGGCCTTATGAGTGAGTTGACTTTCTTGCCTGCAATATCCCGCATGCCTTGGTTGGCGTGTCGAGTATTGAAAGGGATCTTGCTCTTTTGGGCCTGCAACTTAAATTCGAGTGCGCGCTGGGCATTCTCGACAAGGGAGTGGTTCTTAGACATTTCAACGCGCCGCTGAATTTCCGCGTTCAGCCTCTTCAAGCTCACCGAAAGGACCGAAACTTTTAGTCGCGAACCGACATCAGAGGCTCTGGGAACGGCACCTTTCGGCGCCGACTTTCCCCGCATCTCACGGCGTTGCTGGTTGGCATGCGACTTGGCTTTGTCACGCATATCGCGCAGTCGCCGTAAGATCACGTTCAAGGCCTCGTCAGCCAGGCTTTGAATCTCGGGATGGCGAGTTTGATTGACGACTTCGCGTTCCTCGGTGTTGAGCGCGCGTTCTTCTTCCTTGCGAGTGATGGCCATTTGCGAGTCTCCTCTTCGACGCAGCATTCTGCGAAACCTTGTAGGCGCCGCCCATTTTTGCAAACATAGGTTTGTCGTTGCGAGTGACCATACTCGCATTCCTTTTTCGCACTGGCATTACTGCGCGCTGAGGCATGGCAAGGGCGGCTTTCCCGTGGAGATTTTTGGATCGTCGCACGGGTTCCAATTGCAGAAGATACCCCTGATAATCGCCGACCTCCGCTGATATCGAACAACGTAGAAAAGACATTCTATTGTAAAGTGATTCTATAGAATAGAAGCTCTTAATTTTGCGGCGCGCATCTTCCACGCATGTGGACAGTCGTTCGATGGCCTCCGCGTCACCGGATATCGCCTATCCGATCCGCCAAGTCATCCAACTCATAGAGAGTAACCAAGCCGGCCCCGGCGATCCCGACACGCAACAGCAGGTCCAACATGACGAGCAATTCCGAATTTCTCTGGTACATCCCAAACGACGTCACTCCCGGCCACCGCGGCGATTCCGTCGTCGAGAACCACAACAGCCTGGAAACGCTGACCAGTCAGGCCAGGACGCTTGAGGAGCACGGCTGGACAGGCGCGCTGATCGGCACCGGATGGGGCCGACCCGATACCTTCACAGTTGCAGCCTCGCTCGCTGCGCGCACCACCACCTTCGAACCGCTCATTGCGGTCCGCCCGGGCTATTGGCGGCCTGCGAACTTCGCTTCAGCCGCGGCCACGCTGGACCACCTGACCGGGGGGCGCGTGCGTATCAACATCGTGTCAGGCAAGGACACCCTTGCCGCGTACGGCGACTGCGAAGGCGATCAGGCACACCGTTATGCCCGCACCAAGGAGTTCATGCGGCTGGTTCGCCGGCTGTGGACAGAAGAGAATGTCACCTATGCGGGCGAACATTTCCGGGTGACCGGATCCACCGTGGTGCCGCGCATTAAGGTTCAAGACAACCGTCGCCACCCCAAGCTCTATTTCGGCGGCGCCTCGGAGGCGGCCGAGCGCGTGTCGGCTACCGAGGCCGATGTGCAGCTCTTTTGGGGCGAACCATTGGACGACGTCCGCGAGCGAATTGAGAGGCTCAAGGCACTCAGCGGGCAGCTTGGCCGCGACATCCCTCCACTGGAGTTCGGGTTGCGCATCACAACACTGGTCCGCGACACCCCCGAGGAGGCCTGGGCCGATGCCGAAGCCAAGGTGGCAGCGATGGCCAGGAGCAAAGGCGACGGCTGGAACGATCACCGGCGAGAAATTGCGGTGGGCCAGAAGCGCCTGTTCGATCTACACGAGCGTGGCGAGGTGCTCGACGACAACCTCTACACGGCGCCGGGCAAGTTCGGTGGCGGAGGGGCCGGCACCACATGGCTGGTCGGTTCGGCGGTAGAGGTCGCCCGGTCGCTGCGCAAGTATCAGGATCTCGGTATCACCCACTTTGTGCTGTCCGATACGCCGTACCTGTCCGAGATAAGACGGCAGGGCGATCAACTGCTTCCGTTGCTCCGCAGTTGACATGACCGCGCTTGTGGGTCGTGCCCGATGTGATCTGAGCCGTCAACATGTCAGAATGTCGCCATCGTTGGGGATCACGAGCCTGCTATCGGCAATACCGTTGAGGCGCGCTGCCTCGCGCAGCTGGCGGCGATCGATCGTTGCGTGGTCGAGCGCCTCCATATGGGTTGCGATGACGGTGGCTGCCGGGGCGCATTCCAATACAGCAAGGGTCTGCTCTGCATCCATGACAATCAGGTCACCGTCCCAACGCGCGCCGCAGGAGTGGGTAACGACGATGTCGGGGCGGGTGGTCTTAAGCGTTGTGGCAATCGCCGGATAAAACACCGTGTCGCCCGCCCAGTAGATCTTCGGCTCACCGACAGCTTCCAGAGCGAAGCCCATGACGAAGCCCATTTTCTCGACGACGGGGCCAAGACCATGGCTTGCCTCGTGGCGGGTGAACTCCAATCCCTGCCAAGTGAAATCCTTGTCGAGCGATATGACGTTTGAAAAACCCATCGCCTTGATCGTCTCTTCATCAACCGGTTGGCAAAGCAACGGAAGATGCTTCGGCACTGCCGCTTGAGCGACCGGATCAAAATGATCCTCATGCAAATGAGAAACGACCACGAACTCGACACCTGACAGGATCGTGTCGATGCTCACCGGCAGTTCAACCAGCGGATTGAGCGAGCGACCCGCAAACGACGGACGGCTGTGCTTTGGTGCGAAGAACGGGTCTATGAGCACAGTTCGGCCGCTATACTCGAGCTTGAGCGTCGCGTTGCGAATAAGCTGTAGTTTCATGATTGGTACTCACGCTGCAGATCGGGTTGGAAGATATGTGGAGGTGGCGAAATTCAACCGCATGCCAGCTTCACTCCGAAGCCTCTGCCGGATCACTGAAGGTGTAGCGAAAGTCGCAATGCGTCGCCCCTTGCATGAGGGTCTGCGTTCGCTTCATCTTGATGCGCGGGTCATATCCCTGACAAAAGACTGCGTCTCGATTGCAGGAGAGGAGGTGTCCTACCTTTCCGAGCCCCATGTCGCGATAGGTTTCGGCATAGCGACAGCGGTGGACATTGTAGTCGAATTCCTTGTCCGTTGCTTTCAGCACCTCGATCTGCAAGGCATCATCCTGCGTCCACAGCGTCTGCAAGTCTTGGAATGTCGCGAGGCTGGTGCCGCCCGGCGTCTGTGCTGCGAACGTCTCGGCCGCCGCGATGGCCGCCTTGCTGATCGCTCTGTCGAGGACGGATTGCGCGCGTGCCTCGCCGATCTCCGCGACGAGTTCTTCGTAGATCGGCGCGATGACCGCCGCCTCGATCGTGCGGCGGCGCAGGATACCTATTTCGGCCACCGGTTGATCGTTGTTCGTTTTTCGGTCCATCCGGCGTCTCCTTCAATTGCGGCCTACGCCTACAAATAGCCCAAAGCAACGCTCCCGTCCTGCGGTAGCGTGGACATAGATGTCGCGGCGAGACGGCGCTAACCGCGAGGTC
This sequence comes from Rhizobium sp. 05L419, assembly GCF_056397845.1. Lineage (NCBI taxonomy): Bacteria > Pseudomonadati > Pseudomonadota > Alphaproteobacteria > Hyphomicrobiales > Rhizobiaceae > Rhizobium > Rhizobium sp. 05L419. The sequence continues at coordinate 63,799 of NZ_JBFTOF010000022.1, forward strand.
CAGTTCCAGGCGCCAACGAGATCGCTCAGAGTGACCGCTTTGCACAAAGTCGTCGCGACACCCATTGCATGAAGACGTCTTAAACTCCAGCGATCGGGGCCACGTTGGTTTCGCTGCGCCAATAGGAGACCACCAAGTGATCCTCTCTCTTCAGATTGAGGTGCTTGCGCATATACTCACGAATAGCCTTGGAGGCCTCGAACTCACTGCAGGGCCAGCGCCGGGCGCCGAAATTCGCCACCGCCTTCAAGGGGCGATAGCGCATGAGTGCAAGTCCTGCTCAGGCAAGGCCATGGGACACCAACGTCTTCAATCCAGGTTTCTTTGGATCAGAGTTTCTGCAGCTTCCAGGTGCGAATCTCAAACGGCATGATCTCTGCCGGACCTTGCCTCTGCATGGGCTCTTCGAGAATGTTCAAAGCACCCGAGGGCTTCCAGCCATGTGGCACCTTGAGAACAAGATCGCCCCGGCGTCCGGCAGGTTCGTAAAGACGCAGAACCAGGCCGTCACCCTCTTCCGCGCTTTTCAGACTAGAGAGCGCGATGGGCACACCTTCAACCACAAGCGGCTGAACGGAGCCGGCCGCCAACCCCTCTGCCTCAACGCAGACGAGCGGCTGGTTGAGATCGATTGCCTCGCCGAGAACGCCGCCGTCGTGCCACGTGCCTTCATGCGGCATCAGTGCATAGGTGAAAACCTGCTCCCCTTCGTCGGCCAAGGGATCCGGATAGACAGGCGCACGCACCAGGCTCATGCCAATCACGTTGCCGCACGTGCTGTGGCCGTATTTCGCGTTGTTCAGGAGCGCAACGCCAAAGCCGGGCTCGCTGATATCGACGAAGCGATGCGCTACCGCCTCGAACATCGCCTGATCCCAGGATGTGTTCCTGTGGGTCGCGCGCTCGATCACCCCAAAGGCGCATTCGAACGTGGCCGTCCGCGACTGAACCGCGACCGGATTGAGGGTGCGCAGCAACGTGCGGCGATCATGCCAGTCGATTGTCGTCTCGATGTCGAGACGCCTGGCATTGGCGGTCAGTACATAGGTCTGGGTCACGCTCGAATCCCGATAGCGATAGACCACGCGGATTGCCGCGCGATGCTGCCCGCTTTCCGCGAGCGTAATGCTCTCGGGCCTGTCCAGGCGAATGCCCTTCTCGGCATAGTCGGCGTCAACATCCCAGGCGTCCCAGTTGCGCGGCTTGTCGGCTGGATACACCCAGAGCTGGTTTGCGGAGCCGTCCAGCGCTTCGCGGCCGGTGGCTTTGTGTACCAGACTGGACACTGCGCCATCCTTGCCGATCGTTACGGACAGATAGGCGTTCTCAAGGGTATGCGCGCGCGCCTTCAACTCGTTTGAGGGCCGGAGCGCGGCGCGGTCGAAAACAGCAACCGAAAGCGGCGCGACCATATCGCCCGTCGAGAGCACCGTGCCGTCCCCCAGCCTGACATTCAGCGGCCGGACGCAAAGCGACGGATTTGCGGCTACCACGGCATTGGCGATGCCCCCCTTCGAAAGCTTCGACGTCAGCGCTGCCATGGCCTTCTCCTGTTCGGCCCTGGCGCTCTCGAGCACGCCTCCAAGCTCTCGCTCCGCATCGACATAGACCTCGCGGATACTGGAACCTGGAAGGATGTCATGGAATTCGTTCTTCAGGACGATGCGCCAATCCATCTCAAAGCTCCGCGGCGCCTCGCCGCCGATCAGATGGACCAACGAACCCAGCGTCTCGGCCGTGATCAGGGCGCGCTCGGCCTGGCGATGCATGCGCTTGACGCCGCTCTGCGTGGTCAATGTCGCACGGTGCAGCTCGAGATAGATCTCACCGTCCCATACGGGCAGGTCCTTGTCGGCCGCCGTCTTGTGCGCTCCTTCATAGTACGCCTTGACGGTGCCCCAGCGCGCCTRCGGGATGGCTGGAAAGTCGCGGAGCTGCACTTCGCGCTCTACCATCTCCGGCGTCACGCCGCCGCCGCCGTCTCCGTATCCGACCGCAAGCAGCGATGTCTCGTGCTGCGTCTTTCCGCGGAAATTCTTCCAGGTCGGCACGAAGCAATCCGGCCGCACGAAGCCGTTGTAGCCCTGCATCGGATTGTCGAATGTGTGGGTCAGGACCTTGCTGCCGTCGAGACCCTTCCACCAGAAGAGATCCGACGGAAAACGGTTCGTCTCGCTCCAGTTCACCTTGATGGTGAAGAAGCTGTCGATCCCACCGAGACGAAGGATCTGCGGAAGTGCACCGGAGAAGCCGAAGCAATCCGGCAGCCAGCAAACCGTATGCCGCGTGCCGAACATCTTCTCGAAGTAACGCTGGCCATAGAGCAACTGGCGGGCGAGGCTCTCGCCGGTCGGCATGTTGGTGTCGGGCTCGACCCACATGCCGCCGACCGTTTCCCACTTGCCTTCCTCAACCTGCCTCTTGATACGCTCCAGCAGTTCGGGATCGTCCTCCTCCATTTGCGCGTAATAGTGCGCCGTCGACTGGTTGAAGCGGAAATCGTCGGAACGCTCCATCAGGGACAACGCCGTATTGAAGGTGCGGCGCATCTTCCGGCGCGTCTCGTCGTAAGGCCAAAGCCAGGCGAGATCGATATGCGCGTGCCCCGACAGCATCAACTCACCATTCGGCGGGAACCGCTTCTGCAATCCTTTCAGCTGTGCGGTCAGCGCCTCGAAGGCCTCGCCGGCCAAGGCGCTCTGCTCGCCTGTCAGGCCGGCCGGATATTCGTCAAGCTCCGGCAGCTGCCAGATTTTCTGCTGGAATTCTGCCCCGGAGGTTCGGGAGATGTAGGCCGCGGTCGCCGACGGCCAGTCGAGGCTGCGGAGCGCCTCTTCGGCCGCGTCCATGAGATGCGGGATCACTTCGTGTTCGCCCAAGGCCTCGATTGCCTCGGCGATCTGACGCAAGAGAAGGTGCAGGCGGTGGACGGGCAGGTCCAGGCAGGCAAGCCTTGCGCGATTGAGCTTCGGATGACGATTGGGTTCGCCGAAGGGAAACCGCGCGACACTGTCGGTCGCGATCGAGAAATCGCGGTTCCTTACCTCGAATTCCTGGTGATAGGGATCAAGACCGAAGGTTTCGGACCGGCCGTCCGGATAGGAAAGTGTGATCAGGCTTTCGCCGCCGAGATCAAGCTGCAGACGGATATCCTCGAACGGCCACTCTCTTGGCGCCTGCGCCTTCGCTGCAAAATGAACGACTCCCTCGCGGTGCGGCCAATCCTGCTGATGCGCTATAGGCATGCCCTCAAAGGTCCAGCCATCGATCACGACAGTGTCCCTGTTTCGCCAATGGGCGAGTTCGGCGGTACGGACTTTGAGGCGATCGAGACGCTGAGAAATGGTCAGATGCTGCATGACGCTTGTCCTGTCTTTGCATACTTCAGCCACTGACCGTCTCTGCGGTCATGGCTTTCGAGGGTGAGGCGTTGAACGGCAGGTCGGGTCCGGCGCTCGCCGCGTTTTGCAATCTCAGTGGTTGTTTCCCGGCACGATCCGATTGCCGTTTTCGTCGAAGAGATGAATAGCCGCGGTAATTGGCGACACGCGCAGTGTCTCTCCGGGTTTTAGACTGATCCTTTCGCGGAACACGCAGGAAAGCGTCTGCTCGCCAAGCCGGGCAATCACGAGAGTTTCCGAACCAGTCGGCTCCAACACGACGATCTCGATATCGATACCCTGGGGATCCAGATGGATGTGTTCGGGCCTTATTCCATACATGACGGCGCTTGCCGGTTTGAAATCAACCGGAAGGACCGTTCCCTGCTCTGTCCGGAAGCCCTCTGGTGTCATGCTGCCCTTGATGAAATTCATTGCGGGTGAGCCGATGAAACCGGCAACGAAAAGGTTGTTCGGCCGATCGTAGAGATCAAGCGGTGATCCCGATTGTTCGATACGGCCGTCGCGCATGACAACGATCTTGTCTGCCATCGTCATCGCTTCGATCTGGTCATGCGTGACGTAGATCGTCGTCGTTTTCAGCCGCTGGTGCAGCTCCTTGATTTCGGAGCGCATCTGCACCCGCAGCTTCGCATCGAGATTGGAAAGCGGCTCGTCAAACAGGAAGACCGCCGGATCGCGCACAATCGCCCTGCCCATCGCGACACGCTGGCGCTGGCCGCCGGAGAGCTGTTTGGGATAACGCTCAAGAAGGCTTTCGAGACCCAGAATCCGAGCCGCCCTATCGACCCGGGTAGCAATATCGGTCTTCGGCATGCGCTTCAGGCGCAGCGAAAAGCCCATATTCTGGGCGACTGTCATATGCGGATAGAGGGCATAATTCTGGAATACCATGGCAATGTCGCGGTCCTTGGGGGCAAGTTCGTTGACGACGTGCTTGCCGATCCGGATCTCGCCGTCGGTGATGCCCTCCAGGCCGGCGATCATCCTCAAAAGGGTGGATTTACCGCAACCCGACGGGCCGACCAAAATGACGAACTCGCCGTCACCGATATCGACTGAGACGCCCTTGATCGCCTTGAAGGCGCCGTAGGCCTTGCGCGCATTGCTAACCGACACATTCGCCATTGCTGTTCTCCCTGATTGTTCCTGTCAGATCGACGTCAGCACGTTGCGCAGATAGGCAAGACCAAGCCGTTCGCCTTGCTTGCGTGCATCGATATCCTTGCCCGGCCATCCAAAGGCCGCGTCCTCGTGTTCGATCGAAAGCGTGCCGTCGAAGCCGTACGAGCTTGCCTGACGCAGGAATCTCTGCCAGTCGAGCAGGCCTTTGCCGGGCAATTTGTATTGCCACCAGCCCTTTCCATGATAGCCGACCGCCTGCTGCATCTCAGCGTCAATCGCCGTATCCTTTGCATGCAGGATGGCGATCCGGTCTTTCACATCCTCCAGCGCACTGTAGGGATCGATACCGAGGCGGATCAGATGCGAGGGGTCGAATTCCAGGCCGAAGCGTGGGCTCTCGATCCGCTTGAAGAGTTCCCGCCACCCCTGCGGCGTCGTCCCGATGAAATTGTCTTTCGGGCCGGGCCAGTTCTCTATGGCGAAAATCAATCCGCTCGCCTCAGTTTTGGCAATCAGGCGGTTGGCGTAGTCGGCAAATTCGTCGTAGTTGGCCTCGTCGCTTGCCGTGTCGTCGCGTCCCGGAAAAATGACGAAGACCGGCACCTTGGCCTCGCCGATCGCCTGCGCGAAATCGGCCGTCCTGCGCCGCAATTCCTGCCGCCGTGCGGAATCAGGATCCAGCTGGTTGCCGAAAAAGGTAATCGACGAGACGAACAGATTGCGTTCGCGCGCCATTGCAACGGCGCCAGCCACGCGCTCGGGCGACTTGATATGGCCGCCCACATCGATCTCGATTGCGTCAAAGCCCTCAACGGCAGCGAAATCGGCCACCTCCTCGAAGGGCCGGTCGTTGAAGGTCGACGTGTAAAATCCAACTTTCATATCAATTCCTCCTCAATCCGGTCAGCCGCTGGTTCAGGCATTCAGCCTGTCCATGAATTTGAGCGGTGACCGGGTGCGTTGTTCGGGATTGGCCGATGCAAGCATCAGGGCGGCGGCCATCGGCATGACGGCGCCTCCGAGGGCGGACGCGTCCTCCATGAGGGATGCGCGGTGGATCGACGGCAGGTCGGGATCCGTGCCTTGAAGATGCTCGTGCGTGTAACGCAGCAGTTCGTCGATCATGCGCACAGGAAGCCGGCCGCCGACGAGCACTGCGTCGGGATCGACGATCATACCGATATGCGTGACGGCTTCGGCGACATAGACGCTCATTTGCTTCAGCCACCGTGAAACGAGGGCCCTGCCGGTTGCATCCAGCGCAAGCAGATCCTGCGGGCAGGACGCGCGAACGCCGTTCTTGCCCAGGTAATCGTAGAGGAAAAACAGCGAGAATATCTCCCCGAAGAGTTCCACTCTCGTGGCTCCCGGGTTCGCGGGATCCACGGTCGGCAGCCAGCCGATCTCGCCACTGAGACCCATGGCACCTCGATGGCCGTTGCCGTCCAGAACGAGGCCGCCACCCATGCAGGCGTTGATCGCAATGTAGAAGAAACTGCTGCTCTCGGTGCCGAGGCCGTATTCCAACTCCGCCAATGCCGCGGCATTGGTCTCATTTTCGATGTAGACCGGATGGTCGGTCAGGCTCTCAAGGGCCGCGCGCACGTCGAACGTCGTCCATGCCTGATATTCGCGGGGCTTTCCCAGGAAGGCGATCTCGCCCAGCCAGTCAGGAACAGCAAGGCCAATGCCCGCAAGCCGGGCATCGTCGATCAGCCGGCTGCGCTGGAAGTGCGAAATGGCGTCCGAGGTGAGTTCGATGAACTCGTCCGGCAGTATGAACGGTTTTTCGTGGTGAACCCGCCCGCGGACATTGCCGACGGCATCGACCGCCACGATCGTCAGATGATCGCGGTCGATGTTCACGCCAATCGAGAAGCAGGCATCCGGATTAATTTCCAGCTCGATTGCCGGCTGGCCCCTGAGGCCATGGCGGCGGCGCGCCTCGATGATCAGGCCTGCGTCTAGGAGCCTGTCGACGATGCGGGCAATCGCCGGTTTGCTGAAGCCTGTCTGCCGGGCAACCTCCGCCCTCGAGATCGGCGCCTGACGATGGATGCAGCGCAAGACGATGGCACGGTTGTGCTCGCCCGCATCCTCGACGTTTGCTCCTGAAAGATCTGCGAATTCATAATTGTCGCGTGTTTGCCGCATCATTGAAGCCTCGTGCCGTTTTTTCATCCTGTCCTCGATATCAGCGACCTCATCTAGCCTTTGACGGCACCGCTCGTCATGGCGCTTAGAATGAGCCGCTGCAGGGACAGGAAGGCGACAATCGCAGGCACGACGGAGATCAGGCAAGCAGCCGCCAGCAATTGCACCGATGAATCCGTCTGCATCCCCCTGAAATTGAAGATGCCGACGCCGATCGGCATCAGGTTGTTCTGCGTCAGGAGGAGAAAGGGAACCAGGAACTGCGACCAGCCGGCGATCACTGTGATGATGAACACCGAGGCGATCCCAGGCGCTGACAATGGCAACACGATCCGCCAGAAAACCGAGAAACGGTTGCATCCGTCGATCATCGCAGCCTCGTCGAGACTGCGCGGGATACCATCCACAGTGCTCTTCAAAAGCCAGGTCGCCAACGGCACACCCAGCGCAACATAGACCATGACCACCGAAAAATGAGTGTCGAGCAGGCCAAGGCGATTCATGTAGCGGTACAGCGGAACCATGATGACAAGCGGCGAAATCATCTGGAAGAGCAGCAACCCCATCATCGATAGTCCCTTGCCGCGGAAGTGAAAACGGGAGAAGGCATAGGCGGCCGGCAAGGCCACGATGAGCACACCGAAGCCGCTGAGTGCCGCGAGCTTCAGACCGTTCCAGAGATAGAGCGGGAAGTAGCTGTTGGTCAGCACCGTGATGAAGTTGTCGAAGGTCGGGTTGTTGGGGATGTAGCGCGACACACCGCGATAGATTTCCCGCCGGTCGCGCATCGCCAGCGACAGAAGATAGGACAGCGGACCTGCGAAGAAAACGAACATCACGATCATGAAGAGATAGCTGAGGAGATCTCCGAGCCGGCTTCCGGTTCTAGCGCTCATTGTTCTTCCTCCCTGGGCAGAAACGAGGCGTAGACGAAGGCGAGACTGAGGCTGATCAGCAGCATCAGTACCGACAGGACACTACCGCCGGAGAGATCGTAGTTCCTGAAGACAATGTTGAAGACGTAGAGCGAGATCACCTCTGTCGCCCGTCCAGGCCCGCCGCCGGTCAGCGTGATGATGGCGTCGAAGGTGTTGAGCGTCATGATGGTGATCAAGATCATGTTGACGAGGATCGCGGCGCGCAGCTGCGGCAAGGTGACGAAGGCGAACTGCTGCGAGGACGTGGCGCCATCCACTTCGGCGGCTTCATAGAGCGACGGATCGATGGCCTTCAGCGCCGCATACATCACGACCATGGAAAAAGCCGTTCCGCGCCAGATGTTGGATATCAGCGCCGACCAGGGCGCGATCGAAGGGTCGGAAAGCCAGGCGACGGTGGGCATATGCATGAGGCGCAGGATGCTGTTGAGCGCGCCGTAAGGGGCTTCGGAAAACAGCATCTGCCAGATGATACCGCCAGCAATCCCCGGCACGACCCAGGCGACGAGCGCGGTCGTGCGCAGGATGGTCGTGCCGAACAGACCACGCTTTTCGCCACGGACCACGACGACGGCCACGGCAAGCCCGAGTATCTGTTGGCCGATGACGCTGCCACCGACGAAGATGAGAGTGGCCCAGAGAATATCGGGCAGTTGCGGAGAGGTCAGCGCGTTGTATATCGATCCGAACGTATATTGCTGATTGTCGCCGATCAGCGTGGCATTTGTGAAGGACAGGCGGAATACGTCGAGCACGGGATAGAGGTAGAAGATCCCAATAACGACTATGGCGGGCAGCATCCACGGCAGCGGGGCGCCTGCGAAACTGCGCATGAACGATCTGCGATGAGGCGAACTCGTGGCCTCCATTGCGATTGGGCTCATAAGGCTTCTCTATCCGGATTTTGATGGTCATTGGCGGCGCCTTCAGGCGCCGCCGCGAGCGCAAAGGCTAGAGACGCTTGTAGGCCTCCATTGTCGCATTGAAGGCAGCATTCAGTGCCTCCTCGGGCTGCTTGGTGCCCGACAGGACGTCGCCCATCATGATCTGGATCTGATTGGAGATTTCCGGATAGATGGGCGCACCGGGACGCGCCTGACCGTCGGCGAGTGCCTGGGCGAAGACCTTGTTGGCGTCCGTGGCAAAGACCGGATACTTGTCGAAGAGCGACTTTCGTGTCGGCAATTGCTGTTGCAGGGCGTTTGCCGGACCCATGTAGACTTCGCGGGCAAGGTTGGCGCACATCTCGACCTTCTCCTTGTCCTTGCTGAACGAGGCGATTGTCCAGCCCCCGGTGCCGGTCGAGCGCTGGTCTGCGGTCGGCCCAGGAATTGGCGAGAAGGTCCAGTTGTTGAAATCGTCCTCGTCGAGTGTGGCTTTCAGCTGCGCATACTGCCAGTTGCCGCCGATGAAAAGGGCAGATGTACCCGCCGCTGCCGCGGCATTGAGGTCGTCGTAGTTGGCGATGGTGGTCACGCGTTTCGGCGCGGCGCCGGAATCGACCAGATCCTTGTAGTAGCCGAGAGCCTTGAGGAATTTCTCCTTGTTGTCGCCTTCGCCAAAGACCGGCTTGCCGGACTCGTCGACCAGCTTTCCACCCAGCGCCCAGTAATTGGCAAGCCAATCGAACGTTGCGCCCTCATACCGGCCGCCATTGAAGAGTACGCCCTCCATGCCCTGTTGAACGGACGCCAATGCCGCCTTCTTCAGGTCGTCCCAGGTCTGTGGCGCATCGGGAACGATCGATTTATTGCGATAGAGGACGCGCAGGTCGGTATCCCACCACCAGGCGCGGACCGTGCCATCCTTGTCGGTGACGCCTTCGCGGATGAAGGGAAAGAGATCGGCGACTTCGTCCTTGGTGAAGTAGGACGTGAAGTCGGCGAGCACATGATTGACCATGAACTGAGACAGAACGAAGGAATCCACGGCTGCGCAATCGGGCGCATTGCCGGCCTTGGCCTGTTCGAGCATCTTCGCTTGCTCGGTACCGATATCGGCCGACATGAACTGCAGCTGCAGTTTCCAATCCGGATATTTCTTGATGAAGTCGACGAAGATCTTCTGATAGCCCTCGGCGATCGCCGGATCGGCATTGTTCGGGCTGTCATTCGTCAGTCTTACGACAAGCGACTTCGGCGCATTCGCAAGGCCGATCCTGTCTTTTGCCGCCAGTTCCTGGGCTGACGCGGTGTGCAATGAGAATAACGCAGTGCTCAGCGCGAGGGCGCTGACAGTAGCTCTGATCATGATGGGTCTCCTCCCCATTTTGAACGAATGCAGCCTGGCGGTCTGTTGACCTATCCTCATTTCCATGCTGCAGTGATTAGATTAAGTAACTTTGATTTCCTGTCAAGCATGAACGTCGAGGAGCGGATCATGGCGGTTTCCAACACCAGCTAGCCGGGCGACTGATCCGGACTTCAAGTGTGAAAAAAAGGGCGTCGCGGTCCTGCTGCGGCTGCTGCGCATAGTTGTGCCGTCGCATCACGGCGGCCATTTTCCAATGTCCATGGAGGATTTCATGCGTTTACTTATTCTCGGCACCGGCGGCATGGCCAACCAGCATGCCGCGAATTTCAAAGCCATCGAGGGCGTGAGTGTCGTTGGCGGCGTCGATGTGGAGCCTGCGCGTCTTGCAGCTTTCTGCACCGAGCACGGCATTGTCAATCAATTCCACTCTCTCGAGGATGCGCTCGCCTGGGGCGAATTCGACGCCCTCGCCAACGTCACGCCGGATCGCATCCACCATCCGACGACCTTGCAGGCGATTGCCGCCGGCAAGCACGTCTTCTGCGAAAAACCGCTAGCGACCGATGCGCCGAAAGCGCTGGAGATGACCGAAGCAATCGAGCGCTCGGGCAAGGTCGGAATGGTGAATTTCACCTACCGGAATTCGCCTGCACTGCAGAAGGGCCGTCAAATGGTGCTTGCAGGGGAGATCGGGGCGGTGCGCCACGTCGAAGCCTCTCACCTGCAAAGCTGGCTCGTCGGCAATCACTGGGGCGACTGGAAGACGGAAAGCAAATGGCTGTGGCGCCTCAGCAAGAAGCACGGCTCGAACGGCGCACTGGGCGACATCGGGATCCACATCGTCGATTTCGCCTCGTATGGTTCAGGGCTCGACGTCGCCCATGTCTTCGCGCGGCTCAAGACCTTCGACAAGGCGCCTGGGCACAAGATCGGGGAATACGATCTCGATGCGAACGACAGCTTTACGATGAATGTCGATTTCACCACCGGCGCGATCGGAACGATCCAGGCAACACGCACGGCCGCCGGCCAGTTCGACCAGCTGCGGCTGCGCTGCTACGGCGAAACCGGCTCCATCGAGATGATTTACGATACCGGCAAGTCAACGCTGCGCGCCTGCCTTGGCGAGGATGTGCATACCCGCACCTGGCGCGACATCCCCTTCGACCCGGTGGAGACGAACTATCAGCGTTTCGTGCAGGCGGTCAGGGCCGGGAAAACCCAGGAGCCGTCGTTCCGCCGGGCCGCCAACATCCAGAAAGTCCTCGACAAGGCACTCGCATCGGATGAGAGCCACAGGGACGAAGAATTGGTATGAGAAGCCTTTTTCCCGCGCGAACGGCAGGGACGCCCTAACCTGCCGCCGGCTGCGGCAGAAGCGTATCGAGGAACGGCAGCAATGCCGCTCCGAGCGCGATGCCGCCGCCGCTAAAGCTTGCCGGCTTGATCGGTGAAATCCAGGGCGTGAGAAACGGCCGGGTGGTTGTGTCGCTGCGCTCGATCGACAGCTGGTGGATCAAGGCTTCGACGATCCCTCGCGGCAGGCGTCCTCCGATCATGATCGTGCTCGGTGCGATGAAGCCTGCAATCGCGAGAATGGGATCGAGCAGGTGGCCCGCGGCATCCTTGACCCACTTTCCCAGGGCCGGAGAAGCCGGGATCTCGTCGTCAACAAGAATGCGCTTGAAGTCCTCCTCGCCCAGGACCGCCCTCAATGCCTGCAGGCCGACGACGCTGTCCAGGCGCACGTGGTCGGGGCCGGTCCGCATCGCACCGATGCTGCCGGCCTTTCCATGAACGCCGGCAAAAGGCACGCCGCGCACGAGGAAGCCCGCCTGTACATCGTCATCGATGATGATCATCGCCAGGCCGCCCGCGGGAACGCCGGCGCCGATCGTCCGCTCCGCGAGAACGGCCGCAACGCATTCGTTTTCGACCAGCACGCGCGATATTCCCAGGACATCAGCAACCGCGAGGTCCAGTTCACTGTCCCAATCATTGGCCGCGATGCCGACGCCGATGATCGGCTTGTCGGGCCACCCGGCCTCCCGTATGCGGCCGACGGCCTCGGCAACCGTATCGACGGCCGAGGTCAAAGCCTCCAAGTCCAAGCGCTTGCGAACCTGTCCGCTGAGATCGACGAGTACTGCCTCGACGCGGCCGGGCCGCAGCCATAGCCCAACGGACAAAGCACCGTCCGGTATCAGGGCGAATTCGGTCGAGGACGCACCGCCGCCTGCCACACCGTTGCGTCGACCGGAGCTGACCAACCCCTCTTTCGTCAGCCTTCCGAGGACATTGGTGATACCGGGACCCGTCAAGCCGCAATGTGCGCCAAGTTCCAGACGTGTCAGCGGCCCGTGGCGGCGGATGGCCTCCAGGATGACACGAAAATTCCGATCGGCAATCTCAAGCGAGCGCAGGCCGACCTTCTTGCCGAAGACGCCTTCGGAAGTCATGGCAACGGTGCGCCCCGGTCTCGATCGCAGGTGCCGCATGGTCTACTCTCTTCGATAGCGATCATGCGCTTTTGAACGATGCGGCCATCGATCACAATACCATTCTTCGATTCGGCGCTTTCGCGGCGCGGAAATGCTGCCAAAGAACAGACAATGTCGACGATACCGTGCGGCTACGTCTTCGTCGACCTAATGGAAAGCGCATTGTGTTGACCAAACGGGAAATGATAGATGCCTCGGCCAGACAGTCGGGAGAGAAAGCGAGTGATATGGACGCCTCAGGCTTGGAGATACGTCACGATGGCCATTCTACGCGACTGAAATGGCATCGGCTGCGCCGCGAAATGCGCGACCCCCTGTTTTCGCGGGAAGTCATGACGGCAGGTTTCGAGGACGGTGCATCGATGGAACTCGATCTGCGCGTACGCGCAGACGGGGGGTTCGTCGTGCTGCACGATGCCGAGCTTGAGGGTGAGACGACCGGGAGCGGACCAATCGTATCGACGACTTTAGAGGATTTGCTCGCAATCCGCATGCGGCAGGACGGGCGCCCTCTCATCCTCAGTGAAAACCTTTCGGCCATGATGCAGACGACACATCCGAAAGCTCTGCTGCAGTTCGACATGAAGGACGATTATGCAACGATCGGCGAGAGAGGTCTTGCGCATCTCACGGCGCATTTCAGCAGCACGGCCGCGTCGATCATCGTCAGTGGCGCATGCCTCGACCTGATCGTCGCGGTCAAGGAGCGCCTGCCCCATCTGAAACGGGGCATCGATCCGACCGACAAATTGATCGATGTCTACCGGCAAGACGGGCTGGCTGCCGTCGAACGCGAACTACTGACCGACCTGCGCGGCCCTGCGGAGCCGGACACGGTCTACCTTCACTGGCCGCTCATCCTTCGCGCCAAGCGGGATGGTCTCGACCTGATCGACATCTGCCGGGCCGAAGGCCGGCTTGTCGACGCCTGGACCTTCACGTTGAAGCAACCTGACGCCGGTTTCGACGACGAGGAATGGGCGAGTTTCTCGGCGTTGATGGCGCTGAAACCTGATCAGGTGACCACGGACGAGGCCCCGGCGACCGCGCGTGCCTGGGCACGGCGTGTGGCGGGCTGATCAGCCCGCCGTCGGCTTCAGACCTTCGATCTCCAGGATGAATTCGAACTCCCGGGCAAGCCCCGGCGAATAGGCAACGACCGGACCACCGTCGGACAGAAGCGATGGGAGAGAGGGCGTCGCGACGATTGCGCCCGCTTCGCGGGCGATCAACGCGCCGGCCAGCATATCCCACGCATTCAGGTGCCGCTCGTAATAGAGATCGGCCGCGCCCTCGGCGACGCGCAGGAGGTCGATCGCGGCCGCACCCATGCGGCGGTAGTCCATGCCGCGCTCATGCAGGCGGCGAGAGACGGAAAGATGCTCATCGAAGCTTGTCTTGCGCGAATGGCCAAGGATGCACAGAGCATTGGCCGGATCGCTCGTGACGGCAGCATGAACGGCGATACCCTCGCGAAACGCTCCCTTGCCACGCACTGCGGACACAACGGAATCCTTGGCGGCGTCGTAGACCACACCGATTTCGAGGCGGCCTTCCGCGCAGAAGGCGATTGATACGCCCCAGTGGGGGAAACCACGGATGTAGTTCGTCGTGCCGTCGATCGGATCGACGACCCAGGTTCCGGCATCGCCGGAACTGCCGCCCGTTTCCTCGCCCATGAAGGTGTCTTGCGGAAACAGGGAAAGTATTCCGTCGCGAATAGCCTGCTCGGCATTGCGGTCGGCGACAGTGACAAAATCCTGCAAGCCTTTGTTCTCGACCTTCAGCCCCGGCCCTATGTCCGCGCGGAAGCGAGCCGCCTCGCGGCCAACCCGGCGGGCGATCTCAATCGCGGCCGCGGCGCGGACATCAATGGCAGCGGCATCGAATGCGGAACTCATCAGGCGGTCCTTCTCTTGATCAGTGAAACAGGCGTGAATTCCACACGCGCCGTCATGTCGGGGTCTGCCATCCGGCTGATCAAGAGGTCGATTGTCTGTTCGGCCTGGAGGTCGCAAGGTTGGCGGATGGTGGTGAGCTCGTAGGCGGCCCAGCTTGCCTGGGGAATGTCGTCATGGCCGATGACGCGGATAACAGGCGCGTCATCGCGGCTGCGACCGGACATCAGTCGGTCGACGACACCGCAGGCCATGTAGTCGTTGGCGCAGAAGACACCGTCGATCGCCATCGGCGGAAGTTTGGACGCGATCTCATAGCCACATGGATAGTTATTCACGGCAACTGTGAGCAGCTGTACTTCGACCCCGCGCTGGCGGCAGCGACCGAGGAAGGCATCGCTGCGGCGACGCGCCGTATAGGAGACAGAAGGCGCTGCAATCACAGCGAGGCGCCCGGCGCCTGCATCGATCAGATGGTCGGCGGCCAGATGCCCGGCAGTTCGGTCGTCGGAAATGATGCGGTCGACAAAAGGAATGTCGTCTCCCTTGTTGATCAATACGATCGGCACGCCTTCGGAGGCACACTGCTCGCAGAGTTCCGTCGGCGGAGCGTCCGATGTCACGATAACCCCCGACACGGCATAATGCAGCAGTTGGCCAATGACGGTTGAGGTATCCGCCTCCTTTGAGGTCGGCAACAGAATCGGGCGGAAATTGCGAGAAATGAGGGTGCGGGCGAGATGCTCGATCTGAAGGGTGCGGAACGGGTTGTCCAGCCCTGCCGCGACAACACCGACAAGGTCAGAGCGCTTGTTGGTCAGGCTGCGAGCAAGATAGTTGACGCGGTAGCCGAGTTCCTTGGCGGCTTGATGGATTTTTTCGCGGGTCTTCGGCGAGACGCTCGCATCGGGCGTAAAAGCGCGTGAAACCGCCGCGCGCGAGACGCCTGCCACGCGCGCCACATCGAAAGACGTTACTCTGCGCGGTCCCTTATCCTTGTCTGCCAAGATTTACTTCCCCACCCGTGGCGGTGCGCATCATGTCCGGCAGGTCCGTGCAGATGCCGAGCACCGGCAGCTTCATTATGTCATCGAGGATCGGCTGTCGCTCCTCGTGCCACAGGACGATCTCGCGGCCCTCTGCGAAGGCGCGACCCATCAGTACCAGGGTGACCAGATCCTGCGGCCTGTCGCCGCCGCGTTCCCAGCAAAGGTGTAGGATGTCTGCATGCGCCTCGTCGCCCATGGCATGCGGATCGTGACCGACGCGGACAAGCACCGAGAGCGGATAGTCGCATCCTGCTTCGCGCAGCTCGCGGACCTGTGCGGTATCGAAAGAGCCGAGGCAGGCGAAGCGCTGGCCTTGCCCCTCCAGGTACTGCCAGCATCGAAGTCCGCTTCCCGGCGCCTTTAGCTCGACATAGAGCCCGGTTCCAGTTTCGCGACCGAGGGTCGCGACAGCCTCGAACGTCGGCACCTCCACGCCGTCCAATCCCGCAAGTTCCGCCGCGGTCATCTCCGAGATTCGGCGGTCCACGCCGAAGACGCGCTCGAGATGATCGTCATGGGAGACGACAACCACGCCGTCCTTCGTCAACTGGGTGTCGAGCTCCCACATTTCGGCGCCGAGCTCTGCAGCCAGGCGAAAGGCGGCGAGCGTGTTTTCACGGGTATGGCCGCTGGCGCCGCGATGGCCGATGCAGAAGGGAAGTTGGCCCTTGCCTGCCGGCCAACGATAGCGCTCGAGGAAGGCCGAGAAGTCGCGTTTCATCAGAGCCTCCGTCCGTTTTCATCAAATACCAGCACATTGCGGCTGTCGATGGCCCATGTGACCTCGTCACCGATCCCGATGTCTTGGCGGGCCGGCTGGATGGACCGCAGCAACGCGCCATCGGCAAGACGTACGTCGTACAGATTCTCGCGACCCTGGGTCTCTGCGAAATTTATGGTGCCGGTCAGGTGCACGTCGCCCGTCGGACTGTAATGTTCAGGTCGTACGCCGAGAATCAGTTTTGCGCCTTCGCCGGCAGCAACCGAGACGGGTAGCGGAACTTCGATCTGGCTACCGGGAATGGAGAAGGCGCCTTTCGACGCCACGCCGTGCAGGAAGGTGATCGGCGGATTGCCGAGAAAGCCCGCGACGAAGGCGGTGCGCGGGTCGTTGTACATGTCCGCCGGCGTTGCGATCTGCACGATCTCGCCTTCTTTCATGATGGCAATACGGTCACACATGCTCATGGCCTCAACCTGATCGTGGGTCACGAGAATAGCGGTGATGCCTGTCTCGCGCTGGATGCGGCGAATTTCGGACCGCATTTCCAGCCTGAGCTTCGCGTCGAGGTTGGCAAGCGGTTCGTCGAGCAGGAGGACGTCGGGCTTGCGGATGAGCGCGCGGGCGAGCGCCACGCGCTGCTGTTGCCCCCCGGAAAGCTCGGAGGGGCGGCGGCCCTTCAGGTTGCTGATCTGCACAAGCCCAGCGATGTGGTCGACTTCCCTGCCAATTTCCGCCAGGGCCATTCCCTTGACCTTCAGTGGAAACCCGATGTTTTCGGCGACCGTCATGTGCGGATAGAGCGCATATGACTGGAAGACGACGCCGACATTGCGCGCCTGGCTCGGTAGATCCGTCACGTCGCGGTCGCCAAAGAGAATGCGACCTCCGGTCGGACGATGGATGCCGCAGACGGCGAAAAGCGTCGTCGATTTGCCGCAACCCGAAGGACCTAGGAGGGCCAGCATCTCGCCATGCGCCACTTCGAGATTCATGTTCTCGATCACCTTGGTGGCGCCGAAGCTCTTCGAGAAATTGTCGAGGAGGATACGCATCAGCCTTTGCTCCCGCCGCCGTAGATATTCATCAGATATTTGTGGAAGAAAATGTAGAGCAGCAGGACCGGGATCACGTAGAACACGCCCACCGCCTTGAAAGTACCGAAGTCGAAATTGTTGTCGTCGGCGATCAGCCCCGAGAGATAGACCGAGAGCACCTGAACCTGGCCGCCTGGTGCCAGCACCTGCGGCAGGATGAATTCGCCCCAGCTTGACAGGAAGGAGAAGAGCGCCAGTGCCATGATCGCCGGACGAACCTGCGGCAGCACGAGGCTGCGCCACACGCGAAATCGCGAGGCACCATCGACGACGCCGGCCATTTCGATCTCCCAGGGAACGGCGTCATAGAATCCCTTCATCAGCCAGATGCCAAGCGGCAGGTCGATCGCGGCCTTCACAAGGATGACGCCGATGAGGGAATTATAGAGGCCGACCATCTGAAGCACGATGAAGATTGCAATGATGAGCGTCACCGACGGGAAGGCATGCAGCACCATGACGCCGGCGAGGAAGAAGCCGCGCGCGGGCACGTTCAACCGTGAGAGTACGTATCCGGCCATCGATGAGACGAGCAGCACGACAGCCGTGGTGCTTGCCGTGAAGATCAGCGTGTTCAGCGTCACCAGCCAGATGTTCGGCCTTCCGGGCGGCGTCTGCCAAAGGAAGGACCAGTGGCGAAATGTGATTGCATCCGGGATCAGTGACGCAGGCTGCGTGTCGATGATCGTGTCGATGAAGAGATAAGCATACATCAGCACCAGCGGCAGACTGACGATCGTCAGAGCCAGAATGACCGGCCAAGTGCGATAGTTTGCAGACGGTTGCGATTTTTCCGCCATGTTCAGTCCTCGATGAGCGGCCGCGCAACCAGCGTGGCGTAGTTGAAGACGCGCAGATAGGCGAGCGACAGGATGATGCCGATTACCACGAGGACCAACGCCATCGCCGCGCCCAGGCCGTATTCCAGATTGCCGGCGTAATTATTGAGCGCCGTGTGATAGGCAGCGAGCGACCAAACTTCGGTCGCCTTGCCCGGTCCACCGCGGGTCGACAGCAGGATTTCATTGAAGGAGGCAAGCAGCGACAACGTCTGGTAGCAGGTGACGAAGAGGATCGGCCAGCGCATCTGGGGCAGGATGATGTAGCGGATCTGCTGCCAGCGACTGGCACCATCCACCTCGCTTGCAAAGAACTGGCTCTTGGGAATTGCCCTCAGTGCCGAAGAAAAAACCAGCATGCCCATGGAGGCACCGATGAAGCCGTTGATCAGCACCACGAAGAACCAGGCGTGGTAGGCGCTGTCGAGAAGGTAGTTTTTCGGCGGGTAGCCGAATTTGCCCATCAACACGGAGATAAAGCCGGTATCCCAGGCAAGCCACTTCCACATCAGCACGTAGATGACAACAGGCGTAATGCGCGGCAGGAGCCAGATGGACCGGAAGATCGTCGCCGGCAGGTCCGGCATGTAGTGCGTCCAGATCGCCAGAGCCATCGCGTAGGTGGTATTGAACAAGACGAGTACAAGGGCGACATAGAGAAGGGTGTTGAAGAGTATCTGCGCCATATCCGGCGAGGAGGAGATGCGCGAGAAGTTCTCCGTCGTCCAGCTCCAGCCGGTATATGTCGCTTTGGCCAGGCCCTCCTTCTGCTCCGGGGTGAGCTTGAAGCCGAACTTGTCGAGAGAGGCAAACAGCGCGTCTTTGCTCGCAAAACGCAGGTTGGCCACGGAGCGGTTGAACTGTTCGGAAATCTGCTTGACGTCTGGGGTCGAAGGCCGGTCCTTCAGATCCTTGATCATGCGTTCGGCCTCGCGCCGCGAGGGGAAGACGTCGCCGAGGTGCTTCTCTCGCAGCTCCCCGGCAATGCCGGGATCGAGCCCGAGACCCTCAACGCTCTTGATGCCTTCCTCGTCGATTGCATAGCGCGGCTCGGTCAGCTGTTGCACGACCTCCGGCATTTCGATCCTGAGCGCGGCAAGCGAATTCGGCGCGATCTGGTAGGCGCCGCCTGAAATGCCGGTGGCGGTCGTCATGTTCGTGAAGGAAAAGACGGCGGTCAGGACGACCGGCATCAGGAAGAACAGCAGGATCATAACCGCGGCAGGCGCGATCATCACGAGTCCCAGCGTTCTGGACGTTCTCATCGAAAGTCTCCGCAAAGGATCCGGGCGGACGGGCCGCCCGGAAGGTTGCCTGGGTGCTTAGCGGATGACGATCTTGTCGCCGAGCGTGCTCTTCAGTTCGCTCTCGACGTCATTGACGGCGGCATCCGGGGTCTTGGCGCCCGTCCAGGATGCTTCAAGCCCCTTCCACATGATGTTCCAGTAGGTGCCGAAGTCGGCATTGTTGGGCATCGCGCTGGCGTAGGGCAGCAGGCGCTCGGTGGCTTCACGCGCCCAGCGATCAGACGAGTAAAGCTCGATCTCGGTTTCGGCTTTCGAAATGCCGAGGTGGGCGGACTTGACCGCATGCAGCACGTTGATGCGCGGCTCGGAAGCGATTTTGATCAGCTGGGCGGCGACCTCGGTGGATTCCTTGTCGTGACCAGAGGTCAGGAGATAGACGAGCGGATGCGTCAGCGTGTTGGCCTTGCCGCCTTCGCCGGCCGGGATCAGCGTGAAGACAACGTTGCCGAAGAAGTCCTTCAGGCCCTCCTGGTTGACGTAGCGGGCGTAGTGCCAGGTACCGCCGTGCCAGATGCCGGCCTTGCCTGAGGCCACTTCCTTCCACCATTGGTCGCCGGGCATGCCGATGTGGTTCTTCTTGGTAACACCCTCCTTCACGGCATCTGCAAAGAACTGGTAGGTGCGCTGCATCGCCGCCTTGTCGAAGACGAGCTTGCCGTTTTCTTCCATCGTGCCGCCGAAGCTGGTGTAGAATTGCCAGTAGTCCGGGCCGTTGGTATTGCGCGGATAGAAGCCGTAGCCCGCCTGGACCAAGCCCTTGTCCTGCATCTTCTTGGCGTCTTCCAGCACGTTCTTCATCGTGTAGCTGCCGTCCTGGACCTTCTTCGGCAACGCATCGAGATCGGCGTCGCTATAGCCGATCGCCTTCATGTAGGGCTTCCAGAAGAACATCGGGCGGGACTCGGCGTCCTGCGGAATGCCGTAGACCGTACCGTTGAAGGAGGCGATCTTCATCAGGTTTTCGTAGATATTGTTGAGAGGCCAGGAGTCGAGGTCAACATAGTCCTCGATCGGCACGATCAGCCCGGACTGCGCCCAAGGGCCGATGTCCTCGTGGCCCGTGACGACGATGTTCGGAGCAGTCTTGGCTTCGGCGGCAAGCGTCATTGCCTGTTTGAAGTCCTCCCAACCGCTATAAGCTTTCTTCTCGACCGTGATCTTCAGGTCTTCACCCTTAATCGCAGCTTCACGCTGAAACTGCTCGGCGGCGATGTCGATGGCGTCGAGGCGGTAGACATCGTTGGGTCCCGTACCGCCCGCCCATACCGTGATGGTCACATCCTTGGCAAAGGACAATGCCGTTGTAGAGGCCAGGATGGCAGCTGCGGCGGTCATGCACTGCAATGTCTTCAGAATAGTCATCTCTACGTTTCCTCCGGAAGGTCGGGTGTATGCCTCTTAACGGGCCATCACCTGTGTTGAAGGCCATCGCGAGGTCCCATGAAAAGCGCGAACAAGTCTTGCTCTACGTGGGGCGTGTGACGGCCGAATGACAAAATTGAGCACGTGTGCAACATAACTATGACGCGGCAAAAAAACATTGCAAGCGGCATTTTCAGCTCGCGAGATCCGGCGGACTTGGGCTGAATTGAGCAGCAGAAATTGCACCGGCTATGCGCGACCGCAGGCGGATACAGCGCAGATGGACGAATGCCAAATCGTCTGCAATACCGGACAAACGCCTCATTGGAACCGAAATCAACGTGACCGCGTATTCGAACCGGTGTCGACGGCAGGGGCCTGCTCTCTGGCTCGCCGTGTTAACTTTTTGTTAACCATCCTGGAGGTAAACAGGCAGAACGATTTATTAACATAGATGACCAAAGTGCTAACAGACGCTCGCTCGATCCGTATCAAGGGCCGCTCTTTCCTGGCGGTCATGCTATCTCCCGACCTGCCTTTCGATGACTGGTTGGTCCGGCTCGACGATCTTGCTGCGCGTTCGGCGGGCTTCTTCCTGGGACGTCCGGTCGTGCTCGATGTGACCGATCTGGCGATTGACCGTTCTCAGCTGAAGGATCTCATCGCAGAACTTGCTGCGCGCAACGTCAGCATTATGGGAATCGAAGGCGGACGCCCCTCCCTCCTGGGCCCCGGCATGCCTCCAGCGCTGAAGGGTGGCAGACCGGTTTCCGACTTTGCCATCGCCGAGAAAGAGGAGGTCGTCGATTCGCAAAACCGGCCGTCGACGCCCGAAGCGCGCCCTCCCATGCAACCATCATCCACACAATCGATTGTCCTCAGAGAACCGGTGCGTTCCGGCCAATCGGTGATCTTCCCCGAAGGGGACGTGACGGTCGTCGGATCCGTTGCTTCCGGTGCAGAGATCATCGCTGGGGGGTCGATCCATATATACGGAACGCTGCGCGGAAGAGCGATGGCCGGGTCGATCGGCAACGCGTCGGCGCGCATCTTTTGCCGCAAGCTTGAGGCCGAGCTGGTGGCGATCGATGGCATCTACAAAATGGCAGATGACATGACCCCCAACCTTCGTGGGCAAGCCGTCCAGCTTTGGCTCGAAGATGACGCGATCATGGCAGAGAAACTGATCTAGGCCGCGAGCCGGCCAGGGCATAGGAGAGCAAGATGGGGAAAGTCATCGTAGTCACGTCAGGCAAGGGCGGGGTCGGAAAGACGACCTCGACCGCGGCACTGGGGGCAGCCCTGGCGCAGCGAAACGAGAAAGTCGTGGTCGTGGATTTCGATGTCGGACTTCGCAATCTCGACTTGGTGATGGGTGCGGAGCGGAGGGTGGTCTACGACCTGATCAACGTCATACAGGGCGACGCCAAGCTCTCTCAGGCGCTTATCCGCGATAAACGGCTGGAAACGCTTTTTTTGCTGCCAGCCTCGCAAACACGGGACAAGGACAACTTGACGGCAGAAGGTGTCGAGCGGGTCATAAGCGATTTGAAGCGACATTTCGACTGGATCATATGCGATAGCCCGGCCGGTATCGAGCGCGGAGCCACCTTGGCAATGCGCCACGCCGATATTGCGGTCGTCGTGACCAACCCCGAGGTTTCGTCGGTTCGCGATTCCGACCGTATCATCGGCCTTCTGGATGCAAAGACGGCCAAGGCGGAGCGTGGCGAGCGTATGGAGAAGCACCTGTTGCTTACCCGCTATGACGCGAACCGCGCCGAGCGGGGCGATATGCTCAAGGTCGACGATGTCCTCGATATTCTATCCATTCCGCTTCTTGGCATAATTCCAGAAAGCATGGATGTCCTGCGAGCGTCCAATATCGGTGCTCCCGTCACTTTGGCCGACAGCCGCAGCGCTCCTGCGATGGCTTACTTCGATGCTGCTCGCCGGCTCGCTGGCGAAACTCTGCCGATCACGATTCCTGGGGAAAAGCGGGGCTTTTTCGGCAAGATATTTGGACGGAGGGCCGCATGAACATTTTCCAATTTTTTGTCAAACAGAGAACCGCACCCGCTGCACGCGAACGTCTGCAGGTGTTGCTAGCCCACGAACGCTCGTCGGCAGGCTCGGACCTCATCTCGGTTCTGCGCGAGGAAATCCTTGCGGTGATCGCCAGGCACGTCCAGGTCGACAGTGACAGAGTACGCGTAAAGATGGATCGCGATGAGCATATGTCGATCCTGGAGATCGATGTCGAGATCCCGCTTGATGCGGACGTTCGAGCAGCCTAACTCGGTCATCGCGCCGCGGTTCTGAATTTGATGGTCCGTCTCCAGTCGGAGAAGGATCCAGGCCGGCGGGCCCATCGAGCGATCCCTCGCGAGAGGGGCGCGGAGGTTCCCGCGATATGCAATATCGGAGAACCTCCGCGTTACAGGAGTGACCACCGGGATGACGGCCGCGGAGTCTTGAACTTCAACAGAGCTGGCTCGGAAAAATTGGACCGCGGCTGCACGTCGCGACGCTGATGAGGGAGCTGGGCATTGAGGCGATCTGCCATCGTCCCTTGTACGTCGAAACCCGCACCTGGGCACAAGGTTTTCCCTACTTGCTCAGGAAGCTGGCGGTGACTAGACCCAATCACGTCTGGACGATGGACATCACCTACAGTCCGATGGCATGCCACTCCGCCGTGGTGGTTCATTCGTCGGGTCCTGTCGTGGCGGCTGACGACCAGGCTGGAAATAGCTTGCATCGAGGCGGCCGAGGAAGCGCTTGCCCGCTATCGCACGCCCGACGGCGCGTTCGACGCGCTCGCAGTCGTCAATACCCCCGGAAAGTTGTTTGGATCATTCCTATCGCCGTTCTCCTGGCACGCGCCGATGATCAATGCTTCGGCGGCTCGTAATCTCAGAAGTCCCGCATCAGCCGGCAAGCATTTTGAAGATCATTGAAAGCCTTGTAGCGCTTGTTGTGAAGCTGAGACAATTCCCCCCCCGCCGGGTTATGGGTGCCGGCAACGCCGGACAGGCTTGTCATTGCTTGGCCGACATCGGAAAAGGCGCCCGCGGCTACTGCACCGAGTATGGCGGAACCGAGTAAGACTGGTTCGTCCGACTGGGGTGCCACGACTGGCTTGCCGCAGGCATCCGCAAGGATCTGGCGAACGAAATCATGCTGCCCCGCCCCGCCACTAATCACGATCTGATCGATATGTGCGCCGGCATTTGCCTGGGTTTCGACTATCTGCTTGAGGCCATAACCGATCCCACAGACACCAGCCACGTAGAGCGCTACCAAACTATTGAAGTCCCGCTCCATTCCAAGACCTGCAATGATCGCACGCGAATGCGGGTCGGCAAACGGTGCACGATTGCCGAGAAACTCCGGGACGACATGCAGACCTGTGGCAAGCCGCACGGCGTCCGATAGATCGTTGACCTTTTCCGCTGCAGCATCCGCGAGCAGAACCGGCAGGGGCACACGCCGCTCGGCGGCTTTTCCAGCCGCCTCCGCCGCCGCAGGATGAAACGAGAGAAGTTGGTCTATTGCGGCGCCTGCCGCACTTTGCCCCCCTTCGTTCAACCACATGCCGGGTACCATAGCAGAATAATAAGGGCCCCAGACCCCCGGCACGAATACCGGGTCGGATGTTGAGGTCATAGTGCAGGACGAAGTCCCGAAGACGTAGGCGAGATTGCGCTCAGGTTGACCACCGATGCCAACAGTTCCTATGCCGCCGGCGTGCGCGTCGATCATACCGGCCGCGACAGCCGTCCCCGGCTTCAGGCCCATGGCCGCTGCCGCCACCTCTGTCAGTCCGTTCCCCAAGGTCGCACCCGGCTCAACGATCTCGGTCCCGATCCGCGCAAACCCCTCGTCCGCCAGGGCGCCGAGCCCAATCTTGCGGAAATAAGATGGATCCCAACGCTGCTCGTGCGCAAGATAGGTCCACTTGCAGGTCACCGTGCAGGTAGAACGGGCGAGAGCGCCGGTCGACCGCCAAGTCAGAAAGTCCGCGAGATCGAAGAACTGCCAGGCTGCATCGAACACCTGTGGACGGTTCTCCTTCAGCCACAGGAGTTTAGGCGTTTCCATTTCCGGGGAAATCCGACCCCCGACATACCGCAAGACGTCATGGCCGAGCGCATTGATACGTTCGGCCTGAGCAACGGCGCGGTGATCCATCCAGACGATGATATCGCGCCTCGGGTCTTCGGAGGGACCAACGGCGAGCGGCTTGCCGCCCTCGCCGAGAACGACGAGCGAGCAAGTCGCATCGAAGCCGAGACCGATGACTGAAGCCGGATCGACACCGGCGACCGACACGACCTCGCGAACGATCGAGCAGACCGCCTGCCAGATCTCGGCGCTCGATTGCTCCACCATAGCGCCCGGTTCGCGAAACAGCGAAATGTCCCGCTTGGCGGTGGCAAGCATGCGACCATCGAGGTCGAACAGGCCCGCGCGGGCGCTCCCGGTGCCGACATCGACGCCGACGACGTGGCTCGCGCCTCTCGGCGCTGCCGGGTTCGGTGTGGTGCTCATGGTCTCTGGCTCTTTTATTTCTTTGAATCAGGTATCTGACGGCGGCCGATTGGTCGGTCTTATAGATCGACGCTGTTCGGCAATATGACGAGATCGCGGATCGTGACATTTCGCGGCCGCGACAGCATGAACAGGACCGCTTCTGCCACTTCCTTCGGCTGCATCAGGCTGCCGTTGGCGAGTGCCTCTTCCATCTTTGCCTTCGGCCAGTCGTCGAGCAGAGCCGTCACCACGGGTCCCGGCAGAACCGCGCCAACACGCACGCCATGCTGCGCCACCTGGCGGCGCGTCGAGTGAACAAAAGCCTGCACCGCAAATTTCGATGCGGTGTAGATTGGCTCCCAGACGACCGGCACGACACCGGCGATGGAACTTGTGAAAAGGATATCACCCGATTTCTCTGCGATCATGTGCGGCAGGACGGCATGGACCGAACGGAAAGCCGCATTGATGTTGAGATTGAGCACGCGGTCCCAGGCGTTCGGATCGCCGTCAGCGACAGCACCGCCGATGTAGGCACCAGCGTTGGCATGGAAGATATCCAGCCGGCCGGCCAGCTCCA
The DNA here is from genome assembly GCF_056397845.1 of Rhizobium sp. 05L419. NCBI lineage: Bacteria > Pseudomonadati > Pseudomonadota > Alphaproteobacteria > Hyphomicrobiales > Rhizobiaceae > Rhizobium > Rhizobium sp. 05L419. The sequence continues at coordinate 89,560 of NZ_JBFTOF010000022.1, forward strand.
AAATGCGGGGCAGCATCCCCGAGACCTCCTCGGGAGCAAGCAGATCGACGACAAGAGGCTTGGCGCGATCGCCGAGTTCCTGGCAAAGAGCGTCGAGCCTGTCCTTGGCGCGATCGATGAGAACAACGGTCGCACCTTCTGCAAGCAGCGTGCGGGCGCATTCAAGCCCGATACCGGAAGCAGCACCGGTGATGGCGGCAACCTTGCCTTTCATGAGTTCAGCCATAGCGTAATTCTCCTGGAATATGGTTTTAGGCGCGACCGTGGCTGACACGGGACCGGCGAGCAAGCGAGTCGACGATAACGGCGATCGCCAGAACCGCACCCGTGATCATGTAGCGCAAGGACGAACTGAGATTGAGAAGTGTCAGGCCGTTCGAAATAGCCTGAATGACGATGATGCCCAGCAACGCGGAGTAAGCGCTGCCCCGTCCGCCGAAAAGGCTGGTGCCGCCGATAACAGCCGCCGCGATGGCGTTGAGGTTGACGTCGCCGGCGCCTGCCTGCTGGCTAGAAGAAGCCAGGCGGGCCGCCGACAGGATGCCGCCAAGCGTCGCAAGAGTCGAGCAGAGCATGAAGGCGCTGAGGTAGATCCGTCGCACGTTGATACCGGATCGGCGGGCGGCCTCGCGATTGCCGCCGACGGCGAACAGCGACCGGCCCCACTTCGTCTTGGTCAGCGCATAATTGAGGATGACGACCAAGGCTACAAGTAGGCCGAACATCCACGGCACGCCGCGACCGAGGTTGAGATAGTAGGTTGCGAATTCCAGAGCGACAGTCAGCACGAGCGCCTTGATCACAAGGGCTCCAAGCGGTTGAGAAGACAGATTGACGGCCTGACGGCGGCGACGCGTGATGACACCGACYACGATCATAACGAGACCAGGCAGCAGAGCCAGCAGATGCGAGGCCCAATGGGGCATGACCATGATCTGACCGAATCGAACCAAAGGCGAGGCGTAAGGTAGGTTGATGCTGCCGGTCGGGCCGAGAATGTAGAGCTGCAAGCCAAGAAGGGCGAGCAGGCCGGCGAGCGTCGCAACGAAGCTCGGCATGCCAAGACGATTATACATTACGGCATAGAGCGCGCCGACGGCCGCACCACTTGCCAGAGCAGCAATGATGGCGGCGATGATCGGCCAGCCGGAATTGACCCAAAGCACGCCAATGATAGCCGATGCAAGACCGCTCATCGAGCCGACGGAGAGATCGATCTCACCGAGCAAGAGCACGCAGACGATTCCGAGCGAAATGATGCCGACAGTGGCGCAATCGAACAACAGGTTGACCAGATTGTTCGGCGCTAGGAAGATCGGGTTCAGAACGCTGAAGACCGTCGAGATGACGATCAGGCCGACGGCAACGGGCAACATTCCCAGATCGCCGGAGCGGACACGATCGATAAATGCGTGCAGCATGTCGGCGATGCCGTCGTTGTGTTTCACACGTACGTCGCTGCGATCGAGGGCCTGGCCCTGCGATTGACTTGCCGTATCCTTGGAGATTTTCTGGGTCATGCAGTGCCCCCGCTCAGATCGGTGTGCTGACTTGCCTTGCGATCAAGGCGGCGCGATACGGAATTCTCGGTCGCACCGGTTATTGACGCGACGAGTTCCTGGTTGGAGGCATCGGGGCTGAAGACCCCATTATTGCGGCCAAGTCGCAGAACCACGACCCGGTCGGCGACAGCACGCACGTCTTCCATATTGTGACTGATGATGATGACCCCGAGACCGCGCTCCCGAACGCGTTCGATCAGGTTCAGGACTTCTGCAGTTTGGGCAACCCCCAGAGCTGCCGTCGGCTCATCGAGCATGATGATCTTTGGGTTGAGCAACAGGGAGCGTGCGATGGCTACAGTCTGGCGCTGGCCGCCTGAGAGAGACGCGATAGGCTGCCGAACCGAGGGGATGCGCGCGGCAAGCTCCTTGAGGAGCGTCCATGCGCGCACTTCCATCGCCACCTCGTCGAGACTCCAGGGGGACAGCTCGTGACCGAGGAAGAGATTGGCAACAACGTCAAGATTTTCGCATAGCGCCAGGTCCTGGAACACCGTGGCGATACCGAGTTCGAGTGCCCGGCTCGGACTGTCCAGAGAAACCTGCTGACCACAGAATTCGATCGAGCCCGAAGACGGCTGGTGCACACCCGCAAGGACCTTGATCAAGGTGGATTTGCCCGCACCATTGTCGCCGACCAGCGCAACCACTTCCCCGGCATGCACGTCGAGATCGATATCGGTCAGCGCCGACACGGCTCCGAAGTTTTTGGAAATGCGGCTTAGCCGCAGAATGGGACTGCCCTTTTCCGGCATAGCACTGACTTCTCGCACCATGGCTGAACGCCCTTTTGAAAATGGAGATGTGCCCGGTCGGGCAAAGCCCGACCGGGCACCTTGAGGTATTACTGGGTGATGCCGAGCTTTTTGCAACCGTCGGCGTACTCTCCGGTGCAAACTTCCTCAGGGGTCTGGATCTTCTTGTTGAAGATTTCAGCCTTGATGTTCTCAGCAGTAACGACGGCCGGGATGAAGAGCTCGGACGGCGTGTTGTAAAGCGTCGTTTTCGGCGCTGGGGTTTCACCCTTGGTCAACTGGACGGCGACCTTGGCAGCCGCTGCCGCAACGATCTCGGAAGGCTTTGAGATCGTGTTGTACTGGTCACCAGAGATGATCAGCTGCAGCGCTGCTATGGTCGCGTCGTTGCCCGTCACCGGAGGAACTGGCTTTACGCCAGCCGCCTTCAGCGCCGCGATGGCACCGCCACCGGTACCGTCATTGGCTGCGACGATGCCCTTGATCTGATCACCGAAACGCGTGATCTGACCAGCTGCCCATTCCTGAGCCTTCGGAGGCGCCCATTCCGGCGTGTCGAATTCCGCCAGCGTCTTATAACCGGAATCCTGGAGGCCGCGATGGATGCCATCACGGATCAGACCGGCGGCAGCGTCCGTAGGAGAGCCGTTGATCTGCAATACACCAGAGCCGTCGGCGACGCCGCCTGCCTTCAGGTGATCGACCAGCGACTTCGCGATCGCGTAGCCGATGCCTTCGTTGTCGAACGATACGTAGTAGTCGGCTGCCTTGTCAGGGATCGGGCGGTCATAGGCAATGACCTTGACGTCCTGAGAATGCGCGATTTCGACGAGACCCGCCGCGGCCGCGGAATCGACAGGATCAAGCACGATGACCTTGGCGCCCTGGGCGATCACCGAATTGAACTGCTGCTGCTGCAAGGCAGCGTCGGCGTTGGCATTCTGGTAGATAACGGTGCAGCTCGCGCAGAGCTTTTCCATCTCGGCCTTGAAACCTGGAAAGTCGTGCTTTTCATAGCGGGTAGATGCCTGGTCCGGCATCAGGAATGCCACGGTTGCCGCCTGCTGAGCATAGGCCGCGTGGGCAAGCATGGCAACAACTGCAGCCGTTGCCAAAAACATGGGACGATACTTCATTCTCTCCTCCTTTTGAGTGATAGCCCTCTTCGAGAGACGTCCTCCGTTCGTTCCAAGCGCCCTGCCCCGTTCGTTTCGAACCAGCGCAGATCATGGCGCGATATCGATTTGCATCGACTCGCCAATGACGTTGGGTCCACCCGGACGCCGCCCGGTTGACTCTCCCAAGTCAACCACCTTCATCGATTGCGCAACGTTGCTCAATCGATGAAGCAAGAATTGCCACCTTCGTCCAATGATGTCAAGCTACGTTCGACATGGAGGCATGCATTCGTGAATCAACCCAAACAAACAAAAAAGACGACGATCTATGATCTGGCTGAACTTGCTGGCACATCGGCAAGCGCGGTCAGCGCGGTTTTGAACGGCAATTGGAAGAAGCGCCGGATCAGCAGCCAACTCGCAGACAAAATCACCCGGCTGGCGGAAGAGCAGGGTTACGCGCTCAATATGCAGGCGAGCCTTCTGCGGCGTGAGAAATCCAAGATCATCGGTATGATCGTGCCTAAGTACGACAATCGCTATTTCGGCTCGATCGTCGAAACCTTCGAAACCATGGCACGTGAGCGCGGATTATTTCCGATCATCACCTGTACACGCCGCGATCCAGAACTTGAAATCGAGGCTGCGCGAACCATGTTGTCCTACCAGGTCGAATGCCTGGTCTCGACTGGAGCCACCGACCCCGACCGCATCACCGATATCTGCGCGGCATCAGGCGTCCGCAGTCTCAATCTCGATCTTCCGGGATCGCGCGCGCCATCCGTGATATCCGACAATTTTGGCGGCGCCCGGGAACTGACCCGGCGCATACTCGCGAATTACCGACGCAAGCTCAGTCGCGTCGAGCCGCTCCTCTTCGTCGGTGGACGCGGCATCGACCACAATACCTCAGAGCGTGTCCGCGGCTTTCGCGCTGCCCACGCCGACATCGGGCTGGAGGTCGACGACAACCATATTCTGACTTGCGGCTACGCACCGGAAAAGGCCGAGAGCGCGCTTCAGGCCCTTGCGCAGCAGGAAGGCAACCTGACCCGAGGGATGTTTGTCAACTCGACGATTTCTTTCGAAGGCGTGATGCGCTGGATCAAGCGATCCCACCACTACGATGCCCGGCCGCCAATCATGGGTTGCTTCGACTGGGATCCATTCGTCGCCATGCTCGGCGATGACATCGAGATGGTGCGGCAGGATGTTCCGCGCATGCTACAGACAATATTCGATATCATCGATCACGGATCGAGCAGGGTTGAGCGCATCGAAATCCCGCCTTTGTTTTTGGGCCAGAACTGAGGTGAACAGCAGGGGCTATTGTGGCTGAAGTGCACCAGACCCATGCGCTGGCGGCAGCGTCGAGGACGCCTCCACCTCATCCACTGCTGGCAGCCCGGCCTTCCTGATGTCGGAAATCAGTCTCGCGCGGTCCGAAGGCTGGAAGTTGCGCGCCGTAAGCTCGGTGACGATATTCGGAATGAAGTCCGGCCTCATCTCGTTGAACCGGAGAGCTTCCCGGCGGGCGTCGTCCATCATGCCGGCATCAACATAGATTACTGCGGCGACGGCATGGTAGAGAGGGAACTTCTGCAGATCCGCCTGCTTGATCTCGATCACTGCGTTCTTGGAGTCGTGGAGCATGTACGCCGCGAGCGCGCGGGTCCCATGATAGTAGCCTCCGCCACCAGGGTTCAGCGCCAACGCCCGATCCAGCAACTCCGCACCCCGCTCCCAGTCTCCGCTCATCGCAACACGGGTTCCGAACTCCCCAATTAGCTCGGTGTCGTTCGGATTGGTCGCTAGTGCCTGCTCGCCGACCTTGAGCGCTTCTGGAACCCGCTGGCTGAAGAACAAAGCGGTCATCAGCGCCTGGTGGGCACGGGTGTTGCCCGGATCGAGTTGGACGGCGCGGCGCGCTGCCTGCAGGCTGCGTTCAATCGGTGGCGACGTGTCCATAATCGGATTGAACCGGAAACGATCCTCGTCGAGATGGATGATGGACAGCATCGCCCATGCGGTCGCAAATGATGGATAGCGGGCGACCGCGCTCTCCAGGCAATCGCGCACCTCAGTGTGCCGCGCAACGCTCAACTCGGCCCGATACCCGTAGAAACCCAGTGTGCAACCGTAGACACCCATGTCGTCTGGCGGTGGATTGGTGGCGTCGGCCTGGGCCATGATACCGTAGGGTTGGGCCACGGTCGTGGCGACCTTGTTTGCGACATCCGACTGAATACTGAACAGATCGCCGTTATTAATGTCGTCGTCGTAGGTCTGGGACCAAAGAATCTCGTTGGTGTCGGTGTCCAGGAGACGCGCGGTCACCCGAACACGGTCGCCCGCAACGCGGACACCGCCCGCGAGAAGGAAGCGAGCCCCCAGTTCTCCGCGAACCAAGGAGGCCTTCACCTCGGACGGCAGGGACTTGGAAGTCTCGCGCCCGAAGACCCTGATTTCCTTGAACCGCGGAAGGGCGGTCAGCAATTCTTCGGTCAGGCCAGCCGAGTAGAGCTCCGCTTGCGGTCCGTCGCCAAGATCGGCGAACGGGGCCACGACCAGCGTCGGACCTCCCTCAGAGAGGAGTGTGTTCGACCGGCCGGGCAACTGGTGAGTGGACAAGGCGAAAGCAGCAATACCAATGCCGATCATTGCGCCAGCTCCGATCGCTACTGCCATCACACGGTGCAACCGGACGCGAAAGCCGCGCGCAACAGGTGTCTTGGCTTCCTCGGCAGGACTACCTTCAAACGCGCCGCTCCACTCGAAAGACGGCGCGTATCCACCTTTGGGGATGTCGATCCTAATCGGATCATGCTGGCCCGCGACGAAGTAGTAGCGCTCCAGCAGGCGACGGAGGCGTCCAGCCTCGATCCGGACGACGGGATCGTCCTGCGTGAAGCCTTCGCTCCGCTTGAAAACTTCGACCGCGATCGAGTAGCCCTTGATCCGATCCGCACGACCCGCGAGAGCTTCTTCCGTCACGTAAGTCAGGAATGCGCCACCACGACCAACATGCGGGAATTCGGGGCTGGTGATGATGCGGTCGAGCTGAGCACGGATGTCATCCGGGCTCGGAGCAGGGCGATATGGGGGCGACGCAGCCTCTTCCCCAACTGACAATTCGTTCTGCACGGCTTGCTCCTCAGCCGTTCTTGAGGGACACCTTTACTAAAGGTTACATTATTCACTTTCGAATGCAACCTACCGCGGAAACTGGTGTTCGTCCATGAAGATACTGAAAGGCTGCGTCCAGTTCTCCTGACCCCGAAGCAACGTGCTCCTGTCGACATCGAAGACCTGCTCCCAGATACCGGCATGGCACCAGCGGCTGAAGCGCTTATGCACCGTCTTCCACTTGCCATAACGCTCCGGCAGATCGCGCCAATGTGCGCCGGAGCGTAAAACCCAGAGGCAGCCACTTATAAATAAGCGGTTGTCTGACCCAGTGCGCCCCGGATCACCGGCCTTGCCCGGCAACAAGGACGCAATCTTCGCCCACTGCCCATCGCTCAGTTCATACCGCTTCGCCACCATCAAAGGCCTCCGTGATCCAACACGGTGTCCTATGAATCAGCGATT